>DATCRM010000074.1:0-11334 GCA_036568985.1 Lacunisphaera sp. | reverse complement strand
GTTCGGCCGCACCTGCGAGAGTCTCCAGGCCCGGCCCCAATCGTGGTTCGAAGCCGTTCATCCCGATGACCAGAACCGGATCCAAAGCGCGGCCGCCGCCCTGCCCGCCACGGGCAGCTACAATCTCGAATACCGCATCGTACGGCCCGACGGCAAAGTGCGCTGGATCCATGACCGGGCTTTCCCCATCCGGGATGCCACCGGCAAACTCAACCGCATTGCGGGCGTGGCGGAAGACATCACGACGAAACACCAGCTCGAGGACCAGCTGCGTCAGGCGCAAAAGATGGAGTCGCTCGGCACGCTTGCCGGCGGCATCGCCCATGATTTCAACAACATCCTTACCGGCGTGCTGGGTTCCGCCGAGGTCGCCCGCCTGGAGCTGCCCGCCGATCATCCCGCCACTCCATGGCTGCAAAACATCGGCCTTGCCGGCCTCCGCGCCAAGGAGCTGGTACAACAGATCCTGACCTTCGGTCGCAAACACGAGAGCGAGATGACTCCGCGCAAGCTGCAGATCGTGGTCGGCGAGGCCCTGCATTTGCTGCGGTCCACGATTCCCACGATGGTCCAGATCGATTCGAAAATCGATCCCGCGTGCCCGCCGGTCATCGCCGACGACACCCAGATCCACCAAGTCGTGATGAACCTGTGCACCAATGCCTGGCATGCGCTGCCGGAGCAGGGCGGCCGCCTCGAGGTGAATCTCACCCAGGTGCAAGTCACCGCCGAGCAGGCCTCGCTGCGACTTGGCCTGAGCGCCGGTCCCTACGTGCTGCTTTCGGTGCGGGACAACGGCCGCGGCATGACGCCCGAAATCCTGGCCCACATTTTCGAGCCGTTTTTCACCACGAAAAAACAGGGCAAGGGCACCGGCCTGGGCCTCGCCGTTGTACACGGCATCGTGCAACACCACCAAGGCGCCATCTTCGTCCAGAGCATGCCGGGCCAGGGCACCCTTTTCGAGGTCTTCCTGCCCGTGATGGTTACACCCGCCAAGGGCGAAACCACCACCAGCGTGCCGGCGGGTGAGACGGCGCTCGAACGCGGCCGCGGCGAAAGCATCCTGCTCGTCGATGATGACACCACCGCGCTGAACGGCCTGCGCATCCAGCTGGAACATCTCGGCTACCGCGTTACCTGCGCCTCCGACCCGCGCGATGCTCTCAAACGCTTCTTTGCCCAACCCGCGGGCTTTGACTTGATCGTGACCGACTACGCCATGACGGAGTATTCCGGCTATGATCTCGCCGCCAAGGTGTTCGGCGCCCGGCCCGGTTTCCCTGTGATCCTCACCTCCGGGCTCATCGATGCTCAGCAAGCCCAGCGCGCCCGCACCGCCGGAATCCGCGAAGTGATCCGCAAACCGGTCGCCCTCGCCGAGCTCGGCCACGCCATCGCCCGGGCGCTCGCCCAAGGCCCGGTGAAAAACAGCCCCTCCATTGCTGAGTCCGCTCTTTAACACGACTCCGTTGAGTTCCCCGCACATTGCGAAAATCCCCTCTATCAAGAGGGGCCTGGCGGGCCGAAGCGCTTGGGCTAAGGCTGCTGCCCGCAGGGCGGGGTGTGTCGCTCGGGAAATCAGCCCCTTAACGGAGCTTTATTAGCAGGCGGTCCATCGCCTGCGGGACAACCGCCGCCCTGATCTTCAGGTCGGCTGCAGCGTGGGCGCGGGCCCACCCAGCAACTCACCCGCCAGAGCGCACAGATCAGAGGGAGAGAAGGGCTTGTGCAGAATGCGGCTGGCGCCGAGCTTCTCGGCCATCTGGAGGTAGTCGGAATTCCACGCCGCACCTCCGCCCGACATGGCGACGATCTTCAATCCCGGGGCCCGCCGCTTGAACTCGATGATGACCTCGAGACCCTCCATGTCCGGCATGATGATGTCGGTGACAACCAAATCCGCCGGCGCCGCCTGGAATGCAGCCAGTCCTTTTCGTCCGTTGGGCGCAACGGTCACCTCGTACCCTGCTTTGGTCAGGGCGCGATGGACCAGATTGCGGATCAAATCGTCGTCGTCGATGACAAGAATACGGGGCATGGGGTTGGAAAATTTGAGCTAACCGATGCGCGGCCGGTCTCTTTGCCCGGGACGCAGCCGGTCTACAGTCGACGTGGCGCTATCCGGTCTGATCCACGGCGCGTGGTCGCCAGTAGGGGAATTGGCGGAAACACTCATGCTCATCACGGTTAATATACTCCCACATCGGTGCGGGAACCAGTTGATTTAGTGTTTTGTCCGCATTGTCTTCTTTTCGCTGCCCATCGCGGAACGGCGCAAAAAGCCGGCATCCGGCACTTGTCACTTGGCACTTGATACTTCCATCAGTTCTTCCTCACCTTTCCTCGCCTTCCCGCCTCTGCGGGATAAACGAGCCGCGCCACAGTCCTGCTCCGCGGGACAACGGCGGGCACCTTTCCCTCTCACCTCCACTTTCACTTCCGCTCCATGGCGTCCAACTACACCGAAGCCAGCATCAAGACCCTCAGCTCCCTCGAGCATATCCGCCTCCGCCCCGGCATGTATATCGGCCGGCTCGGCAACGGCGCCCATGCCGAGGACGGCATTTATGTGCTGCTCAAGGAAACCATCGATAACTCCATCGACGAATTCATGATGGGCGGCGGCCGCAAGATCGAGGTCGAGCTCACCGATCGCTCTGTGAAGGTCCGCGACTACGGCCGTGGCATTCCGCTCGGCAAGCTGGTCGATTGCGTCTCCATCATCAACACCGGCGCCAAATACGATTCCGAAACCTTCCAAAAGGCCGTCGGCCTCAACGGCGTCGGCCAGAAGGCCGTCAACGCCCTCTCCATCACCTACCGCGCCCAAGCCATCCGCGACGGTGAGACCAAGGTCGTTGAGTTCGAGAAGGGCAAGTTGAAGTCCCAATCGCGCGTCACCAAGACCGACGAACGCACGGGCACCATCATCGAGTTCACCCCCGATGAGCAGCTTTTCGGCAAGGACTTCAAGTTCCGCACCGAGTTCATCGAGGACATGCTGTGGAACTACGCCTTCCTCAACCGCGGCCTCACCCTCACACTCAACGGCAAGCCCTTCAAATCCGAGAACGGGCTCAAGGACCTCCTCGCCAAGGAAATTTCCGGCGAGCCCCTTTACCCCATCATCCATCTCGAGGGTGAGGACATCGAAATCGCCGTCACGCACGGCAAACACTACGGTGAGGAATACTGGTCCTTCGTTAACGGCCAGCACACCACCATGGGCGGCACGCACCTCGCCGCCTTCCGCGAGGCCTTCGTCGAGACCCTCCGCAACCATTTCAAAAAGGACTTCGACGCCGCCGACGTGCGCCAGTCCATCGATGCCGCGATCGTCGTGCGCGTCCAGGAACCGGTATTCGAGTCTCAGACCAAAACCAAGCTCGGTTCCACCGACGTCGGCCCCAAGGGCCCCTCGATCAAGGAATTCGTCGGCAAATTCGTCCAGCAGGCGCTCGATACCTACCTGCACAAGAACCGCGAGACGGCCGAGATCATCAAACAGAAGATCGAGGAGAACGAACACGAGCGCAAGGAGCTCGCCGGCATCCGCAACATCGCCCGCGAGCGCGCCAAGAAGGCCTCGCTCCACAACCGCAAGCTCCGCGACTGCCGCCTCCACTTGGGCGACCGCAACCCGCGCTCCGAGGAATCCACGCTCTTCATCGTCGAGGGCGATTCGGCCGCCGGCTCCCTCACCGCCACGCGCGATGTCCAGACCCAGGCCGTCTTCGCCCTCAAGGGCAAACCGCTCAACACCTACGGTCTCACCAAGAAGGTCATCTACGAAAACGAGGAATTCCACCTTCTCCAGGCCGCGCTGAACATCGAGGACGGACTCGACGGCCTCCGTTACAACCGGATCGTCATCGCCACCGATGCCGACGTCGACGGCATGCACATCCGCCTGCTGCTGCTCTCGTTCTTCCTCCAGTTCTTCCCCGACGTCATCCGCAACAACCACCTTCACATCCTGCAGACGCCGCTCTTCCGCGTCCGCAACAAGAAGATCACCCGCTACTGCTACTCCGAACAGGAGAAGCAGGCCGCCATCGTCGAGTGCGGCGCCAGCCACGAGATCACGCGGTTCAAGGGCCTCGGCGAAATTTCCGCCGGCGAATTCAAGGACTTCATCGGCGAGAACATCCGCCTCGACCCGGTGAATCTCCACCACCTCTACAGCTCCGACGAACTCCTGAGTTTCTTCATGGGCAAGAACACCCCCGAGCGCCAGGACTTCATCATCGACAATCTGCGTGTCGAGAAAGACCTCGTCGAAGCCTGAAGAGGGGCGGCTCAGGCCATAGAGTATAGCCAGCATCTGGAGGGCCGGTCTCCCGACCGGCCGCGGCTGGTCAGGAGACCAGCCCTTCACTAATTCACGACGGGGCGGATATTCAGATAGGTTCTAGGGTGTTTCTTGGATAGACGAGACGCATAGAGCCGCTAGGCTCCGCCGCATGGAAGCCGAGCAGCTCCTCTATGAACCCGGCGCGGGATGGAGCAAACGCCAAGGCAATCTGGCTGCACGGAAGCCCCAAATGGTACTCGTCTTCGGCGGACGCCATCTTCTTGAAGCTGGTGAGGGTCTCGATCACATCCGCCAAACTTATCCCGGAGCCCATCTGGTCGTCGCCTCCACTTCGGGCGAGATCACCAACACCGAAGTGACCGAGGACCGGATCACGGCGACCGCCGTCTTCTTCGAGAAGACAACGGTTAGCTGCGCCGCAACCAGCGTGCGCCATGTCGACGAAAGCTACGCCGCCGGGCGGGAGCTCGCCGGCAAACTCAGTCGTCCCGGACTCGTGCATGTTTTTGTCGTGTCCGACGGCGCGCTCGTCAACGGCACCGAACTCGCCCGGGGATTCAACGAGCATCTGGCCAACGGCGTCCTGCTGACCGGCGGTCTCGCCGGTGACGGCAACCGCTTTGAAAAAACCCTCGTCGGGCTCGACGAGCAGCCGGTCAAAGGCCGCATCGTTGCGGTCGGCTTTTATGGCGACGCCCTGCGCGTGAGCTTCGGCTCGGCCGGCGGCTGGGAATCCTTCGGCCCCGAACGCGAAGTCACGAAAGCCCACGCCAACACCCTCTTTGAACTGGACGGCAAATCCGCGCTGGCGCTCTACAAAACCTACCTCGGCGCCGAAGCCGCCCGCCTCCCCGGGTCCGCCTTGCGCTTTCCCCTTTGCGTCAACGCCCCCGGTTCCGCCCAGACCGTCGTGCGCACCATCCTCTCGATCGACGAACCGGCGCAGAGCATGACTTTCGCCGGCGACATCCCCGTCGGCTCGCGGGTGCGGTTCATGCGCGCCTCCTACGAGGAGCTGATCGATGGCGCCGCCGCCGCCGCCGAACAGCTGCCCAACCAGGCCGCCAGCCTGGTCGTCTGCGTCAGCTGCGTCGGCCGCCGCATCGTGCTCGGCCAGCGCACCGAGGAGGAAACCGAGAGCGTCCGCGCCGTCCTCGGCCCCGACGCCATCCTCACCGGTTTCTATTCCTACGGCGAACTTGCGCCCGCCGGCAGGAACGTGGCCTGCCAGCTGCACAACCAGACGATGACGATCACCAGCTTCCGCGAGGACTGAGTCCATGCACCGGCTGCTCCAACGCCAGATTCGCAAGCACCTCGGTCCGGGCGAACCGCCGCCCGCGTTGCAGGGCCTGCTGGCCGCCGTCGAGGAAGCTTACCAGCAATACGACGGCGACCGCCGGCTCACTGATCGCGCGATGGAGCTCAGCTCGACCGAACTGGTGGCGGCCAACGAACTGCTCAAGATCCAGAATGCGCAGAATCAGGCCGTCCTGCAGCATCTCCGGGCCGCCGTGCGCGCCCTGCGGCAGGACGACCAGACCGCCGGCCCCGCCGGCGACGATCTGCTGGCGCTGACCCGCACCCTTGACGGACTCATCCAGCAGCGTCACGCCGTGGAGGCCGCCGGGCGCGCCGCGGTGCAGGCCGCCGAGGCCGCCAACCGGGCCAAGAGCGAGTTTCTCGCCAACATGAGCCACGAGATCCGCACGCCGATGAACGCCATCATCGGCCTGAGCAGCCTGCTCCTCGACTTTCCGCTCGACCGCGAACAGCGCGAATGCGTCGAGACCATCCGCCAGAGCGGCGATGCCCTGCTCGCCATCATCAGTGACATCCTCGACTTTTCGAAGATCGAGAGCGGCCGGCTCGAGCTCGAGGAACACGTGTTCGACCCGCGCATCTGCGTCGAACAGGCGCTCGACATGTTCGCCGTCCGCTGCGTGGAGAAGAACATCGAGCTCGGCCTGTGCTATGAACCCGGCGTGCCCGAGCTCGTCAACAGCGACAGCACGCGGCTCCGCCAGGTGCTCGTCAACCTCGTCGGCAACGCCGTCAAATTCACCGAACAGGGCGGCATCACCGTGACGCTCTCCGCCGAACCGACCGACGCTGGCCAACGGCTCTGGTTCAGCGTTGAAGACAGCGGCATCGGCATCCCGGCCGACCGCCGGGACCGGCTCTTCAAGTCTTTTTCCCAGGTCGATTCATCCACCACGCGCCGTTACGGCGGCACGGGCCTCGGCCTGGCCATCAGCCTGCGACTCGTCGAGCTTATGGGCGGTCACATCGACGTGACGAGCGAACCCGGCCGCGGCTCCACCTTTCGTTTCAGCATACTTGCCAAACCCCTGCCGGAAGATCTGCCGCCAACCGTCGCAGTTCCTCCCATCGACTTGGACGGCCAGTGCGTCCTCGTCGTGGACGACAACCTCGTCAACCGCCGCATCCTCGAGCGTCAGCTCACCGGCTGGGGCCTCACGGTCGTATGCGCATCGGACGGCCCGTCGGCCCTCGACGAGTTCAAGCAGGGAGTCGGTTTCAACCTGATCCTGCTGGATTTCCATATGCCCGGCATGAGCGGGCCGGAACTGGTCGACGCTCTGCGCGCCCTGCCCGGCGTGAAGATTCCGCCCGTCATCCTGCTGACCTCCCATGGAGAAGTGGATGTCACCGCCACCACACCGGTCATCGCACAGATGACCAAGCCGGTGAAACCGCGCGAACTGTTTGCCGCCGTCGGACATGGGCTCCGCCACCAGGCCGCCACTCAGGGCGGCACGCTGCGGCCGGCGTTGGGGTTGGATCGCGACTTCGCGCGGCGCCACCCGCTGCGCATTCTCATCGTCGAGGACAACCACGTGAACCGCCGGGTGCTTCTGCTCATGCTGGGCCGGCTGGGTTATCAGGCCGACTCCGCGGGCAACGGCCTCGAGGGGCTGCAATGCCTGGCGCGCCAACCCTACGATCTCGTCATCACCGACATTCAGATGCCCGAGCTCGACGGCCTCGCCGCTACGCGCGAGTTGCGCCTCCACGTGCCGCGCGACCGGCCGCCCTACATTCTCGCCCTGACCGCGCACGCGCGGAAAGAGGATCGCGACGCCTGCCTGGAGGCCGGCATGCATGGCTTCCTTTCCAAGCCGGTCCGGCTCGATGAGTTGATGGATGAATTCAGCCGCGCCCGCGCCTGGCTCACCGCGGAAAACCGAGGCGGCCGGACCGCCAGTCGCATCCCATACTCCGCGGATCTCGCCCGTCGCAACAGCGGCTCAGCCACTCCGGCGCGTTGATCGTCACGCCACCCGCGCTCTCGGTGTTTAGGGGTTCAAACCCGATTCGTCATCCTGAGCGCAGCGAAGCATCGAACCAATCATAACCCTCGCCTCCGTCATCCTGAGCCGTGCGAAGCAGCCAAGGGAAGTCGTGAGCTGCGCCTCGCGCTTGGATCCTTCGCCCGGCTCAGGATGACGGTAGGGCTGTTCTTTGATGGTCGCACCCAAGCCAAACCCACGCTGCGAAAATCCCCTCTATCAAGAGGGGCTTGGCGGCCGAAGCGGTTGGGCGAAGGCTGCCACCCGTAGGGCGGGGTGTGTCGATCGGGAAATCCCGTTATAGCGACAGAGGCGTCGGTGTGGAAACCGACGCCCACCTATTGCACGATTTCGCCTCAATTCGCCATGATCCATTCGGGGGCGACCGTGCCCAGCGAAACTTCGCTGACCTTGGTCACGCCGGACATCAGCGCGATCTTGCGCGCCCCGGTGGAAGTGTTCTGCCAGAGGATGTCCGTTTTCCCGTCGCCATTGAAGTCGCCCGTCCCCCCCATGACCCAGCCGGCGCCCATCGCCCCCATGTCGGTGGCGCTGGCAAAGGTGCTGCCGTTCATCAGCCATACCCGGGCCGCGCCATCCGAGGCCCTGTGCCAAAGGATATCGGGCTTGTGGTCACCATTGAAGTCACCGGTGCCGGCCACCGTCCAGCCTGCCGGGCCGGTGCCAACGACCACCGAGGTCCCCGGGGTCGTGCGCTTCATGAAACGGATGCTGTAGGCCCCGGTGCTGACGTTGTGCCACAGGATGTCGGGCATTCCGTCGGCGTTGAAGTCGCCGGTCCCGGCGATCAGCATCCCGGTCGGAGCCACCCCAAGGGAGGTGCCGCCCGCCATTATCGTACCCGCCATGAACCACAGCGCGGATTCCCGCGTCACGAGATTCTGCCAGAGGATGTCGTTGAGCCCGTCGCCATTGAAGTCGCTCAGGCCGACAACCTCCCAATCCGTGTCCATCGTGCCCATCACCACCGAACTTGTCCGGGTGGTGCCCGACATGAGCCAGAGACGATGTTCGCCGGTAAGGATGTTTTGCAGGAAGATGTCCGACTTTTTGTCCCCGTTGAAGTCGGCATGGGGCGGTAACGGAGGATTCACCGCAACCACCGCATTGCTGCTCGTGACGGTGCCGAGGGAATTCTTCACCACGACACTGTAAGTGCCGGCTTGGGCGGATGTGACGGCCGCCAGCACATAGGAGCTGCTGGTCGCGCCCGTGATGGCGGTGCCATTCTTGCGCCACTGGTAGGTCGGCGCGGGCGAGCCGGTCGCGGTGACCGTCAAGGTCACGGTGGCGCCCGCGATCACTGTTTTACCCGCAGGCTGCGTGGTGATGACCGGCGGGGTGTTGATCGTCAGCGTCGCGCTGGTGCTGGTTACCGAGCCGGCGGAATTGGTAACCGTGACGGAATACTTGCCCGCGCTGCCCGTGGTTGTGCTGGCAATGGTATAGGAGGCGGAAGTCGCTCCGCTGATGGCGACGCCGTTCTTCCGCCATTGGTAAGTCGGCGTCGGCGTGCCCGACGCCACGACGGAGAAGGTGACGGAGCTGCCCGCCGTGACCGTCCGGCTCGCCGGCTGGGTGAGAATGAGAGGTGCGACCGCCAGCGCGGTCTGGGTGGAAGTGAGGGCCTGAACGACCAGGCTGGCCCCTGTCGACAGGGTCGAGCCCAAGGAATTCGACACCTTGACGGTATAGGTCCCGGCGCTCGTCAGCTGGACGCCGCTAAGCACAAGATTTTGCGCCGTGGCTCCCGCCACTGCGGTCCCATTCTTGTACCATTGGTACGAGAACGGAGCGGTGCCGCTGGCGGTGGCCGACAACGTGGCCGTCTGGCCGACCGTGACAGTTATCGCCCGCGCGGAAGGCGCGAGCATCACAAGCCCGACGATGGAGAGTGAGAGTGAGGATATGGCCCGACGAAACGAGAGGTGATACATGAGGTGAATCGCAAGGGATCGGTGGATTCGCGGAGAATCCCAAGCTCTACTTTGCACCGCGCACAGGGTTTACGGTGCGTTCACTTTTTTGATCGCGGTCTTTACCGCGCTTTACGCGCTTCGTTTTTGCTCGTGAAAATTTTTCACAGGGCGAAGCGCCCGTCTTTGAATTCTCCGTAACGAAAGTGCTCATCGCACGGAGCTTTCATTCATGCGGAGTGAAGCTGCTGCATCAGCTCCGTGATCGCGTGGTGCCCGCCGCAACATCGGCGGGCGCGGCCCATGGGACGGGGAGCGGCAGCAAGAGAAAAGGAGCAAGAGGGCGGAGCGGTGTGCGGGTGTGCGTGCGGAAAAAATATATCATGCGTGTGCGGTGATCGGGATTGGGCTTCTGCTGGTGACGAGGCTTCGCCGGGGCGGGAAGCGCTCATGGGTGTGCGGTCTCAAACGGGAAACGTAAACAGGCGCCCGGAAAAATTCGCGTGACGATCGCGCGAAGGAAATTCCGCGGGAGCCTGGTCAACGGTGCTGGGAGAAAGAACCAGCCTGGCCGGTGGCCTTTCGGGGAAAGGCTTTCGGCCAGGGATTAATTCATCCCGGCCGCCACAGCACCTCATGCACCAATCGCGGCGCACTCCGCCCACAAATTCGCACGGCCCGTTCGCCGGCTGCCCTACGATTAACTTTTCTCATGTGCTTCTCCTGGCCCTGACCGGCCGGTGTGCGGATTTTAAATTGACTGCGATTTCCCATCCCGGTCATGGCGACATCACGCAATGAAGACCCTCGGCGCATGGTGACGCAGCCGACGGACCTCAGCATGAGTGGCGCGACCGGCCTTGCGCCACTGCACCCTATACAAAGGTCATTGACCGATGTTCCGTATTTTTTCTGAGTGGGGATCGGTAAATCCCCTATACCTGCAACGGACGTGCGCCAGCACGTACCTTTTCTCCTCTGAAGCGAGCAAATTTCCGGGTTTGGCGAATAGAAATTTTTCATTCGAAAAATCTTTGTCTCCCGGTCTATGAACCTTCGGCAATAAATCCATTCGGCACTAGCCGGCCCAGTTATTCATCACTTGTCACCGGAGACTTTGCCGATCACTCGTCACTTTCCTCAATAAATGGCCAAGAAGAACCTCGCCTCAGCTTGCTAAGGACACGCCGCGCCGAAGCCTGCCGGGCGCAGGCGGGCACCGGGCAACTCCAAGCCAGGAATACCACTTAATCCCTAAACTTACTTTCGATGGCAAAACGCAAACCCACCAAGAAAAACGAACAACCCGAGCTCCCCCTCGACGCCACGCCGGCGGCCGAGCCGCAAACGCCAAACGCCAAGGGCCAAACGCCAAACGAAAAGGACCCGGCCTCGGCTGCGCCTGCAATCGAAAATCCAGAATCGAAAATCGAAAATCAGGAGCCGCAGGCTCCGAAACGCCCCAAGGGCCAGAAAGTCCAGGACGAGCAGGCCCCTCTTGCGCAGGCCTACCGCAACTGGTTCCTCGACTACGCCTCCTACGTCATCCTCGACCGCGCCGTCCCGCACATCGACGACGGCCTGAAACCCGTCCAACGCCGCGTCCTCCACACCCTCTGGGACATGGACGACGGCCGCTTCCACAAGGTCGCCAACGTCGTCGGCGCCGCGATGAAGCTCCACCCGCATGGCGACGCCTCGATCGGCGCTGCCCTCGTGGGCATCGCCCAGCGCGGCTGGCTCATCGAGCCGCAGGGCAACTTCG
>DATCRM010000073.1:0-13902 GCA_036568985.1 Lacunisphaera sp. | reverse complement strand
ATGGGAGCCAGTGCTCGGCAATGTATCCCGGGTGTCCCGAGGCTATCAGCAGCTGCGTCAGCAGCATGATAAACGCATGCCATAGCCAATGCGGTGCCACCGCTTGCAACGGGTACCATTGACCCGCGTAGGACCTGCCCGCATGGGCAGGTCCTTTTTTGTCGGTCGGAAGAACTGATGCGACAGGGCGCCGAGTCGAAGGTCGTTGGGCCGCGGGATGGAGCTGAAGTGGACATGCAGTCTTGCCCAGCTGCCAACAGTCATTGAACGACTGTTATAACTGGCCGCTTCGACCTACTCGGACGGCCGTCCAGGCTGCGACAAGGCGTGGTTTTGCCCGACCTGACGATCAAGTCATCGGGGCCCCCGGTCAACGCCGCGCGGTCCTTTGTGCGCACCTTGGTTTCTTGGTCTTCCCCCCGGCGGCGTTGCGACCGGCGCTAGATTCCCGCCGTTCCGGCTGCTCCTTCGTGCCCATCCATTACCACCCCATGCTCAATCGCCTCATATTTTTCGTTTCGCTCCTCGGCATGATTCTCGCGATCCACCTCTGGATTCAGAAGGAGCGCGACTTCGACCACGGTTGCTGGGGAATCGGCGCCACATCCACGGCGGCCGCGAGCACGGAGGGCTGTCGTAGCGCGGAATTGGACAAAGTGAGCAAGTTACTCGGAGTGTCCGTCGCGGCGTTGGGCTACGGGTTCTATTTCTTTGTCGCCGCGATGGCGTTTGCCAGGATGGTCCTGCCTGCACCCGCTGCGAGCGCGAGCCACACGGCGTCGGAGGTCGCGGTCGCCCTCGCTTTTCCATACACCGGTTACCTGGTTTTTTATCAGGCGGTGGTGGCCAAGGCCTTTTGTCCGCTGTGTCTTGTGTCGGCGGGTTTTGTCACCGTGTTGTTCGTGTTACACGCGGTCCGGTATTGGCGCGGGGGATTCGTGCCGATCCCGGACGGGCAGCGAGCGACCGAGATGGGCTATGCGGCTGGCATGGGCTTTGTGGCGATGGGCGCGCTCGCGGGCGTGTTGCTTTTCGTCGACCACGTGGGCACGCGCGGCTTCGACGAGGGTTCGAACGCCAAGAAATTCACCGCGATGGTGGGCCGTTCGCTTCCGCATTTCATCGAAGCGGAGAAACTGCTGGAGATGAAGCCGGCGCGATTCGATTTCAACGTTCCGGCGTTGAAGACCGGCGAGTGGATTACGAATGAAACCCCCGCGCTCGGGCAGCCGGGCAAAGTCACGGTGGTCGCCTTCCTCGACCCCAATTGTCCGGGCTGCAAAAACACATTTGCCATGATCGAGTCGCTCGCCGAACGGTACCGCGAGCAGGCGGCGTTTTATGTCCTGTCCCGCGTATTGTGGGACTACTCGCTGCTGCAGTCGCAGGCGCTGGAGGTGGCGCGGTCGGCGGGAAAGTATTTCGATCTCTGGCGGCTGCAGCTTGATCGGCAGAAGCGCGGCGGACTCGATCTGCCCGCGATCGAAAAGCTCTTCGCCGAGCTCGGCCTCGACACCACCAACCTCGGGCCCCGCCTCGCCGCGCAACGCCCCGCGCTCGAGATGCAGCGGGATCGTGCAATCGCGGCCGGCATCAACAGCACGCCGACGATTTTCATCAACGGACTCGCGGTCGACAACGTGAGCCGGGATGAGCGCAGTTTGGGGAAGCTGATCGAGCGCGCGGCCGGTATGCCACTGCCGGCGCCGGAGAACTCGCCGGGCAGAGCTGACACAAGCCGGAAAACGGCGGAAGTTAAAAATGGTGGAGGTGAGGGGAGTTGAACCCCTGTGCCCCGGGCCTTCGCGCGCCGCATCTACCTATATAGCGTCGCTTTGGATCTCGCCTCGGAAGGCGCGTGGACGCGCGCTCCTTCTTCGGCCAGCCATGGTTGAAGATACGGCGGCGAGGTCATGACGGCCCTCACCGCTATTCCTGCTGTCGACGTTTCCAGCCCCTAGCAGGAGTCAGAGTGGAAACGTGACCGCACTTAGGCGGCCATTAGCATTTCTTCGTTGTTGCCGTTTGTTTTTTTCGAAGGGGGATTAACGAGAGGCCTCCGGCTCTCGATAGGCAGCTGCGCACTCCAACCAAGGGTCGAATCCGGAACACCCCCAAAAGGAAAAAGTAACAAGTCCCAAGGGATAAGGAACAGGAAGACCGATGCCATCGTGCACCGTCAAAGAACAGAATCGGGTAACGTGCCACAGCCCGCGCAGAATGCAAGCCGCGCAGCGCATCCGCGCTCCTTGGCCGGCTCGGAACGGCGACTCGTAGGCGGCCGACGCGGCTCAGCGCTCCGTGCTCGCGGAGCTGCGGTTG
Organism: Lacunisphaera sp.; assembly: GCA_036568985.1. Lineage (GTDB taxonomy): Bacteria > Verrucomicrobiota > Verrucomicrobiia > Opitutales > Opitutaceae > Lacunisphaera. Next base: position 11,580 of record DATCRM010000073.1, on the reverse strand, counting down.
GGCAGGCTGGTGCCGTCCACCCAGCGTCCCTCGACCAGCACGCGGCGACAGTATTGCGGGACGCCGCGTTCGTTCTGGTGAATCAGGGCCGCGAGGGTTGCCATCGCCACCCGGCCGACTTCGATTGAGTTTTGATCCACCCCGGCATCGAAATGTCCGTCGAGCAGGCTGAGCACGGCGACGCCGAGATCGTCGGGCACGCGGTACCCGGCGCGATCCAGCAATTCCGGCAGATTGCCCAGGGCGCTGATGATGGCGTCGGGCTTGGCGGTTCGAAGCCACTTGCGCAGGGTCCGGACGTCGGCGGGAGTGTTTTCCTCGCTCAGCGAAAACGGCGCCAGATGACGGCGGAGTGGTACGTGAACATCCTGTGCGCTGAGGTAACCGGCCCGGAAATTGCCGCCGGTGTTGCGATCGAACCGGTGGGCGGTGACATAGGCGATCCGGCGGTAGCCCCGCACCCACATTTCATCGAAGGCCATCGCGGCGCAATTCTTCTGGTCGCTCGTGACGATGTGGGCCCGCGGGCTTTTGACGGAAATGCCGAGCCGGACCACCGAGAACTGGCTCCAGTCGAAATCGGGCAGATGGAGGCCGTTCGTGTGCGGCGGAATGAGAATGCCGCGCACGTTGCGGGCGAGCAGGATTTGCTGAAGACGCGCCGCGGTCATGTCCTTGCCCACGACGAATTCCTCAAGCCGGTAGCCGAGACGCACCGCGTAGTCGTGCGCTCCCCGCCAATAGGCGTCGAATTCCTGGAAACGCCGGAGTTGGCGGGCCTCCGGCCACTGGTTGAGCCAGGCGACGGTGGAACGGATCTCCACGGGTTTCTTGGCCTGGCGGTAGGCCGAGAGCGACGCGAGCATGGGGTCCGGCCGGTAGCCGAGGCGCTCGGCTGCCGCGGCAATTTCCTGCCGGCGGGTGACCGAAATGCGCGAATCGCCGCGCAACGCCAGCGAAACCGTGACATGGGAGACACCGATCTCGCTGGCGATGTCGCGCAGGGATACACGGGGGCCGGTGGGGCGGGGGGCAGGCACGGTCGGTGGACTAGGCATTCGGCTTACCAGTGTAAATAGCGAAACACTGGGCACTGGCTGGGGGAATGGGATGATGGCCTCCATTGCCCCTCGTCTCCGTTTTGGTCCAGGCCCGTTCCCGGGCTTCCGCCGGAGACACCTTTATTCTCCATGTCCCAAGTCACGTTGATCCTTTCCCCCGAAGCTCTCGCTTCCGCCTACGGCGAACCCGTCATGGGCCGTTTGCGGGCGCAGGCGGACCGGCTCGCGGTGATCGCACCCGGCGACACCTGGCGCGCCCATCGGGAGGTCTTGCGCGAAACCGAGATCATTTTTTCCGGCTGGGGCGCGCCGCGGATGGACGCGGAATTCCTGAGCCATATGCCGAAACTCCGGGCGATCTTCTACGCCGGCGGTTCGGTGCGCTATTTCATCACCGGCGCCGTGTGGGAACGCGGCATCCATGTGAGCACCGCTCAGGCCATCAATGCGATTCCCGTGGCGGAATACGCCGTGTCGGCCCTGTTGCTCGGCTTGAAGCGCTTCTGGCACTACGCCCGCGTGACGCGCGAAACCCGGGATTTTCCGTCGGAACGTCCGATGCCGGGCGCGTTCGGTTCGGTCGTGGGACTGGTGTCTTACGGGATGATTGCGCGCCTGGTGCGCGCGCGCCTGCGCAGGTTCGAGCTCAGCGTGATCGTCTACGATCCTTTCCTCAGCGACGAGGAGGCCAGCCTCGAGGGTGTGCGCAAGGTGGGTCTCGATGAGCTTTTCGCCACGGCCGACGCAGTATCGGTCCACACGCCGCATCTGCGCGAGACGATCGGCTTGGTCCAAGGCCGGCACTTGGAGAGCATGCGGCCGGGCGCGCTGTTCCTCAACACGGCGCGCGGCGAGGTAGTCGACGAGCCCGCGATGATCGCGGCGCTCCGGCGCCGGACCGACCTGACTGCCGTATTGGATGTCACGTCGCCCGAGCCGCCGCTGGCGGACTCGCCGCTTTACCTGCTCCCCAACGTAGTGCTCACCCCGCACATTGCCGGTTCCGTGGGCCGCGAATGCCTGCGCATGGGGCAGGCGATGGTGGACGAATACGAGCGGCTTCGCGCCGGCCGGCCCTTGCAGTGGGCCATCTCAGCCGAACGCGCGGAGTTGATCGCGTAGAGGGGGAAAGCCAAGGGACCAAAGGACCACGGACTGCAGATCACGGACCGCCTCGTCCTCTAATCTTAATCATTCTCTCCCCTTTGCCTCTAAGGCGTGTCTTCAAACCCGTAAAATCCAATAACCCCGTCATTCTGAGCGCAGCGAAGAATCCACTCCGGCGAGCGAAGCATACGATGACCACGTGGATCCTTCGCTGTGCTCAGGATGACGAATCGGTTTTCAAAACACGCCTCCAATCCCCGATCCGAGATTACGAGAAAGATTAAGAGAACGAGAACGATTCCCCTCTTTCCTCGCCACTCTGTTCCGCCTCTCGCATTTGGTCCCTTGATCCCTTAGTCTTTCGGTCCTTCCCGCCGCCTCTTTACTCCCCGCCCCATGATCACCGGATACGATTACGGCATCATTGCTTTCTACCTGCTGTTCATGCTGGCCATCGGGGTGGTGTTTCGCCGGATGAGCAAGGACACCTCGGACTATTTTCGCGCCGGAGGCGCGATGCCCTGGTGGCTGACGGGGGCGTCGGCGTGGATCTTCAGCTTCAGCGCGTGGACCTTCACGGGCGCGGCCGGCAAGGTCTACGAGACCGGCACGCTCGTGCTCGTGGTCTTCTACGCCTCGATCGTGGCGCTGGCTTTTGCGATGGCCTTCACGTGCGTCCGCTTCCGCCGCATGCGGGTGATCACGTGGATGGAAGCCGTGCGGCAGCGCTATGGCGCGGGCACGGAGCAATTCTACACCTGGGTCCTGCTGCTGCTGCGGCTGTTCTTCGCCGGGGTCAGTCTGAACGCGATCGGGATATTCATGGCGGCCGTGTTCCAGATCGACATGAACACGCTGCTCGTCGTGCTGGGCTTTGTCGTGACCGTCGTGGCCTTCGCCGGCGGCTCATGGGCCGTCCTGGCGAGCGATTTCGTCCAGGCCTTCCTCATCGTCACGATCACGCTCTGCACGGCCGTTCTTGTGTTGATCCGCCCGGAGATCGGCGGGGTGGGGGGATTGCTCGGGAAAGTGCCTTCGGCGCATCTCAACTGGAGCGAGCTCGCCCGGCCGGAGCTCATCACCCTCTGGATCCTGGGGACGCTGTGGCTGAAGTTCACCGACGAGAACAACATCGAGCGGTCGACGATGTACCTCATGACGCGCAGCGACCGCGATGCCCGCTTGATGGTCTTGATTCCGCTGGTCGGCATGGCCCTCGGACCGCTGATCTGGTTCATCCCCTCGATGGCGGCGACGATCCTGCACCCGCAGCTCGCGACGGAATTCCCGGCCCTGAGGCAGCCCCATGAAGCGGCATTCGTCTCCGTCGCCATGGACGTGATGCCGCAAGGCCTGCTCGGGCTGCTGCTCTCCGCCATGCTGGGCGCGACGGTCACCGCGATGGACGCCGGCCTCAACAAGAACGTCGGCATTGCCATCCGCAGTTTCTACAAGCCGGTGCTGCGCCCGGATGCCGCCGAATCCCATCTGCTGGTTGCGGGCAAGGTCTGCACGTTGCTCTTCGGCGTGGTGATTGTGGTGTTCGCGCTCCTCGTAAATCATTTCCGCGGGACCAATCTCTTCGACTTCGTCAACCAGCTCGCCGCGAATCTGCTCATACCCATGGGGCTGCCGCTGATCTACGGCCTGTTCTACCAGCGCACGCCCGGCTGGTCCGCCTGGAGCACCGCGCTGATCGCGGGCGCGGCCTCGTGGCTGCTCGGGGAATTTTGCACCCCGGCGCTCTTCCAGCAGTGGATGGGTTGGGAGAAACCGCTTTCGCCCGACGAGGCCATCTACCTGCGCCTGGCGGTCACGACGCTCGGCGGCACGGTGCTGGTCGGCAGCGCCTGGTATTTCTTCACCACGCTGTTCTACCGGAACAGCCCGGTCGAACACCGTGCGCAGGTCGACGCGTTTTTCCTCAACCTCGCCACGCCGGTGGACAAACAGGGCGTCCAAGGCGTGCAACACACGGTCTACAAGCTCCTCGGCACGCTCTGCGTGGTCTACGGCGGATTCATCCTGTTGCTCGCGCTGATCCCGAACACATTCACCGGCCGGCTCTGTTTTCTGTTCTGTGGCGGTGTCATCTTCGCCGCCGGTGCGGCCCTCCGCTGGCGGGGCAAGGCCCACGCGGCGACAGCCCTCGCACAAGGCGCGACTGTCTGAGCCGTCCGCCCGGTGTTTGATGGTTCGGGTGCGCAAGACGTTGGCGACGTAGTCGTCACGGCGGACTTTTCGCACTTCGAGTTCCTGGGAAACACCGCATGGCACGAACTGTAGGCGGGGCTTTATGCCCCGATATTGGCCCCACGGGAGCTGAACGACATTCTGATCGGGGCGTAAAGCCCCTCCTACAGCTTGTTTCTTCCCGCCCGGAGCAGAACGCATTTTGCGGTTCGAGGCGGCATTGCTCCGCCGGAGCCGCTGATCCGGAAAACGCGGAGCAGGACGGATTCTGAGCGCTAGTTCCGCCGTTGAGCCGCAGGCTCCTTTGCCGCCGATGGCGCTGATGCCCGCGGATAATACCAAACGACCTTTGGCTTTTGGATTTCACACAAAGGACGCGAAGATCACAAAGGTTCTGAGTTTTAGCCTCTTTGCTCTCTTTGTTTGCTTGGTGTAAAGTCTGATTGGTTTGGGCGATTGGGATAAAGGCAGAGACCGGTGGGTTCCGATCCGGGTCCGTCCGTGCAATCCGTGGTCAAACGGCTCGGAGGTGATGGCGTTCCGACCGGTTCCGATGACACAAAAAATTGAATTTGCTTACCAGTGAAACTGCGCGGACCGTTGAAAACCCCGCATGCGAGGCCGATGAATCACGGCAGTCACCCGGCACCCTCTGCCGCTTCTTCACCCCACCCGACACGCCCACCCGCGTCACCCCCCATGCGTACACCATGTAGTATTGGCAGCACCTTGCTGTCCTCGGGCCGATCCACTCTTCCGTGGCGGACCCTGTTGATTACCCTCCTGCTCGCGCCGGCCATGCTTCCGGCGCAGGTTCAAACCCCCGCTGCCGGCGCCGCCGAACCGGCGAAAGCCAACCAACTCACTCCCGCCGCCGTAACGACGAACGATGCGGCGTCGCGCCGGAACCCCGAACGGGAAACAAAAAAATCAGACGACGTGCTGGTCCTCAATCCATTCGAAGTGAATGCGACGAAGGACGACGGCTTCATGGCGACGAATGCGGGCACGGCGACCAAGCTCGGCATCGATCTGAAGGATCTCGCCGCGCCGTATTCCGTCATGACCGGCGAGTTCATCAAGGCGATGGGCATCGTCGATCTTCGCGAGGCGGCCCTTTGGACCACCAACGGCGCGCCGGTATTCGACGGCGGCAACCCGGACGGCATTGGCGCCCCGACCATGTATTTCAATCGTGGTGCGATCATCAATACCGGCCAGCAGCGCAATTACTTTCTCAATTCAGGCATCGGCGACACTTACAATGTCGAGCGCATCGACTTCGGCCGCGGACCCAACGCCGTACTTTTCAGCGTCGGTTCCAACAACGTCCTGGGCGGCGGCATCAGCAGCCAGGGCAAGCGCGCGCGCTTCGATCGCAACACCGATACCGTCGCGGTCACCATCGGCTCGTGGGATTACTATCGCGGCACGATCGACGTGAACCGCGTCCTGACCGACAAATTCGCCGTGCGCGCGAACGGCGTTCTGCAAAAACGGGGCGGCTGGATGCAGAACGAGTTCGAGGACCGCACCGGCATCACGCTCACGGGGAGCTACCGTCTCGCGCCGCGGACGGAACTGCGGATCGAAGGATACAATGATAGGGTCAAACGCACGCTCCCCGTTGTCCCCTATTTTGACAAGCTCAGCGGATGGAACGGGAGCACGGTCTTTGATGGTCGTATCACCGATGCGATGCTGAGCACCACCGCCACGCCCGGCGCGACTTATGGGCTTACCTTCAACGGCGAGCCGCAGGGTATCTTTCGCCGAACAGGCAACGACTACTTTTACGATCCGGTCTCGGGGACGGTCATGAACTGGATTCACATGGGCGAAACGAGGCCCGGCGACGACACGAACCGCACGCCGATCTATTTCGAAGGGGGCACCGTCGCCTGGTCGCGCCAAGGCAACAACGAGATCCCGCAAATCGGCAACCGTAACACTTCGTTCTACGACACGCCCAATCTGCCGACAGACCGGTTCTCGCGCCAGGTCGCGAACTCGAACTTCCAGGTGCCAAGCAAGCGTTTCTCCATGATGGCCAAAGATCCCATCATGGATCAGCGCACGCGCGATATCAACCTGGGGTTCACGCATCAGTTCTCCGACACCCTCTTCTTCGAGCTGCACGCCGACTTCAATCGGGTGAACCAGGATGTAATCGATGCGGGTTCTTACGGCAACCTCCGCTTCCTCAAGATCGACATCAATCGCAACCTGCCGAACGGCCAGCCGAACCCGCATTTCAAGGAAGCCTATGGAGAGATGGACATGTTTAAGAAGAATTGGAAGTCCGACAACGCGGGCCTGCGCGCCTACCTTGGCTACATCAAGGACCTTGGCAAATGGGGGCATTACACCTTCAATCTCTCGCTCGCGGGCAACCGGCGGGTGGTCGATACCCAGCAGCGCGTGCGCACGATGGCGCTCGCGGCCGATCCGCGCGAATGGCACGCCGGCAGCCAACGAATCCGCGTTCGTTACTATATGAACGATGACTTTCGTCCCTTTGGCGACGAAGTGGCGCCCAACTCGCTGTTCGAGGTCAAACCCATCAGCGGCGGCAACGGCGGTTACACCACCTCGACGATCAGCGTCCAGCCCCGTTGGGTGCTGAATGGCTGGGACTATCGCGACGAACAAACCAAGACCGGCATCTTCGCTTTCGCTGCGCGCTACTTCGACAACAAGCTGATCATCTCGCCCGGCCTGCGTGTCGACGAGCAACAGTCGTATTTCCGTGAAAGACCGACGAGTTGGGCCTTTTTACCGAACGATCCCAATTGGGACGGCCTGACGCTCGATGACCGCTACTGGCGCCCCGATGCGCCCGCTGATTGGAAGACGCTCACCTACATTCCCAAGAATGCCGATGGCACGCCCCGCTCGAAGGTGCCGATTCCCGCGTGGGGCAATCGTCCCACGCTCCCTGGCGGCGTGAACGACGTGAACCTGGCCAACCCGGTTTATGCGAACGATCGCTTCCGCGGCGACTATAACCGGCCGCGCTACAAGAAGACGGTGCTCAAGTCGACGGCAGGACTCACCTACCATGCCTTCGACTGGATGTCGGTGAAGCTGAGCTACGGCGACAACTACACGCCGGCCGATACCGGCAACATGATCCTCACCGGCGAAGATGCCAAACCCCAAACGGGCATCGCCTATGAAGCCGGCCTCACGTTCTCGCTGTTCAAGGATAATCTCACCATTACTCCGCGCTACTACTTCAACCGAAGGGAATATCAGCTCGGGGATCCACCGAGCAAGGGGGAGATCAACAACCTGATGTCCGTCCGCGCGTGGAACGATTCCTCGCCGGAGGGGCGCAATCCCTTCGGCTATACGGACGTCTTCGGCAAGGACTACTTCTCCGCCAAGAACACGGGTTACGAAGTAGAGATTGTCGGCCGGATCACCCGCGGCTGGCGCCTGAGCGGCAGTCTGGGCACCGCGATGAACACCGATTACGACCGCTGGAAAAACACCCGTCCCTATGTGCTGAGCCGGAAGGACGAGTTCCTGGACGTGCTCAAGGCGGCGGGCGGCACGTTGGACACTTCGCGCAAACCGGAAAACGGCTCGCGCAAGGTGGACGACGCTCCCGGTTATGCCATCGCCGATCCGGCGATCACCGACGCCATGATCAACGCCGCCGGCGGCGATACGAGGCAGCGCCAGAAGGCGATCGATAACTACAACGGCATCTGGGTCAAATACGACACCATTGCCACCCTGCAGGATACGGTTGGTCTGAAGCGCATCTCGGCGAAGCTGGTCAGCGACTACACGTTCCAGACCGGCGCGCTCAAGGGACTCCGTGTCGGCGTGGCGGCCAACTACGTCGATAGCGACAAGGTCGGCGACCGGGGCGGCGATACCATTATCAATCCCGACTTCGATCCGTCCAAGCCCATCACGAATACCAACCGCCAGTGGAAGGACGATCCGACCGTGGATAGCAACACGCCGGTCTGGATCAAGCGCCCCTTGGAGATCCGCGGCATGTTGGGCTATTCAAGGAGACTTCGTTCGGGCTACGAGCTGGAGCTCCAGTTGAACATTATCAACCTCCTGAACCACCAGGAGGCCTTCTTCCGGGACAGGAACACGCAGCTCCGGCCGCCCGGTGGCGACTACACCCGGCCCGACCGCATAACGACACCGGCCGAAATCGCGTATTTCCAGAAGCCGAGAAGCTACGAGTTCACTACCACGCTCAGGTTCTGAGTGGTTGAACCGCATCCTCCCTTGACGGGACGGATATTGGCAGACGCTCCGTCCGGCATGGACGGAGCGTCTGAACAACCCGGTCGAACGCCCGAACTCAATCCGGCCTCATCCCAAACACCCCAAGCTTTTGAACTGTAGGGCGGGGTCTCCGAACCCCGCCTTATTCCGATGCCACAACCTGTTCGAGGCGGGGTACGGAGACCCCGCCCTACAAATATCCAGCGTAGAGTCTAAGAGCCAAAGACGGTTGACCTCACTCCAAGCTCCGCCGCGTCAATCGTGCTTTCACGCCCGAACCTCGTCCCCGCTTAAACCGCGCACGGCTCCCCAACCACGGGCATGGAGCCCCTCCCGCTCCCAGAAACCCTCTTCATCCTCCACCATGAAACTGAAAAACGTGCCACAAATTCTCGGAGTATTCCTGCTCCTGCTGGCGCTCGGATTGCCGCGCGCGTTCGCCTTCAACCACCCTTCGATTCCCACGACGCTCAACGAACTGGACACCATCAAGGCCAACCTGAATCAGGAGCCTTGGAAGTCCGGCTACGCCCAGCTCGCGAACACCAGCACGGCCAAACTCGACTGGGTCATGGATGGCCCCTACGAGAATGTCAGCCGGAAGGGGTCCTACGATGCCAACCTCGGCCCATGGCAGAATTCCATGACCGCCGTGTATAACCTCGCGCGCATGTGGTATTTCACGGGCAACGAGGCCTACGCGCAGAAGGCGCACGACATCCTCATCGCGTGGGCGAAGACAAACACTGGTTTCTCCGGCAATGAAGCCGGCCTCGCCCTTGGCGACTACGCCTACCGTTTCGGCGGCGGCGCCAGCATCCTGCGCGGCACCTGGCCAGGATGGACAGCGGCCGACACGGTCGCGGTCCAAAACTACTTCTCGAATGTTCTCTGGCCGGCTTCCGCCGGGTGGCCCGTGCAAGGACCCGCCAATAAAGGAGTCCTCTACCTGGCGTCCGGCATGGCCATCGCCGTCTTCTGCGACAACGAACCCGCCAAGTTCGAGCACGTCCTCAATATGTTCCGCACCTTCCACGGCACCGGCCTGATGGACACCCTGCCGACGGGCCAGATGGGCGAGACGGGCCGGGATGGGGGCCACGCGTTCGGGACCCTCAATGCCATGGCCTTCATTGCCGAGTGCGCTTGGAAACAAGGCGTCGACCTCTACTCCGAATTGGACAACCGGCTGCTGGCCTGCGGCGAATATTACTCCCGCAACACCTACACCACGGACAATCCCTACATTCCCTTCGGCACCATCGATTGGCAGTGGATGAACAATGCGGCCGGACCTTACACCGCCGATCGCGCCGCCTTTTACCTCCTCCGAAACGCCTACAAAAATCGCTTCGGCCTGCCCACTCCTTGGATCGATCGCAAACTCGAAGAGCAGCCGGTCAATGCCGACAACTTCATGTTCGCCAAGACGGCCGACTTCACCACCGCCACGGCGGCACCGGCCAGTTTCCCGGCGGTTTCACCGGCCTCGAGCGGGTTGACCCTCACCACGCTCGGCGCCCAGACGGCAGGCCGCAGCGTCTCGTATGCGAACGGCGTATGGACGCTGACCGGACTCGGCAACGGGGTCTGGAGCGATACGATCGACGACTGCCAGTTTGCCTACACCACGATGACCGGCGACGGCGCCATGATCGCCAAGGTCAACTCATTCACCAATTCCGGGACTCAAGCTGGCAAGGCTGGGTTGATGATTCGCGACAATCTCTCGCCCACTATTTCGCAGCGTGGCCTGATCGATGTTTCGTGGACCTCGTCAGGCGGCAATGCGATGGAAGCCCACATGCGCGGCTGGACCGACAACTGGGCCGGGACCGGCTATGACGACCGTTCGCACGATTGGCCTCCCGGCATGCCCTACTGGGTCAAGATCGAGCGCCGCGGCAAACAGATCACCACCTTCGCTTCTCCGGATGGCGCCAGTTGGTCCCCTTTGACCTGCACCTATTACGGCAATCTTCCGTCCACCCTCTATATGGGCCTGTTCCTCTGCAGCGGGAATACTACGCCCGTTACTGCCACCTTCTCCAACGTGGCCTTCACGGGCGGAACCGGCGGCCTGGAGACCGCTCCGGCCGCCCCGTTGGGTGTGCTCGCCAGTGGCTCCAACAAAGCCATCACTTTGCGCTGGCTGGCCTCCTATGGCGCCACCGCCTACGATGTGCTGCGCTCTACCACATCCGGCAGCGGCTACACCGTCATCGCCAGCGATCTCACCGCCGCCAGGACCAGCTACGTGGACACCACGGCGGTCGCCGGCACGAACTACTACTATGTGGTCCGGGCGAAAAACGCTATCGGCACGAGTGGCAACTCGCCGCAATTCGGTGCCTCTGTGCTGAGCGCGTCGATGGTCAATCTCGCCTTCAGCGGCACCTCGACGGCTAGCTTCAACAACGACTCCCTCAATGAAAACTCCACCTTTGCCTTCGACCGTACGCCGCACACCAAGTGGTTTGGTTGGAACGCGCCGACGGGTTGGATTCAGTACGACTTCGGCGCGGGCAACGAGCAGGTCGTCAAACGCTACACAATCAACTGCGCCGACGTGGCGACGCGCGACCCGAAAAACTGGAATTTCCTCGGCTCACAAGACGGCTCCACGTGGACGACCTTGGACTCCCAGAGCAACCAGACCTTCGTCGTGCGGATGGGGATGAACACCTACGACATCGGCAACACCACCGCCTACCGTTACTACCGGCTCGACATCACCGCCAACAACGGGGCCACCGGCACGGCCATCGCCGAACTCGGCCTGTGGGGCGACAGCGGACACACGATCCCGGATGGTCGTTACCGCCTCGTGAATCGCCACAGCAACAAGGTTGTGGATGTGAGCGGAGGGGCCACCGCCAACGGCTCACCGCTTGTGCAGTGGGGCTGGAATGGCAGCTCCAGCCAGCAGTGGGACGTCGCCTGGCAGGGCAACGGCCAG
>DATCRM010000072.1:0-14458 GCA_036568985.1 Lacunisphaera sp. | reverse complement strand
GGCGTGGATGGCCCACAATAATCTCGCCAATCTCCTCGCCGCCAAACCCGCCGCGGAAACCGAGGCCATTGCGCATTATGAGGAAGCCCTGCGCTTGCGCCCCACGCATGCCGACGCGCACGTTAATCTCGGCAATCTGCTTTGGCGCCTGCCGGACAGGCAAAACGAAGCCCGTCTCCATTTCGAAGCCGCCCTGCAGCTCAGACCGGAATATGCCGAAGCCCACAATTACCTCGCAACCCTGCTTGCGTCCCAACCGGGTCATGCGCTCGAAACGCTGAGCCACTTCGAGCAGGCTCTTCGACTCAACCCGTCCTACGCCGAAGCCCATAACAATCTCGCAACCTTTCTTGCCACCTTGCCCGGCCGCCACGCCGAAGCCATCGCCCATTACGAGACCTCCCTCCGGCTCAAACCCGATTTTGGCGAAGCGCAGAACAATTTGGCCAATATTCTCGCCCTCACGCCCGGCCGCCAACCCGACGCCGTCGCGCACTACAAGGAAGCTCTCCGGATAAACCCGCGATTACCCCAAGCGCACAATAACCTGGCCAACGTGCTTGCCGCGATGCCCGGTCACGAGGCCGAAGCCACCGCGCACTACCTCGAGGCCATCCGCCTCGACCCTGCCTACGCCGAAGCCCACAACAATATGGGCCGGTTCCTCTCCTCGCAGCCCGGTCACGAAGCCGAGGCTCTGGCCCACTTTCAACAAGCCTTGGTTCTGAAACCGGACTTCCTCGATGCCCATCTCAACGTGGCCGGCTTGCTTTCAAATCTTCCGGGCAGAACCTCCGATTCCATCGAGCACTACGAAGAGTCACTGCGGCTGAAACCCGATCAAGCCCAGGTGCACTACATTCTCGCGTTGCTGTTTGTCCGGGAAAAACGGATCGATTCGGCCTTCGACCATGCCTCTCGCGCGGTGCAACTCGCGCCAGATAATGCAGAAGCCCGTCAGATCCTGACTTACCTGAAAAATCAGCGGTAAAGCGGGAGATAGCTGGAACGACCCTATGACCTTCGGCCCGGCAACCTGTCTTTGACAGCCGGCTGGGAAGACTATTTTGCCTACCACCTCCACGCAGTAATCAGGTCAAACATCGGATACCTGTCTCCGCTGTTCGCGCCTCATTACTCCTTACTTTATGAAGTTATTTCCACGCCTTGCGCTCTTAGCCTGCCTGCTCGCCTGCCATAACCTGACCTCTTGGGCGACTGAGCCGTCAGCCGTTCCCACCGATTGGTTTCAGCCAAATCCTGCCTGGTCGGCGGTCGAAACCGTCACGCCAGACGCGAATGGCGCTACCTTTGCAACCACGCCGGGTTCGCCCGGGCATGTACTGGTCATCAGCGACGCGAGGCCCAAAACACCCCACCTTCGTTCCAAGGCGTACCTCAACGACTGCGTCGTGCGTCTGGAATATATGCTCACCGCGGGCAGCAAAGCCGGCATATTTCTTGGCGCGGCCTATCGCATCCAACTCGACGGCGATGCCGCCGGCACCCTCGGACCGATGGTCAACCAGGATAAGACCCCTAAGGATGTCCCGACCGTGCCGCCCGCGCATCCGGCCCCCGCCCAACCCGGTGTCTGGCACATTTTCGAAGCCCGCCTCCGCACGGCGCGCTACAACGAAGCCAGCCAGAAAATCCAAAACGCCCTGCTGCTCGAGGTGAAGCTCGACGGCGTGGTGGTGCAGCAGAACACGATCCCCAGCGGTTGGTGCCTGGGCACCGAATTCGAATGGGAAACCGTGGGCGGCTACACCACCGTCGATGTCGAGGGCGGAGGCATGGCCATCCGCGCGTTTTCCCACCAACGCGCCGATTTCGCCGCCATCGAGCTGCCCAAGGCGAGCGGCGGTGCCACCAACGCCGCCGAGCTGGTCGACTACGTGCAACAAGGCGCCGAGTTGTTCCGCGGACTCGGCTGCGTTGAGTGTCACGCCACTCAGCAGGGTGATCTGTCCCAGAAGACCGGGCCCAACCTCTTCGGACTGTTTTTCGTCGAACCCCGCGACCGCCAGATCGCGGCCGGCGAAGGACACCGGTTCACCATCAAAGCCGATCGCGCCTACCTGCAGCGCAGCCTCCGCACGCCGCCCGAGGAGCTGGCCATTGCCGAACGCGGCCCGACCAAGGGCACGCCTTATGTGCCCGCCATGCCTCCTTACCTGCCGGCCGTGGTCTCCGACCAGCAGGTTGAAGCGCTCGGCTCGTTCCTGGCCACGCTCAACGAGCCGGAACAGCAGGGTCCCGTGGTGAAACTGGTGCATCAAACCGGCGTGCAAAATTATGATCCCATGACCGATCGCCTGCAGCTGCTGGTCGACCGCACCGTCCGCATCCAACGCGGCCCGATGGAAACGGTCTCCGGTCGCGCCATTCACGTGGGGCTGCCCGGGGGCATCAACTACACCTTCGATCCGCGCGTGCTCGCCATCGCCAGGATTTGGCAGGGCGGCTTCCTCGACATGTCAGGCGAGTTCCTCAACCGCGGCGGCAACGGCCTGCGCATGGGCTATGAAAGTCGCGAAATCAAACTCGGCGACAACGCCACCCTGCTCGCCCCGCTCAATGCGGCGGGCCAACCCGTCGACTTCTCGTTCAAGGAACCGAAATTCAAGGACGGCGAGGCCGTGCGGGCCTCCCTGTACAACCCGCGCGATCTGCCGGACCTCATCGCCGAGTCCGACGCGCAGTTTCTGGGCTACGAGCGCGATTCGACCAATCCCACGGCCGCGCCCGTCTTTCGCTATCGCGTAGGCAGGAACACCGTCGCGGTGCGCACGGAGATCGACGCCGACGGCGCCACCCGCCTCGTAATCGATGGCGACTTCGCCACGCCGCAGTCCTTCACCCTCAACGAAGGGGTACTCGGTCAGGTGACGGTGTCGACCGGCACGTTGCGCCAGGGCCGCTGGGAGCTTCCCGCCGGATCCCACCATGGCGTGATTGCCCGCGGCCAGTTGGTGCTCGCCCCGAAAGCCTGGCGCGCCACCCCTTCGGAATTCGATTATCGGCGCCAGCCGCTGGTCGCAAATCCGTCCAAGCCCAACCTGCCCGCCGGCTACACCGCTGAAACCTACGCCGGCCCCAAGGACAACTATGGCCGTGAACAGCTCTTCGAGGCGCTCGGCCTCGCGCTGGCCCCTGACGGCACCGTCGTCGTCGCCACCCGCACCGCCGGCATCTGGCGGCTCGTTCAAGGCGAATGGCATCTCTTTGCCGAAGGATTCTTCGACAGCCTCGGTGTGCAGATCGAAGACGAACACGGCTTCAAGGTGGTCGTTGGCCAAAAGGCCGAGCTCACCCGCGTGAGCGACACCAACGGCGATGGCCTCGCCGATCGCTTCGACACGCTGACCGATGCCTTCAGTTACAACGGCAACTACCATGCCTACATGCACGGCCCGGTGCGCGATGCGAACGGCGACTACATCATCACGCTCAACCTCAACGATTCTTCGCAGGGCGACATCGAATACCGGGCGGGCGGCAAATACATGGGCACCGGCGGCGGCTACCGCGGCTGGGCCGTGCATGTGCCGGCCCAAGGCGGATTCGAACCGTGGGCCGACGGTCTGCGCAGTCCGGCCAGCCTCGGCTTTGCTCCGGATGGCCGCCTGTGGTACGCCGACAACCAGGGTGAATTCGTCGGCACCTCCAAGCTCTTCGCGCTGAAAAAAGGCGCCTATTACGGCCATCCCGCCGGTTTGGTGGATCGACCGGGCATGACGCCCGATTCGCCGGAGATTCAATGGCCGCAACTCTGGGATCATCGCGAACCCGCCGTTGTCCTCTTCCCGCAAGGCCGCCTCGCCAACTCGCCCGGCAATCCCGCATGGGACACCACAGGCGGTCGCTTCGGACCCTTCTCCAGCCAAATGCTGATCGGCGACCAGACCCAATCCAACCTCATGCGGGTCGTCACCGAGCGCGTCGGCGATCACGAACAAGGCTACGCCATCAATTTCGCCACCCATCTTGAATCCGGCGTCATGCGCCCGCTGTTTCTGCCCGACGGCAGCCTCTTGCTCGGGCAAACCGGCCGCGGCTGGCAGGCCAAGGGCGGACATGCCGCCAGCCTGCAACATGTCCACTGGGACGGAAAAACCGTTGCTCCGGCGATCCACCATATGACGGCGGTGGCGGGAGGTTTCGAACTCACCTTCACCGTTCCCGTTCCGGCCGGCATGACCGAAGCCGACCTCGCCGGCGCGCTGGCCATCAAGTCATGGATTTACCGCGACGCTCCGGACTACGGTTCGCCCGAACTGGATGAGCATGTCGAGGACGTGACGAAGGTCACGCTGGGCGCCGACCGCACCACCCTGCGCATTGCCCTGGCGAAAACCGAGCAGCCCCGGATCCACCCGCAGCAAACGGCGAGAGTTTATCAGCTGACCCTTTCCGGAAAAAAGATCTGGAACGAGGAAGGTCCCGGATTCGAGGCGTTCTATACCCTCTACGCTTTTCCGACCGAGTGAATCGAGAGACGGAGTTTTCTTTCAAAACCTTAAAACCCACAAACCCCGTCATTCTGAGCGCAGCGAAGAATCCAAGCATTCGCTCGCGAAATGAGCCTGATGCCGTGGATCTTTTCCACGGCTCAGGACGACAAATCGGGTTTGGAAACGCGCGTTGGTCCCGTCACGCGCCGCGCCCTCGTGGCATCCGGCTCACCGGTTCAACTCGCGCATTTTCTCCCGAAAGAATACTCCTTCCCGCGTAGGCGTGTAATCCCAGTCGTTGATCAGCATCGGCGCCCACTCGGCATCGAAGACCCATGGTGTCCATGATATGCCGCGTTTCTCGAAAAACGCGATGATCGCCTCGCCGTACTTCTCGTCGCCGATCACGGGGCGATGGGCCCCGCGGTCCTTCGCGTCCATGAAACCCAGCTCCGTCGCGACCATCGGATATTTGTCGGCGACAAAACCCCAGTCGCGCTGCCAGTTAAGTTCCCAGTTTTCCGGACGCTTCTGCGGATAAGGATGCGTCACGTAAGCGACGTTGGCGGCCCGGATCGGCTCGTAGCGGACCTGGGTGAGGTCGTAGCCCCAGTTGTAGCCCGCAACGAGTACAATGGCGCGCGGGTTGATCTTCTGGATCATATAGGTGAGATCCTCGATGAGCTTGCGGTACTCGTCCCATGGCATCGGCCCCATCTCGCCGTCGACGTTGGTCGGCTCGTTGTAAAGTTCGTACAGCGCGACCACCGGATTGTTCTTAAAGCGCTGCGTAATCGCATACCAAAAACGGAATGTCTCGTCGCGCGAGGTGACATATGCCGGCCGATGGTAGACCCCCGTGAGCAAATTGCCGATCGTGTGCCAGTCGATGATCACGTACATGCCGAGCTCGCCCGACCATTGCACGGCCTCGTCGAGCATTTTCAGGTAGGCGTCCTCGCCCAAGCGGCGCCATTCCGCGGGATGCACCGGAATCCGGACGACATTCGCATTCCATTTTTTCGCTTCCTCGAAATGGCGCCGGCTCCACTTGCCCTTTCGAAGGAGTTCCACCGGATCGGAAAAAGCCAGACCGCGAAAAACCACGGTTTGCCCGGCGGGATTGACGAAACGGTTGCCCTGCACCGCGACAAGCGGAAGCGCGGCCGTTACCGTCGCCTCGGCGGGCGGAGCGCTAAAGGGCGCGGGCGTATCGGCGGCGGACAACACTGTGAACGACAGACTGAAGACGAGCAACCAATGCGCATAGGAGTTTTTCATGAGCCCGACCATCAGTGCCTTTAAGCCCGTTCGATGCAATCCCGGTTCTGGGCGGCAAAACCCCGGAAACTACCGACGCGCCCGGGGTGAAGTTCGCCGGGGAGCGCGGATCAGCGCCGGAACAGCGAGTCCAACGAGAGCTTGCCGCCGCCCAGGATCAGCAGGGCGGCGACCATGCCGAGGGCCAGCAGGTGAAATTCATAGCCCTCGCCTTTTTGCGCGCCGGTCCAGTTCATGAAGAATCCGTTCGACCGGTGCTGCGCCGCTGCCACGACCATGATCACACCCACTCCGAGCGCGGCCACCCGGGTGCCGAAACCGGCGATGAGCATCAGTCCGCCAATGGATTCAGCCAGGATGGCCAGCAAGGCAAAGACCCAGGGGGCGCCGACTGTGCCGGTCAAGTAGCCCATGCTGCCCTTGAAGCCATAGCCGCCAAACCAGCCGAGAGACTTCTGGAGTCCGTGCGGCAGAATCATGATACCAAGCGCCAACCGCAAAGCGGTCGCCGCGAACGAGTCGCCCGTGGCGACGAGGGATTGGAGGAGAGATGATAGTTGCATACACAACTACATTTGCGATAATATTTGCCTACGCAACTATTATCTGCAAAATCCTCTTCTCATGAAGCCCAACTCCCTGCCCGAGACCCATCTGGAAGCCTGGCGGATGCAATATACGTCATTCTGGCGGGTGTTTGCGGCCATTGAATCCGACCTTGCTGCCGCCGGACTCCCTTCCCTGAGCTGGTACGACGCCTTGTACGAACTCTACCTCGCCCCCGGTCGTCATCTTCGCATGGGCCAGCTCGCCAACAGCGCCCTGCTGAGTCGCAGCGGGCTGACCCGCCTCGTGGACAAGTTGGAGAAGGAACGGCTCATTCTCCGCAAAGCCTGCCCGAGCGACGGGCGCGTGCAGCACGCCGAACTGACGGACAAAGGCGTCGAAGTGCTGCGCAAGATCTGGCCCGTCTATCGCGCCGGCATCACCAAGTATTTCGCCGCGCATCTTAACGAAGCCGAAGCCAGGCAGGTGGCGGAAATATTCGGACGGATCCGCGCCGGGCTTGAGCCCACGGCTGAAGCGGGGAAATAGCCGATGCCCCACCCGCGAGGATATCGTGCAGCACATGCAGCCCGGGCAAGGCCCCAGGGGTTGTCTTCAAACCCCTTAAATCCACCAATCCCATCACTCTGAGACCTAGGACCAACCCGTAACCAGCTTGGGCGCGACCGTCAAAGAACGTCCCTACCGTCATTCTGAGCCGTGCGAAGGATTCAAGAGCACAACCGCCGACGGGCATCATGCTGGATCCTTCACTTCGTTCAGGCTGACAAACAAGGGGGGGCATCAGCCGCGCAGCAAAGAATCCACTCCGGCAAGTGAAGCACTGGTCCAGTGGATCCTTCGCTGCGCTCAGGGATGACGAAACGGGTTTGGAAACACGCCCAAGCGGCAAATATCAAGAAAGCCGTCGGCTCCGACCTTGTTACTTGATCCTTGGAACTTGTTACTTGGCCGAAGGCCTCAATCTTCCCGCAGCGCCTCGATCGGTGAAACCCGCGAGGCCCGGTGCGAAGGCAGGAATGTGGCCAGCAGGACGACGGTCATCATGACCAGCGCGGTCCCCGCGAGTACACCGGGATGCACGGTTCCGACGCCGAAAAGCATGGTCTGCATCGCCCGACCGGAAGCCCAGGCGCCCAGCGCCCCGAGCGCAATGCCGGCAAGCAATAGCTTGGTGCCAAGCCCGAGAAACTGCGCCAGCACCTGGCCGGGCATCGCCCCAAGAGCCATGCGCACGCCGATTTCGCGCCGCCGTTGGTTGACCGCGTAGGCCAGTACGCCGTAAGTGCCGACGGCCGCGAGCACGAGCGCCACGGCGGCAAAAATGCCGGCCAGCAACGCCGGCGAGCGGCGGGCGAGCGTGCTCTGATCGATCCACGCCTGCATGGGCTTCAGTTCGTCCACGGGCAGCTCGGGGTCGAGCTTGAGCACGACCTTCTGCAACATCGGCGCCAATGCGGCTGGATCCATGCTGGTGCGCAACACGACCGAGAAGTTGTTGGGCGTGTAGCTTCCCTTCAGGGGAAAGTAAATGGCTCCCTGCGCCTTGGTGTCGGCCAGTTCCGTTTGCTTCACGCTGCCGACGACACCCACGATCGTGACGGCCTCCTTCTCATCGAACTTCGGATTGCTGGAAATGCGGCGTCCCAGCGCGCTCTGTCCCGGCCAATAGCGGCGAGCAAAATCCTGGTCCACCAGGCACACGCGCAGATCACGGTGGTTGTCGGCGTCCTCCAGGAAGCGTCCCTCGATCAGCGGAATGCCCATCGCCTGCCAGTACTCGCCGCCCGTCGGCGACATATAATGCGCGCGCACCGTTTCGCTTGCCGCTGGGTCCTGCCCCTCGATGGAGGTGGCGCTGTTGTTGATGTTTCCGGCCATCGGCAGCCCGGCGATCAATCCCACCGCCGATACGCCGGGCTGGCCGCGGAGCTCAGTGAGCAACCGCTCCATAAAGGCGAGGCGCGGTTCGTTTTCCGGATAACCCTTCCAAGGCAGGGCAATGTTGCCCGTCAGCACGTGCTCGGGCCGGAATCCGGGAGAGGTGGAAATCAGTTTCTGCAGGCTGAGCCCAAGCATGCCCGCGCCACTCAGCAGCACGAAGGCCAGGGCGACTTGGGCGACGATAAATCCATGGCGCAATCGCTGCGCGGCGCGACTGACCGTGCCGCCGCGCGATTCGGTCTGCAGCACCGTCGCCAGCCGCGCGTGCAGGCTGAACCAGATGATCGGCAGTGACAGGGCCAATCCGATCAAAACCGACCCGGCCAGGGAAATCAGGGCCAGTCGTGCATCGAAGCCAATGTTGGCCCCGAGCGGAAGCTGGTTGGCGCCCAATACCGCGAGCAGTTTTATTCCCACCGCACCGGTGGCCAGGCCCAGCAACCCGCCGCCCAGGGCCAGCAGCACCGTTTCGAAAATCACTTCGCCCGCGACGTGGCCAGTACCGGCCCCAAGCGCCTGCCGCACCGCGAGCTCCTTGGTCCGGCCACTGGCGCGGATGAGCAGCAGGTTCACGAGATTCACGCCGCCAATGAGCAGCAGAAAAGAAACGCCCCCCTGCAACAGCAACAGGATCGGCTTGATTTCGCGGACGGTGTCGGCGTGAAGCGAAAAAACATCCGTGCGGAATTTCGCCCCTTTGAGCAAGCTCGAGAATGGATCATCGGCGATCTGCCGGGCGTTGAGGGCGTTGATCTGTTCCTGCGCCACGGTAACGCTGGCACCGGGCGCCAGCCGGGCGATGAGTTGAACGTTATTCGAGTGACGGCGGTCGGGCTTGCGGTCGTCGGGGTCGGATGCGAGCGGCGTAAAGAACTGCGCCTTGCTCGAAAGGTAACGGAAACCCGGCGGCAGCACGCCGATAATGGTGACGGGCAGCGAATCCACGGTGATGGTCTTGCCCAAGACCTCGGGATCGGCGTTGAAGTGATTACGCCAAAAAGCATCGGTAATGATCATCCGGGCGCTGTTCTTGTAGAACATCTCTTCCTCGGTGAACGTCCGCCCCATGGCCAGCGGCACGCCGAGGGTGGCGAAAAACTCGGGTGACACCCGGTCGCGATCGATCCGCTGCGGCGAACCGGCCCCACCGATAATCGCATTGCCCGGCTGCCAGATGGAGGTCGAAGCGAAGGCTTTGATGAGCTCCTTCCTGTCGTAGTAATTCGGCAACGATGCCCCGGCGCGCTCGACGCCGGCTCCCGGATAGGCGTTGACCGTGGTCACCAGCCTTTCGGGTTCGGGATAAGGCAGCGCCCGTACCAGAACCGCGTCCACCACCGCGTAGATCGCGACATTGGCGCCGATGCAGAGGGCCAGGGTCAGCAGAACGGTCAGAGTAAAACCGCGCTCGCGAACGAGCCGGCGCAGGATTTGGCGGAGATCCGAGAGGGAAATCAGGGGGTGCACGGGCAGATAACCCGCGGAGTCAGGGCAAAGTTACATCAAACTTTGGCGTTCTATTGAGCCTTACCCAATGGAGTGACGATGGCAATGGTAGGGCCAGTCTCCGACTGGCCACGGCTTTCAGGCAGAAAGACCCGTCACAGACCGGCCCTACCACCAAAGGGCAGCGTCACTTCTTGCGGTAATCCTCAATAATGGCAGCCAAACGCGCAATTTGACGAACCGGTGCGCCTCAGCAAGGTGTGCCCTACCCCATGACCACGCTCCGGCCCCTGCTGGTTTTCCTCGGCGCCACGATGGCTCTCAACGCGGCACCGCCTGCCGAAGATCGTTTCGAAAAACAGGTGCTTCGCTACGAAGCGGGCGATCAGGCGCATCCGCCACCCCACGGCGCCATTCTGCTGGCGGGCGACTCGCAGTTTTTCCGCTGGCAGACCCTCGCCGAAGACCTGCCTGACTACACGGTCGTCAATCGCGGGATCGATTCGTTTCAACTCTCCGACCTGATCCGCTACGCCCACCGACTCATCCTTCCTTATAAGCCGCGCCTGATCGTCCTTCACGTTGGCGGCAACGACGTGCACAGCGGCAAGACTCCGGCGCGCTTTCTGGCGGATTTCCAGAGCTTCGTCACTCTCGTGCGCGCCAGCTTGCCCGGCGTGCCGATCCTTTTCTCCAGCATCACCCCGGGGCCGGGCCGCTGGGATGAAGCGCCGCAGCGCAAAGAGGCCAATCGGGTCATCAAGGACTACATCGTCACGCAACCCGGCTTGCACTTTGTGGACCTGTGGGACGCCATGCTCACGCCCGCCGGCGGGCCGCGCGAAGATCTTTGGACCGAGGATCGCATTCATCCCAACCACGCCGGCTACCTGCTCCGCGTACGGATCATGCGTCCCCTGTTAGGCGCGCCCGACCATCCTGCCGGCTAGCCCGGATATTTCATGGGGCGAGGGACGTTCAAGCCGCACCCTGGCCCTTCCGCCGTCCAGAGGGGATTTTTTGGCTGCGGTGGTTTGAGTCCCCCTCGGTGAAGCCGATCCATGCAGTAAGGAACCACGAATGGACCCAAATTCACACGAATCCAGAGTGCGAGTTGCCCAGACCGGGCCGCTGACCTCGCGCCACCAACTGGTGATCGGCATCGAGGCTTGGTTTCTCATTCGTGTTCCTTCGTGTCCATTCGTGGTTGAACTGAATCGTTCCGGATGAAGAGGGGCCGTGCGATGCCCGTTCGACATGCTCAGGGCTTGGAGCGCGATCCTCCGGCTAAGACCTGCTGCTGTCGTATTCCTTCGGCCAGTTGGGCACCGAGAAGGCGCCGCCATCCACGAAGATCGTCTGGCCCGTGATGAAGCCCGACTCCGCCGTCGCCAGAAAATGGACCGCTTGCGCGACGTCAGCCGTGTTACCCACGCGTCGCAACGGCGTGATCCGGGCCCAGTTGTCCGCATAATTGGGCGCCTCGAGCTTGGTCCGTTCATGCTCGATGGCGCCCGGCGCCACACAATTGACCCGGATGCCGTACGGCCCGAGCTCCAGCGCGGAAACCTTGGTGAACTGCTCGATACCACCCTTCGAAGCCGTGTAGTCCACCAACCGGGGGAACGCCACCTGGTTGCAGGCGGAACCGATGTTCACGATCGCGCCGCGAACACCGTGCTCGACCATCAGTTGGGCCGCGCGCTGGGTGTTGAGGAAACAGCCTTTCAAATTCGTGCGGATGACGCGGTCCCAGTCGGCCTCGGCGAGTTCGAGCAGCGGCGCCCAAGTCTGAATGCCCGCGTTGTTCACCAGAAGATCCGGTGCCCGGCCGAACGCGGTGAACACATCCCGATAGAACGCCCATACCTCGTCCTTCACGCCTGCATCACAGCGAATGGCGACGGCCTTGCGCCCCGCGGCCCGGACCAATCCGGCCACCTCCGCGGCCTCGGCTTCCTGACCGAGATGCGAAAAGGCCACGTCCCACCCGCGCCGCGCGAGCGTGATCGCGATCTCGCGGCCGATGCCGCGGCTAGCTCCTGTCACCACCGCCAGTTTTTCACCTGCACTCATGGCTCATGCATGGCATCCGGTCCGATCGGGAACAATTCATTTCATAGTGCCTGCTTTTCAGCGTCGGACGATTGCACTTTTGGGGATGCGATACATTTTGACGTACCCTCCCCGCCCTCAATCCATGAAACGCCAGACCGCCTCCGAATTCAGCCAGGAACTGCTCGATCTCTACGACTACTACGTCCACGGCCAGATTGATCGCCGCGCCTTCATGGAACGGGCGGCCAAGTTTGCCGTCGGCGGGCTGACCGCTGCGGCGCTGCTGGAGATGCTGAGCCCGAAATATGTCTTTGCCGCCCAAGTGCCGGCGGATGATTCCCGCCTGACCACCGCCTACCTCAAATATCCGTCACCGGAAGGAAGCGGTGAGATGCGCGGCCTGTTGGCTAAGCCCGCAAACACAACCGGCAAGCTGCCGGGCATCCTCGTTGTGCATGAAAACCGCGGTTTGAATCCGTACATTGAGGATGTAACCCGCCGGGTTGCTCTGGCTGGCTTCGTCGCCTTTGCTCCCGACGCGCTCTATCCGGTCGGCGGCTACCCCGGTAATGATGACGAAGGCCGGGCTCTGCAGGCCAAGCTCGATGGCAAGAAACTCACGGAGGATTTTGTGGCCGCCGCGAAGTTTCTGCAGGCTCATGCTGACTGCAACGGCTCGCTCGGCGTAACGGGATTTTGTTACGGCGGAGGAATGACCAACACCCTCGCCTGGCGTCTGCCCGAGATCGTCAAAGCCGCTGTCCCCTATTACGGCGGCCAGCCGCCCGCTACGGAGGTTCCGAAGATCAAAGCCGCATTACTCCTCCACTATGCCGAACTCGATACCCGCGTGAACGCCGGCTGGCCCGCCTACGAAGCGGCCCTGAAGGCCGCAGGCGTGGAGTATGAGGCCTTCATCTATCCGGGCGTGAACCACGGATTTCACAACGACACCACGCCCCGCTACGACAAGGCGGCGGCGGAACTGTCGTGGGAACGAACAATCGCGTTCTTCAAAAAGAAGCTCGGCTGAGGCGAATCGGCGTCAGGCTATTTTTGTAGGAGCCTGCTTGCAGGCGATCCAGAGACACGCTCCGTAAGATCCAAGGCATCGCCTGCAAGCAGGCTCCTACAAGCCCACAAGGGTTATTTCGCGCCCCGCTTGTTCCGCGGGTGATGCTTCGCGTGCTGGTCCAACAGTCGCGAGGACTCGACCGCGGTATAGATTTGCGTGGTGCCGATGCTGGCGTGGCCGAGCATTTCCTGAATGGCGCGCAGGTCGGCGCCGCCGCCGAGCAGGTGCGTGGCGAAGGAGTGGCGCAGCAGGTGCGGCTTCACCGGCTTCTCGATGCCGGCACGCCGGGCGCTGTTTTTCACGATGACCCAGAGGGTTTTTCGGGAGATCGCCTTGCCTCGCTCGCTGATGAACAGCTCGCTGCCCGTGCGCGGCTTCACCAGATGCGGCCGGCCCGACCCCAGATAGACCTGCACGGCATCCCGGGCCTTGGCCCCGAGTGGCACGACCCGTTCCTTCGCACCCTTGCCGAAGACACGCACGAAACCATTTTCCAGATCCACCTGCTGGAGCGTGAGACCGCACAGCTCGGAGATGCGCAGCCCGCTGGAATAGAAAAGCTCGAGCATCGCACGATCGCGCACCGAGTACGCATCGCCGCCCGCAGGCGCCGTGAGCAGGCGGTCGATCTCGCCCGTGCTCAGGGTTTGCGGCAGCTTGCGTCGAAACTTGGGTCCGCTGAGCAGCGACGCGGGGTCGTCTTCGCGACGTCCCTGCTTCACCAGGTGGCGGAACAGCATGCGAACGGCGGCCAGTTTCCGGGCCTGGCTGGATTCGGTGAAATCCTCGTCGCTCAGCCAGTGCAGCCAACCGGCAAGATGCTTGGGCGTGACCTTGAGCCAGTCCGCGGCGCCGAGTCGTTTCAGACAATGCGCAGCCTGGCGGAGATCGTTCTCGTACGATTTGGCTGTGTTGCGGGAGAGCCCTTTCTCCAACTCGATGTAGGCGAGGTAATCGTCAATACCCTCGGCAAACCCGCTTGGTGCGGGCGGCATGGGCGCCTCCTGGGCCAACGGGGCGGGACGCGGCTTTTTCATCCTGCGTGCCGCAAAACGAACTTAGCGGCGGTTGTTCCGGCGCGCTCCAGGCGGAGGCGGCGGCGGGGCGTTCACGTCACGCAGACGGAACGTGATGCGAGCCTTGTCGAGATCGTAGGGACTCATCTCCATCTTCACCTTGTCGCCCGCGGCAATCTTGATGAAGTGCTTCCGGAGCTTGCCGGAGATGTGGGCCAATACCATGTGACCATTGTCCAGTTGCACGCGAAACATTGTTCCCGGAAGGACGGTGACAATCTTGCCTTCGACTTCGATCGCTTTGCCGTCAGACATGGGTCGGGAGGGATGAAACGGAGATGTGCTGCATACTGGTTAAAAGGACATTGTAACACCGGAGCCCCGCTCGTAAGTCAAGGCTATCGTTTCCGCGCTCCCCATGGTCCAATCCAACCGCAACGCCCCGCCCTGTCCTTTTGAGAAGGTTTTCCCGTCTCAATTGGTGCGGAACGATGAGTTCTACATGTGGCTCGCTTACAACCAGGCGATCGACGCCTGGCGCCAGGACGAGGTGCCGATCGGCGCGGTAATCGAGCTGGGTGGTGAGATCATCGCTTCCGCCCACAATCAACGCG
>DATCRM010000071.1:0-4806 GCA_036568985.1 Lacunisphaera sp. | reverse complement strand
AAGTAAGGCAGGCAGCGCGACTATTCCGAATGGAGGCCGGACTATCAGTCCCGCGAGATACGGGCTCCGAAGGTGATAACTCGCGGGACTGATGGTCCCGCCTCCATCTGTCCCTACCCAAACGACAGCAATCGCTTGACTTTCGGTCTTTAGTTAACCAAATGGTTAAATACAAGTCGCCCATGTCGCCCGACCGTCTCAGTGCTGTGTTTGCCGCGCTCGCCGATCCCACTCGGCGCGAAATCCTCGCGCAACTATCCCGGGGGACGCGTTCCGTCACCGAACTGGCCGAGCCGCACGACATGAGCCTGCCGGCGATTTCCAAACATCTGCGCGTTCTGGAGAACAGCGGCTTGATCGAGCGCGGTCGCGAAGCCCAATGGCGGCCTTGCCGCATCCAGGCTGCGCCCCTGAAGGATGCCGTCGACTGGATGGAACAGTACCGGCGCTGCTGGGAACAAAGTTTCGACCGACTTGATGAGTATTTGCAGCAGTTGCAGTCCGTCCAAAAGGAGTCCCATGACAGCCAAAAAAAGCCCAAGCAAAAGAAGCGCTAAGTCGAAACTCGTCCTTACCCGCGATTTCGCGGCGCCGCGCGCATTGGTGTTCGCGGCCTGGTCGCAGCCCGAGCACTTGAAAAAGTGGAGCGCGCCCCATGGATTCAAGCTTCCTGTCAGCGAAGGCGAGTTGCGTTCTGGCGGCGCATGGCGCGCCGTCATGGTCTCGCCCGACGGCAGCAAGCTTGGGCTCGGCGGAGTTTACCGCAAGGTGGTCCTGGACAAGCTGCTCGTCTTCACGCATCGATGGGAAGGACCTGACGCTGGGCCCGAGACGGTCGTGACCGTGCGCTTTTCCGATGCGCCGGGCGGCGGCACGCGGATCAAGTTCGAGCAAACCGGATTTGCTTCCGCCGCTTCGCGCGACGGCCACGGCGGCGGCTGGGGCGAGTGCTTCGAGCGCCTCGATGCACTGCTGGAAAAATTGCAGGAGAAGAAGTCCCATGGTCGCAGGAAGTGATTTCATTCCTGCTTCGGCGGCTCCGGCGATCGTGAACACCCGGGCGTTCCCCGTCCCGGTCGCGGAGCTTTTCGCCGCCTTTGGCGATCCGCACCGGCTGGCGCGCTGGTGGGGGCCGGCTGGTTTCACCAACACAATTCAGGAGTTCGACTTCCGACCCGGCGGCAACTGGCGCATTACGATGCGCGCACCCGACGGCGCGGAGTTTCCCAATGAAAGCCGGTTTCTCGAAATCACGCCGCCGGCCCGGGTCGTGTTCGAGCACATTGGGCCGATGCATCGCTATTGGCTGATCATGGATTTCGCGGCGGAGGCCGGTGGGTCACGGCTGACCTGGCACATGCATTTCGAATCCGCTGCGGAGCATGCGCGCCTCAAGGATTTCATCGCTGCGGCGAATGAACAAAATTTCGACCGTCTTGCTGCCTGCCTGTCCGAAATGAAACGGCCGATTCGTTAAATCTCCAGACCATGACCACCAAACAAACCTTCTCCGGCGGCTGTTGCTGCGGCGCCGTGCGTTACGAGTTCACCGCGCAGCGCGACGAGCTCGTGATGTTCAAATGCCACTGTCGCGACTGCCAGCGACTCAGCGGCGGACCGTATACACCGGTGGTGTATATTCCCGCCACCGCCGGCCGTCTGAAGATCGTGTGCGGTCAGGTGAAGCATCATTTCACGCCCAGTGAGATGGCCGGCCAACACAAGCGCGGCTTTTGTGCCGACTGTGGCTCACGACTCACCGGTGGCGAATCTGCGCACGGCGTCGCGGTCACGGCCTCCAGTCTCGACGACCCCACTGTTTTCCGACCGGTGGCGGAAGCCTGGCTTTGCGACGCACAGCCGTGGGACCCGCCGCTGCCGGGCCTGCCGCGTTTCGACAAGTATGCGCCTCACAAGTCCGCGCCTGATCCATCTTCGTTGAACCACTCAAAACCGCTCCACGCCATGAACACCCAGCAACCTCCCGCCGATAACGAAATCCTGCTATCCCGTGTCCTGCACGCTCCGCGCGAACTGGTTTGGGAGGCCTGGACCAATCCGAAACATGTCGTCAACTGGTGGGGCCCGCGCGGATTCACCAACACAACGAAGCGTCACGAATTTCGCGTAGGTGGTTACTGGGAACACATCATGCACGGACCGGACGGCACGAACTATCCTAACAAGGCCAAATTCCTCGAAATCGTGCCGCTGGAGCGCATCACCTTCCTCCTCGGCGGCGGCAGCGACCTCGAGGCCGACGAGCGCCGCGGGGCGACTTTTCGGGCCACCTGGACTTTCGAGACGGTGGAGGACAACAACACCCGGCTCACCGGTCGCATGGTTTTCCCTTCAAAGGAGGCCCGTGATCGGGTGGTGCGCGACTTCGGCGCCATCGAGGGTGGCAAGCAGACCCTGGAGCGCGCTGCCGAGTACGTTGCCGGCCTGCAGACGGAGCCCTTTGTCATTTCGCGCGAGTTCGCCGCGCCGCGTGACCTGGTCTGGCGGGTGTGGACCGACCCCGAGCACTTCAAGCACTGGTTCGGCCCGAAGGGGTTCAAGCCGATGAACCTCGCCAAGATGGATCTCCGGCCGGGCGGCATGCTGCACTACAGCATGGAGACGCCCGATGGTAAGGTGATGTGGGGCCGGGCCGTCTACCGCGAAATCGTGCCGCCCACCAGGATCGCATGGCTCAATTCGTTTTCCGATGCCCAAGGGGGCATTACGCCGCATCCGTTCTCGAAGGACCCCTGGCCGCTCCAGCTGCTGACGGTCGTGACCTTCGCGGAGAAAGCCGGGAAGACCACCGTGACGGTCACGTGGGTACCCTTCGACTCGACTGCCGCCGAACGCGCGACCTTCCATGCCGGCCGCGGCAGCATGACCATGGGCTGGACGGGCACGTTCGACCAGCTTGCGGCTTACCTTGTTTCCCATCCCCAACCCTGAATATCCCATGTCCACGCAACCCCCCGTTTCCAAAGCCGCTTTCTGGAGCGGCGTCGCCCTCGCCGTTCCGCCGGTTTTCATGCTGCTGTTGAGCGGCATCATGAAAGTCCAGAACACCAACCCGGATGTCGTGAAAGGCTTCGCCGATTGGCCGGCCGGCAGCGCGCTGCTGATCGGCGGCCTCGAGGTTACCTGTACCATTATCTACCTCATACCACGCACCGCTGTGCTCGGGGCCATCTTGCTGGCCGGCTATCTCGGGGGCGCCGTGGCGGTGACGGTCAAGATGGGCATGGGGCCGATGGCGTTCATGCCGGCCGGCTTCGGCGTGTTGCTCTGGGGTAGCCTCTGGTTGCGCGACCCGCGGGTGCGCGCACTCGTTCCGCTACGGAACTGAGTGGGCGCATTGAGGGCAGCGAGCTTGCTCGCGCTGGAGCGATGCTCGCGAGTAGGCGGCCCGCAGGATAATGCCACCGTTGCTTTTCGCGGGAGTCTGACCAACGGTTGGCCCTCCTCCAAATCCCCCATGAAATCCCTCCGTATCCTCACCCTTGCCGCCGTCAGTCTGGCCGCGGGCCTCGCCGCCCACGCCGAGCAGTTCAAAGTGCTGCTCTTTTCCAAGACCGCGGGCTGGCATCACGAATCCATCAACGCCGGCGTCACCGCCATCCGCCAGCTGGGTCAGCTGCACGACTTCGAGGTGATGTGGACCGAGGACGCAAACCGCGTGATGAACGACAAGGAGCTGGCGAAATATAAAGCGGTGGTCTTCCTCAGCACCACCGGCGACGTCCTGAACGACGAACAGCAGGCCGCGTTCGAGCGCTACATCAAGGCCGGCGGCGGCTTCGTCGGCATCCACGCCGGCGGAGCGGACACGGAATACGACTGGCCGTGGTTCGCGAAGATGGTGGGTTACAATTTCCACATTCACCCCGCTCCCCAGACCGCCACGCTCAAGGTGGTGGACTATAACTTCCCCGGCATGGACCGGTTCGCGAAGCGCTTCCTTGCCACGGAGGAGTGGTATGAGTTTGGCGCGCCGAAGGCCGATGACCTGAAATTCCTGCTGGCGGTGGACGAGTCCACCTACAAGCCCGCTGCCAACTGGGGCGCGAAGCAGGGCAAGGGCATGGGCGACTTTCACCCGATCGCCTGGTATCACAACTACGACGGCGGTCGCGCCTTCTACACCGCGCTCGGTCACATCCCTGCGACCTACAGTGACGCGAACTTCCTGCACCACATCTACGGTGGCATCTACTGGGCGGCCACGGGGAACGGATTCAAAGCCGACTGATCGTCGGCAAATCACAAGCGCCAGAGGTCCAGATGCCAAACAAACGGTCGTGTTTGGCAAAGTTTGGCCTTTGGCGTCTGGAGTTTGGCGTTTGCCGGTGAGCTTGCTCACCCGGTCGGCATTTCCTCCGGCCGCACTTGAAACACGATTCGCTCGGTGTGGCGCAGGACCGTGAGGTTGGCCGGCCGGTCGATGGCGTCGGCGGTCAGCAGCTGATGCAGGTCGGTGATGGTGCGCACCGGATGGGTGTCGAAAGCGATGATGATGTCGCTTTCGCGCAGGCCGGCGACCGAGGCCGGACTGCCCGCGCCGAGCTGGACGACCATGACTCCCGTCGCTTGATCGAGATGGTAGGTGCGGGTGACCGCGCGTAGAAGGGGCACGGTTTGTCCGCCCACGCCCAGGTAGCTCCGGCGGATGCGTCCGTCCTTGATCAGCCAGCCCGCGACCCAGCGCGCGAGATTGCTGGCGATGGCGAAGCAGATGCCCTGGGCGGGACGAATGATGGCGGTGTTCACGCCAATCACTTCGCCGCGCGTGTTGAGCAACGGGCC
>DATCRM010000070.1:0-3088 GCA_036568985.1 Lacunisphaera sp. | reverse complement strand
ACCTCGGAGCTTGCTCCGACTTGGTTGGAGGCGGGGCTATCAGCCCCGCGTTTGGGAAAGAGCGCGGCCTGCGCCTCGCAGGACTGATAGTCCTGCCTCCATTTCTGGAATGCCCCGGAGCTTGCTCCGGGGATCTTTACTCTGGACGGGTCTCCGTCCCGAGTCCTGTCGCCGGGTGCATTGGACGTGTTTTGAATTTCAGCAAAGCTCTCCGTGTCATGGGGCGCCGCATGCCAAGGGGATTCATCAGCGACGTAATGAGTTTTGAGGTCAAACACCTCTCGATCGCGCCTTGACCTAATCGACAATGGACCACCAAATTAACTGACGCTTGACGGGCCCTTCTAGGTTAAGCGTCCCATCCAGATTGCGCGGCGCATGCCGTCAATCTCCGGTGTTATACCGCTGCTTGTGGAAACCCTACCCCTCTCATGAGTGCTCCTGCTATTCGCAGTTTCCTGCCCGTCATTGCTGCCCTGTGCGTTTCCCTTGCTCACGGAGCGCCGACTGATTCAGTCGATGCCCTGGCGACCGTCTCCCTCGATTGGGCCAAGACCCGATCCGAAACGGTAAGGGCGGAAACCGCGTGGGCGAGCCAGCGGGAACTGCTGGATTCGACCGTCAATGCCTTGGAAGAACGGGCCCGCGAGCTGGAATCGAAGCGGGATCTCTTGAAGGCAAAGACGGCCAAGGATTCCGGCGAGCTCGAAAATCTGGAAATCGAAAACCAGAGGCTGCACGAACAGTTCGGAAGACTGGAAAACGCCCTGAAAGCGATCGACGAACGATTCGTGAAACTGCGCCCGCAGCTGCCGCCCAGGTTGTCGCAGGCGTTGGAATTGCCTTTTCGCAGCCTGGCTGAGCCGGACCTGGCGGCCGGCAGCCGCATGGCGCACACGATCACGCTGATCAGCCGGTGCGCGCAGTTCAACCGCAGTATAAGTTTTGGCGAGGAAATCGTCGCCGCCTCCGGCGAGGCGCAGGCGAAGCTCATGCAAACCGTTTATTGGGGCCTGAGTCATGGCTACGCCTACGACCGGGGCGCGCGCAAGGCTTGGATCGGCGCGCCGGGGCCCAATGGGTGGGCCTGGGTTCCCTGTGCGGAAGAGGGGGTGGTTCGTGAACTGATTGCCACCTTCGATGAGAAAGCGGAACCGACCTTTGTGGCCATGCCGGCTACGGCGGGCCGCCCGATTAACCCTTCCACCGCGAGATGATCGCCATGAATCTACGCATCGCATTTGTATTCACGGCCCTGATCGCAGCATCGGCGATTGGGGCGGACACGTTCGAGGAGTCGGCGGCGAAAGCGGCGGTGGAGTACGCTGACCGGCTGAAAAAAGCCTCGGCTGAGCTCACCGCGGTCCGCGCGAAGATCGCGGACGAAAAAGCACCCAAGCTCAAGGCGCTCCATGCCGCGGAGGAGAGGATTGTTGCGGCGGAGGCCGACATTGCCCGGATCGATACGGGGCAGGAGAACTCGCAGGGGCGCCGACGGGAGTTGCAGAAAGAACGCGACGCCGTCCTAAAGAATCTCAGTTATGTCTCCACACTGGCCCACGACGCGGCCGTGGCGGCCAGGGACGGGCTTACCGCCGGCGAGGACCAGATCGCGGGGGAAGAACTCGACCGCATCATCCGGCAGTTCGACGAGGTTCCCAAGGTTACGCCGGAAAAGGCGGCGACCGACGCGTTGGACGTGATAGTAGGCCGCATCGAGCGGTCGCTCGGCGGATATCGGGCCCCGGGAAAGGCGATCCTCGCGAACACCAGCGAACTCGTCGAAGGGACCTACGCGTTCACGGGCCCGGATGCGTTCTTCAGCACGCAGGACGGGAAGCTCTTCGGTATCGCGCGCTCTCGGGAAGGCACCCTGTTTCCCATGCTCCATGTCCTGCGCGACTGGAAGCCCGCCGACGCCGAGGCGTTTTTCCAGGGACGGCCGGGCCGCATGATGGCGGACACGACCGGAGGGAAAGCCCTGCGGCTGGTGGAAACCAAGGGCACGGTGTGGGAGCACATCCGTCGTGGTGGCGTCGTTTCGTTCGCCATCCTGTTCGTCGGTCTCCTGGCCTTTGGCTTGATTCTCAACAAAGCCTATGACCTGGTGAAACTGCAGGTCGATGATCCGGAGAAGGTCGACGCGCTTTTGAAAAAACTGCACCAACGGCCCGGGATCGGGTCGACCGAAATGTTGCGTTCCTTGGGGAGCGCGACCCGGGACCTCTTTGCCACCGGCTTCGAGCACATGCGTGAGCCCAAGCAACAACTGGAGGAGCGCATGTGGGCGGTGTTGATGAGGATCCGGCTTCACTATGAGCGCAGGCTGCCCCTTTTGGCCGTGATCGCGGTTGCCGCGCCCCTGATGGGGCTTCTCGGCACCGTGACCGGCATGGTGAAGACGTTCGCACTGATCACGGTGTTTGGCACGGGTAACGCAGGGAAGCTGGCCAGCGGCATTTCCGAGGTGCTCGTGGCCACCGAGCTGGGCCTGATGGTGGCGATCCCCTCGCTCGTGGCCCACGGGTTCCTGGCCAACCGCATTCAGAAGAAGCTGTCCCTGCTTGAGCGCTATGCGCTCGAATTTTCCACGGCGGCCCAGGCCCGGCTCGCCGCTGCGAAGGATCTGGTCGAGGTGTCATGAACCTGCTCGGCAATCTCGTGGAACGCGGTGGCCCGGTGATGTATGTCATCATCCTGCTGGCCGTGTTGCTCTACACGCAGTGTGCCAGGCTGCTGATCTCGCTCTACCTGGCACGGCGCTCGATCAGAAGGCCGGACTCCATCTCGCTGGAGCACGTCCCCTTGCTCGAGGTCAGGCAGGAGGAACTCGCGGTCGATTTCCGGAACCGCCGCGTGATGATAACCGCGATGATCTCGGCTGCGCCGCTACTGGGGCTGCTCGGAACCGTGAGCGGCATGGCCCGTACCTTCGAAGGGCTGTCTTCCTCGGCCGGTCAACGATCGATGAGCGACCTCGCGGGCGGGATCTCGGAAGTTCTGGTGGCGACCGAATCCGGCCTGGCGGTCGCGATTCCCGCACTGGCCGTCATCTATTTCGCCCATCGGGAGATCGACAAGCAGCAGC
>DATCRM010000069.1:0-4836 GCA_036568985.1 Lacunisphaera sp. | reverse complement strand
GCCCAATTCCCGCCAGCGGCCTTCCCGCCACACGACCCGGTGGAAGGGCTGGGCGTCGAACAGCTCATTGGAGAACACCACGGCATTGGCCGGCAAGGTGAACGGCTGGCCGAGCGAAATGGTCCGGTAGGACGCGAACGGATGGGGGATGTCACGCAGGATGCCGCCGCCGGGCTCGGCCCCGATCTCCACGAAGTCGAAGGCACTGGGCTGCCCGGGCGCGAGCAGCTTCACCGCCGCGGCCACGACCAGTTCGCCGAAAACCGGGTTGAACGACGTGGCCGTGAAAAAATCCGCCTTCTCGTCCCGGCCGACCCGCTTGAAATCCCGCGTGTAATACCCCGCCGTCGGGTGGTACATCGCCAGCTCCATGTAGCGGGCGAAGGACATGCCGGTGAGCGCCCCGGGTTCGGCGGCGAAGATCTCAAAAAAGTCTGACGAGGAAGCCATTTGCCAAGGGAAGCATTTGTGCCCAGTGAAAGCCATGTCTTTCCCATCGGCCGCCTCCGGTCGCCTTCATTAATTTCCCGTTTCCCTTGTCCTCCGCACTCCGTCGTATCCTCCTCGTCCTCGTGGCCGCCGCCGCCGGTTTCGGCCTGGCCCAATTTGCCGCGCGCCAGAAAGGCGCCCCCAGCTGGTGGCCCGACCGCGAACGCGACCGGCAGGTCCGTTATTACCGCGAGGTGCTGCAGCTCGTGAAGGAAAACTACGTCGGCGACACGCCGTCCGACTACGCCAGCCTCACCCGCGCCGCCCTTGACGGCATGGTTGGTCAGCTTGACCCGCATTCCCAGTTCCTGCTGGCCGATGAGTACCGCGAAACCGAGGAGGAACTGAGCAATGCTTTCAACGGGGTCGGCATCCAGGTGGAGCAGCGGGACGATCATATCGTCATCGTGGCGCCGATTCCCGGCAGCCCCGCCGAGCGCGCCGGCCTGCGCCGCGGTGACCGTCTGGTCAAGATCGACGGCCAGCCGTTGGTCAACCCCACGCTCGACAGCACGATCAAGCTCGTGCGCGGCGAAACCGGCTCGCTGGTCACGATCACCGTCTTCCGTCCGAGCCAGAACCGGACCATCGACTACCCGCTCCGGCGCGAGCGCATCCAGCTCGAGAGCGTGCGCCTGACCAGCATGCGCCCCGGCGGCATCGGTTATCTGCAGATCACGCAGTTCAGCGACCGCACCGGCGAGGAGTTCAAGGCCGCCCTGACCAGCTTGGAGAAGGACGGCTTGCGCGGGCTCGTCATCGACCTGCGGAACAATCCCGGCGGCCTGCTCGATGCGGCCATCGCCGTGTGCAGCGAATTTTTCAACAAGGACGAACTCATCGTCTACACGCAGGGCCGCGATCCGGATTCGCGGGAGAATTTCCGGTCGACCGACGGCCACCGTCCGCGCACCTACCCGGTGGCGATCCTCGTCAACGGCGGCACGGCCAGCGCGGCCGAGATTGTCGCCGGCGCCATGCGGGATACCAAGCGGGCGGTCATCGTCGGAGAAAAGACCTTCGGCAAGGGCTCCGTGCAGAGCGTGATCGAGCTCGATCGCGGCGAAGGCCTGCGCCTCACCACGGCGCGCTACTACACGCCCAGTGGCATCACCATCCACGAAAAGGGGATTATGCCGCATGTGGAGATCGAAGTGAGCGCGGACGACGAGTCGCTGCTCCGGCTCCAGCAGCTGCAGACCGACCCCGCCGCGACCGACGAGGATTTCAAACCAATCCCCGACGTCCAACTCGCCGCCGCCGAGGAAGTGCTGACCGGCGTGCTCGCCGGCAGACCATTGACCAAGGACTAGGGACGAGGGACTACGAGACCACCGACTACAGACCACGGACCCAATAACCAATAACCCGTGACCTTGACCGACAACTGCGGGCACCGTCCGCCCTTGGTTTCCTTTGCTTCCTTCGTGTAAAACCCTGCCTTGTTGTTTTTGTATGTTTCGATCCCACCCATGATCCTCGCGCTTGAAAGTTCCTGTGACGAAACGGCCGTGGCCGTGTTCGATCCGGCCATGGGCCTGACCGGCGAGTGGGTGCACAGTCAGATCGCCCTGCACGAAGCCTACGGAGGCGTCGTGCCCGACTTGGCCAGCCGCGAGCATCTCGCGCACTTTGGTCCGTTGCTTCAGCGGGCGTTGGCCACTTTCACACCGGAGCAGATCCAAAAAATCGCGGTGACCAACGGTCCCGGCCTCGCTGCCTGTCTCGCGATGGGCTTGGCGACGGCCAAGAGCCTCGGCCTCGCCTGGCGTGTGCCGGTCGTGGGCGTGAACCACCTGCGCGCCCACGCCTTCTCGCCGTTCATCGCCCTGCACGCCGCGAATCCAGCCGGCTTCGACAACGCATTCGCGGCCTTGCTGCCGCACCTCGGCCTGCTGGTGTCCGGCGGCAACACGGCGCTCTTCACCATCGATGAGTCGCGCCGCATCAGCCTGCTAGCCTCGACGATGGACGACGCCGCCGGCGAAGCCCTCGACAAGGGCGCCAAGCTCCTCGGGCTCGGTTATCCCGGCGGACCGCAGGTGGAGAAGCTCGCCGCCACCGGCCGCGCCGATGCCTTTGCCTTCCCCAAAGCGGTGGCTCAGCGCTCGACGCTTGAGTTCAGTTTCTCCGGCCTGAAGACCAGCCTGCGATATCAGCTCGAAAAAATGTCCGCCGCCGACGTGGAGTCTCGCAAAGCCGATCTCTGCGCCAGCTACCAAGCCGCGGTCTTCGACGCCCTCGTCCGCAAAACCCATCTAGCCTTGGAACGGGGCGTCGCTGACGCGCGACCAAAAACCAAGGACCAAGGACGAGGGACTACGGACTCCAATAACCAGGAACCAATAACCCTTAACCCAGCCCCAGGCTTCCGCAGCTTGGGGCTGTCCGGCGGCGTCGCGAACAACAAGACCCTGCAGGGCCTGCTGCAGCAAGTGGCGGCGGACCACAACGTGCCATTCCTCCGCGCCCAGCCGCAGCACACTGGCGACAACGCCGGCATGATTGCCTTCGCCGCCTGGGCCGAACGCGAAGCGGGCGGGGTCAGTGAGACGAACCTGGACTTGGAGATCGCGCCTAGTTTGCCGTTGGCGAGACAAGGGACGAAGGACTAGGGACCAAAGACCAAGAACGCCGGGTAGGGGCGATTGCCCCAGTCGCCTGCCCATTTACCCATCCGACGCAGCGCATTGGGTCTTCACGGAGGATCTGAGATTTGAGGTGAGAGCAAATGCATCGGGGTAGTTCGATCTTGGCTCATTGCTTGGGGCGTTTAGTTTCCGACCGCTGTCCGGGGCCACGGGCGGTGATATCAACGACCGAAGTGTAAGTTTTCTTCCCATGACTTGGAAACAGGCCCTCTTTATTAGCTGTTACTGCATTTTTTTCCTCGCGAGCGTTTCTGCCATGATCTGGTGGCAACGCAGACAACGGAAATCGCGCAAGCCGTTTGGCGATGAATTCAAGTTGCTGCGCGGACCGGGCGAGTCCCAGTTCAAACTGTACCTCAGGCAAGAACAGGAGGAGCCGCTTTGGGTGATGGGCTACTCAATGGCTCCGGTACTGTTGGCCGGACTGGGGCTGCAGCTGATCGCATTTGTGCCGGATGTGATGAAGCTGGCGGTCCTGGTGTTGACCATTGTTGCGTTCATCGGATCCTTCATCTTTGCCGCCCGTCTGTATGCACGTCGCACACTGCAGGGTTTCAATCGCTACCTCGGTTACTTCGGCGAACGGATTGTCGCGGAGCACCTGGAGCCGTTGAAGGGAAAGGGATGGCGGATCCTCCATGACGTGCCATTCGAGAACAACGGAACCAAGTTCAACCTCGACCACATTGCCATCGGACCTCAGGGCGTCTTAGCGATCGAGACTAAGACCCGCCGCAAGGGCAGCGCCCGTCCGGGATTTGAGGATCACAAAGTATATTTCGACGGTCGCGACCTCGAATGGCCTTGGGGCAACGACAACCACGGCCTCGAACAGGCCGAACGCAATGCGGTGGAGCTGACCAAAGTCATCAAGGACGAGACCGGCGAACACATTCAGGCGAGGCCCATACTCACGCTCCCCGGTTGGTTCGTCGAATCACGCCCTTCAAGCGACACGCGGTTCTGTCGGGTCACCAATCCCAAAGGCTTGGCCAAATTTATCGCCACCGGCCCCGCAGTCCTCGATGCCGCCAAGATTGCCGCCATCGCCACCAAGCTCGAACCCCGCTGCCGGGATGTGGAGTACTGACCATGCACCACTGGCACCGGGAGCATTTCACCACGCATCAGTTTTACGCCGATGTGTTGTTCGACTTCGCGCAAACCTATCCCGACGAGGAGATCGATCTGCTGGAGTCAGGGCGGGATCGTCATGGATACGACTGCGTGTTGATCCGATCGGGCGAGGGGCAACCCGCTACCCGGTACGTTCAGCTGAAAAGCACCGAGAAGGAGGACGGTGTCCTGCTGGGAATTCGCGGGACGATGCTCCTAACCGAGCACCGGGAGATCCTTCAGATCTGGGTATCCCCGCTGGGGCATTGCGAATATTACTTTCTCTCTGATTTCGGCCGGATCGCGCACCTTTGCCTGGCGATCTCGGGCAAGCAACTGTCCGAAAAGTCCCCAAGCAAACAGCGACAGGTCGTCGATGCGTTGAAACCACTCGGAGAACTCATCGGCGGGTTCGTGCCTCCATCTTCGTATGCTGAGATTCAAGCCATCTGGGGACCGATGAAGGGCGACGTCTGGCCGATCTGGGACGGTCAGCTCTTCAAAGTCCGCGGGAAGGTCTGGAACGACGTGCTCCGTCCGCTGGCCAGTCACTACAAGGCGGTGTTTCCCAAATGGCGGG
>DATCRM010000068.1:0-6981 GCA_036568985.1 Lacunisphaera sp. | reverse complement strand
AACCCGAACCGCTGCCGGACAAACCCGCCAATCCGTTCCAATTCACGCTGCCGGGCAGCACCGTGGTGACTCCCGGGCCCACGACCCCCGGTCCGGTCGAGCCCGCGCCGCTCGTCCTCGCAGACGACGACCAGATCCTGGCCTATGGCGTGTCCCGTCTCCGGATCACGGGCCACGTCTTGCGCGGGGGCGTTTCCCATCTGCTCATCAATGCCACGACCTACAAGCAGTCCGACCTGATTCCCGTGCGCGGCGCTGGCGAGACCGTGTATTACATCCGCGTCGTCCGCATTACCGACGGCGAAGTGACCTTCGGCTACAACGCTTCCACGCTCACCGTCCCGCTGCCGAACTAAAGCGGAATGGGGGGAGGCACCTGACTCCAAGGCGCTGGCCGGCCCGCCCGGATGTTGCTGATCCAACCTGCTGGAATGGAGGTCCCGCGTCCCTACGGGCCGGCTCGCAGGGACACGAACCCTCCAAAGAGGTGTTCAGCAAGCCCCGCTTCCCTGCACCCGAACACGACCCGCCCGGATTTCCCGCTCGCACTGTTCGTTCGCGGCCCTACAGCTCGCGGCCCGTGTCCACTGACTCAAACTTTCCCGAAGCTCCCTGGCGTATCGGCCTGCACAGCATCCGCGCACTTCTGCGCCCCGGTCTCGCGTTGCAGGCCGCTGCGCTGGCGCTCGTGCTCGCTTACTATTTCGTGCCGGCTTCCGCTGATTTTTTCGCCCAGCTCGCCCGATGGCAAACAAACGGAGGCTTCGCTTTTTCCGCGCTCAGCACCGCGTTGTGCGGTGGCTTGCTGCCCTTTTTGTTTCTGCGCCTGCAACCGGAGACCCGCCGGGCGCATCCCTGGCCTCATGTTCTTTTTTTCATGTCATTTTGGGCCTGGAAGGGAGCCGAGGTGGATCTTTTGTACCGCTCGCTCACCTGGCTCCATGGCTCAGGCCACGATGCAGTCACCATCGTCCGCAAGGTCTGCAGCGACCAATTCGGCTTCTGTCCTCTTTACGCTGCCCCGGTAGGCAATGTCTGCTTCGCGTGGAAGGACGCCGGCTTTCGCTGGGCCCCCGTTGCGGCCGACGTGCGTGCCGGCGGCTGGTATGCGCGCAGCGTGCTGCCCGTGCTGTTGGCGGTGTGGTTTCTTTGGATCCCCGTCACCGCCTGCGTCTACGCTCTGCCCGACCCGCTGCAGATGCCGCTGTTCAACGTCGTGCTCTGCTTCTGGTCCATGCTCTTCGCGCACATCACCAGCCGGCAAAACGGGCGGGAATTTTCGAAGTAGCGAGATCCCTCCGCGAACAACAAACGGCCCAGACGGCGGTATACGCGCACCCCTAGGTGCGACGACCCATCCTTGACTCGAAAACCAGGGAGAATCATTAACTCGGGCCGATGCTTCCACGTGTGCGATCCCGTCGCGCAACCCCCGCGTGCGCTCGGCGAAGGCGCCCTTGGGCTTGGTTCCTCGTATCCGCCTTCCGGTTGCTCGCCGCCGAGCCTGGCTTGGTCGAGGCCCCCCTGGCCCAGCGCACGGCGCCATCCGGGCCGACGATGTTTTCATTGATGGCGCCTGAACAAACGGGCGTGGTCACGAAGAATCCCTACGCCGACCCTGCAATGTGGGAGGAATACGACCGGGAATTCGCCCTTGGCTCCATCGGCACGGGCGTGACCGCGGGCGATTTCGACAACGATGGGCGGCCGGACCTGCTCGTCGTGGGCAAGACCGAAGGTTGCTGGTTGTTCCGCAATCTCGGCCAGTGGAAGTTCGAGGACGTCACCGAAAAAGCGGGATTGAGAAATGCCAACGCCGGCGTCTGGTCCAAGGGCGTAACATGGGCGAAAAACTTGGTGGGGCAGGGACCGAGCCCGTCGTCCATCGAACCGTGGCGGCAAGGTGTCACCTTCGTGGACATCAACAACGATGGCTGGCTCGATCTTTACTTCTGCCGCTTCAACGCCCCCAATCTGCTCTACGTCAACCAGCGCGACGGGACCTTCAAGGAGGAAGCGGTGGTGCGCGGGCTGGCGGTCACCGATGCCTGCGGCATGGGGGCCTTCTGCGACTACGACCGCGACGGCTGGCTCGACGTCTATGTTCAGACCAACATGCTCAACGCCGTCAAACGGCCCAATGGCCAGCGGGGCTATCTCTTTCATAACAAAGGCGACGGCACCTTCACGGATGTAACCGAAACCGCCGGAATTCTTGGTGAAAGCCTGTCCCATTCCTCCACGTGGTGGGACTACGATAACGATGGCTGGCCCGATCTCTATGTGGCCAACGATTTCGCCGGCGCCGACCGGCTGTACCGCAACCAACGGGACGGCACGTTCCGCGACGTGCTCGACCAAGTCGTGCCGCATACACCCTATTCGTCGATGGGTGTGGATCTGGGCGATGTGAACAATGACGGCCTGATCGATCTCGTGGTGGGCGACATGGCCGCCACCACCCATGAAAAGGACCAGCGCGGCATGGCGTACTCGCGCAGCGTCAACAAGGACGGAGATGAGCCCGTCGGTATCGCGCCGCAGTATCCGCGCAACGCCCTTTATTTGAACACCGGAACCGGCCGCTGTCTCGAGGCCGCCATCCTCACCGGACTGGCGGCGACCGACTGGACCTGGTCGATGCGATTCGAAGATCTGGATAACGACGGGTGGCTCGATCTGCACGTGACCAATGGCATGAACCACGAATACCAGAGCGCGGATCTGAGGGATCGCATCATCCTGGCGGAAAATCCAGCGGAGCGAGCGCGGCTGACCCGCGCAAGCCCCGTTCTGGAGGAGGCTAATCTTGCCTTCCGCAACCTCGGCGGCCTGCAGTTTCAAGACCAAAGCGAAGCCTGGGGCCTGAACCAGATGGGCGTGAGTTTGGGTGCGGCGTTTGCGGACTTCGATGGCGATGGCGACCTCGATTTGGTTTACTCCAATTTCGAAAAGGGCGCGACCGTCCTCCGGAACGACTGCGCCAGCGGACACAGCGTCATCGTGGGGCTGCGCGGCACGCAATCCAACCGGTTCGGCGTGGGAGCGACCGTGCGAATCGAAAGCACAGCGGGTCCGCAGGTCCGCCAACTGGTCCTGGCGCGCGGTTACATGTCCAGCAGCGAACCGGTCCTGCATTTCGGCCTCGGTGCCGACCCGACGATCAAGCGGCTCACGGTGACCTGGCCCAGCGGACAGACCCAGACGTTCAACGATCTGCCCGCAGACCGGCGGTTCACGATTACCGAACCTGCCGGACCGGCAAAACCGTCTGCCCCCGCGCCGGCCCCGGCCGGCCAGTTTGTCGATGTCAGCCAGATGGCCCGGCTCGCTCTCACCACCCGTGAACCCGCGCGACAGGAAGGAAGTTCTTCCCCCCTGATGCCGATCCGCTTCAGCCGGCGCGGTCCGGCGCTGGCCGTGGGTGATCTCGATGGCGACGGACGCGACGATGTGGTTCTGGGCGGCTCTTCGGCCGAACCGGCACGGGCGCTGCGGGCGGGGCCGCAAAATCAATTTATCCCGATGGACGCGGCTTTGCGGGCGGCCGGAAATCGCATGGAAAACGGCCCGGTGCTCATCTTCGACGCCACCGGGGATGGAATGCAGGATCTGTTGATCACCAAGGCCGGCACGAACGGGCCGGCCGGAGCCGCCGATTATCAACCGAGCCTCTACGTCAACGATCACGGCACTTTGTTACCCGCGCCCGCAAACACGCTTCCACCCCTGCCGATCAGCGCCGGAGCACTGGCCGCGGCGGACTTCGACCGTGATGGCCGCCTCGATGTATTTCTCGGCGGCCGCGTGCAGCCCGGCCAGTACCCGCTGTCGCCGCGCAGCGCCTTGCTCGTCAATCATGGCGGACGCTTTGAGGACACGACGACAACACTCGCCCCGGGGTTGAGCGAAATCGGCATGGTGACGTCGGCCTTGTGGAGCGATGTGGATGGGGACGGGTGGCCCGACCTGCTGCTCGCGCTGGAATGGGGACAGATCAAATATTTTCACAACGACGCAGCCCGCCGGTTCGAGGACTGGACGGAGAAAGCCGGCTTTGCCGATGCCGGTACCGGCTGGTGGACCTCGCTGGCCTCAGCCGACTTCAACGGTGACGGCCGGCCCGATTTCGTTGCGGGCAACGCAGGCCTGAACACACCCTACCACGCCGGTCGGGAACAGCCCGCGCTGCTGTTCCATGGCAGATTTGCCGACGGCGGCGGCCCGCGTCTGGTCGAGGCCTATTACGAAGGCGACCGCCTGTATCCCTGGCGCACGCGCAAGGATCTGGGCGCGCAGATCCCCGCGATTCTCCGCCGGTTCCCGACCAACGACGCGTATGC
This sequence comes from Lacunisphaera sp., assembly GCA_036568985.1. Lineage (GTDB taxonomy): Bacteria > Verrucomicrobiota > Verrucomicrobiia > Opitutales > Opitutaceae > Lacunisphaera. The sequence goes on along the minus strand of DATCRM010000068.1, from coordinate 2,638 downwards.
TCGCGCCACGCTGGGCGAGATTTTCGGCGAGACCAAGCTGGCGGCCGCCCGGCGCTTCGCCGCGACGGAGCTGCGCAGCGGGGTGCTGCTCAGCCAACCCGACGGCGTCTATCGTTTCGCTCCCCTGCCCTTGATAGCGCAGATTGCACCCTTGCAGGGCATGGTCGCGGGAGATTTCGACGGCGACGGGCGAGCCGACATCTATGCCATGCAAAATTCCTATGCGCCGATCGTGGCGGGGCGCGCCGACGGCGGACTCGGCCAATTGCTTCGTGGTGACGGGAAAGGAGGGTTTGCCGCCGTCACGCCACTCGAAAGCGGACTCATCGTGCCCGGTGATGCGAAGGCCCTGACCGTTCTCGATCTCGATGAAGATGGGTGGCCTGACTTCGTGGCGACGCGTAACAACGACACCACGCTGGCCTTTCGCAACCGGGGCGTTGCCGGCCACCGCTCCATGCGTGTCGTGTTGCACGGCCCGGCGGGCAACCCCACGGGCATCGGCTCGCGGATCGAGCTCGAGCTTGCTGACGGTCTGAGAGAAACCTGCGAAGTCTCCGCCGGTTCCGGATATTATTCCCAGTCGAGCGCTGCGTGCTTCTTCGGCTATCCGGAAACGAATCCGCCGCGCCGATTGTCAGTCCGCTGGCCGGACGGCAGCACCTCCCCACAGGACGTAGCTAAAGGTTCGCCCTCCATCACGATTTTCCGATAGTCCTTCGTGTTTTCAAACCCCTTAAATCCGCAAACCCCTCATCCTGAGCCGAGCGAAGGATCCAAGCAATTATGCGCCACACTGCAGGAAAACGAACCTCCCCCTGGATTGGAACCCTGTCGCCTTCGGCTCGGTAACTTCGCGCTGCGCCCAGAATGACGAACCAGGTTTGAAAACACGCCTTAGTCCTCCTGTCATGGATGAATCCGTCGGCCCTTTCTGCCCCATGAATAACCTCCCATCGCGAACCGCGGCGTTTGTCGTGCTGCTCGGCCTTTCCGTTCTCACCCAAGCTGCCAGTTCCCCAGCTGGAAGCCCTGAGACGCCCCATTTATCTCCGCCCCGGCCTCAGCCCGCCAGCACGCGGCGGATGGTGGAACGGCTGGCGGCGCTCGATCGCGACGCCGATCCGCTGGCCATTCCCTTTTTTGCGGATAAGGCCGCGAAATTTTTTGAGGCCAAGATCGCGGCCGCGACCTCGACGACCGAGCGGATTTCCCTCCAGCTGCCCTATGCCGGCGCCCTGCTGAACAACGGCCAATCCGAGCAGGCGCTGATTGAAACCGAAAAATACGAACACATGATCAAGGCCAACGGGCTGACGCTGAGGCCCGGTGAAGAACCTTTGCTTCTGCTCAACAAGGCGATCTGCTGCCTGCGATTGGGCGAGCAGGAAAATTGCCTCGCCAATCATAACGGCGACTCCTGCCTGCTGCCGATCCGCGGCGGCGGAGTCCATCAGAACACTCGTGGATCGCGCAAAGCCATCGAGTTTTTGGAGGAGCTTCTCGACCTACAACCGACGCCCTACGCCGCCTGGCTCTACAACATCGCGCACATGACCCTGGGCGAATATCCCGACGGAGTGGCGCCCGAATGGCGGATACCGCCCGAAGTCTTCAATTCAGAGTATGACATCAAGCGCTTCCCGGACGTAGCTGGTCTCGTCGGACTCGCCGTCGACGAGATGTCAGGTGGCGTGGTGATGGATGATTTCGACAACGATGGATGGCTCGATATCATGACTTCCGGCTCGGGACTGCACAGCCAGCTGCGATGCTTCCATAACAATGGGGACGGCACTTTCGCCGAAACAACCGACGCCGCGGGACTGACCGGCCTGACTGGCGGGCTCAATCTCATCCAGGGCGACTACAACAACGACGGCCGGATCGACGTGTTGGTCCTTCGCGGCGGCTGGCTGGGCGGCAATGGGCGATACCCCAATTCGCTCCTCCGCAACAATGGTGACAATACTTTCACCGATGTAACCGAGGAGTCCGGGCTCCTGAGCTTTCATCCCACCCAATCCGCGGTGTGGTTCGATTACGACGGCGACGGCTGGCTTGATATTTTCGTCGCCAACGAGTCCGTACCCGATTCGGGCGCAGCGGATCCCTGCGAACTCTTTCATAACAACCGGGACGGCACCTTCACCGAATGCGCGGCGGCCAACGGCCTTGCCGTCGTCGACTGGATCAAGGCGGTGGTCACCGGCGACTTCAACAACGACGGCCGGCCCGACCTGTATCTTTCCTCGCTGGTCGGTCCGAATCTCCTCTTGCGCAATGATGGACCGGCTGGCCCGGGAAACTCTCCCGGAACCCCTTGGCGCTTCACCAATGTGGCGGCGGCAGCGGGCGTTACGGGACAAACCCGGAGCTTTTCCTGCTGGTTCTTCGACTACGACAATGACGGCTGGTCCGATATTCTCGTCACGGGCTATCGCATCCAGGATGCCGGAGACATCCTGGTCGACTACCTCGGTTCGCCGCCGGCCCGGGCCGAGACCGCACGCCTGTTCCACAACAATCATGACGGCACTTTCGCCGATGTGACCACGCGGATGGGCTTGCACAAAATCCTGCATGCCATGGGCGCAAATTTCGGCGACCTCGACAATGACGGCTGGCTGGACTTCTA
>DATCRM010000067.1:0-9997 GCA_036568985.1 Lacunisphaera sp. | reverse complement strand
GGCGGAGCGAGTCCGTGCCGGCGTAACCGCCGATGTGGTGTTCGGGCGGCGCGCTGCCGGAAATGAGGAACACCCAGACGTATTCCCCGGTCGTGCCGCTCTTGTCCCAATCACCCCAGCGGAGATCGTGCAGCGTGTTTTCGACCGGCTGGCCGAGGGCCGCGTGCACGCGATTGGTGAACAGGCCGTCGAGGCCGGCGCACTCGTCGACCTCGTTGAAATGCGTGAGCGGCTGACCGGGACGGATGACCTCGCCGGCGGCGTTCTTGACCGGCGGACGGTCGGAATTGTTGAGGATGCCCTCGACCAGATCGCTCGCGGGGAGCAGATCCTTGAGACCCTGCTGATATTGGATGCCGATCGTTTCGCAGCCGAACTCGTCGGCAATGCGCAAAGCCGCGACGTAGGTCTTGCACTGCCAGAGAACCTGGGCCTCGGTGAGCTCGGTGGCCTCGTCGGTGCCGAGATGGAACTTCATGCCCTTCTGCAGGAGCCATTGGTAGACGGCCTGCGCGTCGGCGTCGCTGACCTGCGTGGCTCCGTGGTAGAGGGCGGATTGCGAGAGACGCTCCTTGTAGACCCCGGTCTTGAACAGCAGCTCGTCGGGAATGATGGCATTGTACATGCCCATGCAGCCCTCGTCGAAGATGCCCATGATGGATTTGCGGCGGAGCAGGTCGGCGGCGATTTTCTTCGCGATGGCGCGGGCCTTCGCCGGCACCACGGCCTTGGCGAGCGGCTTCACGTGGGCGGTCTTGTGCTTCGCCACGCCGGTCTTCAGCCAGGACGCGAGTCCGTTGAGGAAATACTCATCCGTGAAGTCTTCGCTCCAGAGCGTGGAGTATTTCACGCCGGCTTTGGTGAGGGAGCCGTTGAGATTGAGCATGCCCACGAGGCCGGGCCAGGTGCCGGACCAGTTGGCGACGGTGAGAATGGGGGCGCGGTGCGAAATCAGGCCGTGCAACAGGTGATGCGAATACTGCCAGACCGCCTCGGCCACGATGAGCGGGGTTTCGGGATCGATCCCGGCGAAGACCTCCATGCCCTCCTTCTGCGAGCCGATGAAGCCGTGCTTCTGGGCGGGCTTGTAGGGATGCGCGCGCACGAGCTTGTAGCCCAGCCGGGCCAGGGCGGCGGTGAGCGTCTGCTCCATGGCGTGCTGGGCGGGCCAGCAGGTCTCGTTGGCGGTCTGGCGCAGATCGCCGTTGGCGACGAGCAGGACGGTCTTGGCAGTTTTTTTCATGGGGCGTAGATCAGGCGATGATCGGGTCGCGATTCTCTTCGCGGCCGCGGGTGAAGTTGTGGTTGTGAATCGGACGGAGCAGCGCGAGCACCTGACCCATGAGCTCGAAGTCGGGCGCCTCTTCCGCCCAGGCGACGTTCTTGCGGATGTTCTCGGGGTTGGCGGTGCCCACCAAGGTCGTCGCGATCTGGGGGTGGGCGACGCAGAACTGCACGGCGAGTTTTACGATGTCCACGCCCTGGGCACGGCAAAAGTCCACCGCCTTCCGGGCACCCTCCACCATCGCCGGCGGCGCCGGGTGCCACGACGGCACGCCGCGCTCGGTCAACAGGCCCATGCCCGTCGGCGAAGCGTTGATCACGCCGATGCCGCGCTTGCGGCAGAGCGGGAGCAGATCGGCGAGCGACGTATCATTCAGCTCATAGTGGCAGAACGACAGGATGGTCTCCACGAGGCCCGGGGGGGTGCGCTCGATCACCGCCGGGAAAATCTTGAGCGGCAGACCCGTGATGCCGATGTGGCCAACCCGACCCTGCTCACAGAGCGTGACCAGCGCCGGCAGGGTCTCGTTCACAATCTGGTCGAGGTTGGCGAACTCGATGTCGTGACACTGCAACAGGTCGATGTAATCGACGCCGAGCCGCGCACAGCTCTCGTCGAGGCTGCGGGTAACACGGGCGGCTGAAAAATCAAATTCGCCTTCGCCATACTGGCCAACCTTGGTGGCCAGGATGTAGCGGTCGCGGGCGACGCCCTTCAGGGCCCGACCCAGGACGGTCTCGGCGCGCGTGGCGCCATAATAGGGCGAGACGTCGATGAAATTGATGCCAAGATCGAGCGCCGTGTGGACCGTGCGGATGCTTTCCGCATCGTCGGTCTGGCGGAACGCGCCCCCGAGGGACGAACCACCGAAGCTGAGGACGGAGACGTTGAGGCCGGTGCGGCCGAGCGGACGGAAATTCATGACGGTACGCTCCAGACGGTCAGTCGTGGTGAAACAATTCTTCCATCCGGAACCACCAGTCGCCCGGCGCGCGGTCGGGATAGGGGTCCTGCATCGGCTCCATGATGGCCCACCACTTCTGGGTCATGGGGTCGGCCGCCATGATCTTCATGTCGGCGGCGAAGTCATCGCCCCAATATTCAAAGTAGGAGTACAGCACGAAATCCCGGTGGTAGATCGAGTAGTTGCGGATGGAACAACGCGTGATGGTGGCAAGCACCTCGGGCCAGACGGCCGCGTGGTATTTCTTGTATTCCTCGTAGCGTTCGGGACGCACGCGAAGGGTCATGCCGTAGCGGACAGGTTTTTTGGCGGGGGAAGTCGTGGACATGGCGTGAGGGGTGGGGACAGCGGGCCGTCCCGCCGGAACGGGGGACAGTGGGCAACAAGGGATGGCATTTTCGGGCCGTTTTTCCATCACTCTCCAATGGAGATAGCGGGCATAGAGATGGATATTCTTGCCAATCCGAACCATGCCCTCGACGCTGCGCCATGGCCGCCCCCCTCCCCCGCCAGGCTGTCCTTTCGACGCAAGTATCCAACTCGCGTTACTTCTTCCTCGGGCTGGCGGCGGAACGGCAGCGGGGCCTGATGCTGGCCTATGGCGGATTCGAGCAATGCAACCCGGACTACGTCGTGCTCCGCGATACGCCTGGTTTCGCCGCCTTGGAACTGGTGGTGGGCGGACGCGGGACGGTGCACTTGAACGGCACGGCCACACCGCTGAGCGCGGGGATGCTTTTCTACTACGAGCCGCGGACCCGTCTGGAGATTCGCACCGATCCGGCGCAACCCCTGGCCAAATACTTCCTCTGTTTTCACGGGCGCTCCGCCAACCGGCGGCTGGCGGCGGCAGGCCTCCGTCCCGGCGGAATCGTGCGGCTCGCGCTTTTCGCCGAGGCCCAGCACGTGTTCGAGGAGCTCATCCGCGAAGGAGGTCATCACCGGGCCACCGCCGGACGCATCTGTGCCACCCTGGCCGAGGTGCTGTTGCTCAAGATCGAGGAGCTGGCCGGGCTCTCCGTGTCGCCGGGCCGCGCCGCCGAAGAGACCTTCCTGCGCTGCAAGGGCGCAATCGAATCGCACACCGCCCAGCTGGGCACGCTGACCGACATCACCCGGGCCGTCGGCGTCGGTCCGACGCGCCTCAGCCGGCTCTTCCGCCGCTACCAGGGCCTCAGTCCGTACCAATACCTTCTCCGCCGCAAAATGGCGCTCGCCGCCGAGGCGCTCATGAACCCGGCCACGCTGGTGAAGGAAGCCGCCGCCCAAGTCGGCTTCGCGGACCCCTACCATTTCTCCCGCTGTTTCAAGCAGGTCCATCGCGTCGCCCCGAAGGAATTCCAACGCTCGCTGAAACATCTTTAACCAAGCCTTCTCCACGGATCACGCGAATGATCGCAGATAAAATGCCTAGCCATCGCCTTTCTGTCTGGGTTATCCATTCGCGCCCATCCGCGCAATCCGCGGATAAAAACTTTCCCCATGCTCACCATCGTCCTCGAAAAACCCGGCCAGTTTGCTGCCGCCGATCTTCCTGAACCCGCTCCGGCTTCCGGCACCGCCTTGGTGCGCGTGCATCGCATCGGCGTCTGTGGCACCGACCTGCATGCCTTCGCCGGCAAACAGCCTTTCTTCAGCTACCCGCGCGTGCTGGGTCATGAACTCGGCGTCGAGGTGATCGATCCGGGCGACGAGCCGAACGGCCTGAAGGCCGGCGATCGCTGCTCGGTCGAGCCTTACATGAACTGCGGCAAGTGCATCGCCTGCCGCCGCGGCAAACCCAATTGCTGCACCTCCCTCCAAGTGCTCGGTGTCCACACCGACGGCGGCATGCGCCCGCTGATCCGCGTCCCTGCCCGCAAGCTGCACAAATCCTCGCGGCTCGACTACGAACAGCTCGCCCTCATCGAGACCCTCGGCATCGGGGCGCATGCCGTCGAGCGCGCCGCCCCGGACAAGGATGATTTTATCCTCGTGATCGGCGCCGGCCCGATCGGCCTCAGTGTGATCCAGTTCGCCAAGGTTTCGGGCGCCACGCTCGCCGTCATGGACGTGAGCGACACCCGGCTCGAGTTCTGTCGCAAACAGCTCGGCGTGGCCCACACGCTCAAGCCCGGTGCCACGGCCGTCGAGGAACTCAAAAAGATCGGTGGCGGCGACCTGCCCACCTGCGTGATCGATGCCACCGGCAACCCCGGCTCAATGATGGGCTCGTTCGACCTGCCCGCGCATGGCGGACGGATCGTTTTCGTCGGGCTCTTCCAAGGGGACGTCACGTTCAACGACCCCAACTTCCATCGCCGCGAGCTGACGGTTATGGGCAGCCGCAACGCCCTGCCCGCCACGTTCCGCGAGGTCATTCGTCTCGTGGAAGAGGGCAAGGTCGACACCCGTCCCTGGATCACCCATCGTTTCAAGCTCGGGGAAACCCCCGCGATCTTCCCCAAGGACATCGCCGGCAACCCGGCTGTCCTGAAGGCTATGATCGAAGTAGCGTAGCCCGAGGCCCGGGCCAAAGACGAGCTCATGCAGTTGAAACGGTCGCACCCTGTATAGCGTTCTCCATCGAACGGTGGAACCCGGCCTCCGGACGGGGTGGTCAGGGCGTGCGAGGGTAAACCGGTCCGGAAGCCCGATTCCACCAGCTCAAATCCCTTATCGTCCGGATTGCTCCGGCATTTTCGGTGCATTCCTGGTGAAGCCCCTCCCGCTGATTTCAGGTGCAAAATGCGCAACCCCCGACAAAGTACCGGCCTGGCCCGCCAGCGCCTCTACCCTCCCCATGAAGCCGAAACCCCACGTCCTGTTTATCGATGACGACGCAACGATGCGGAAGGTCTACACGGTTGGCCTGGCCATGGCCGGCATCCCGACGCATATCGTCGGCTCCGCTGAGGAAGCCGCGAAGGTTTTGGAGGAAAAGCAGGTCGATGTGATCGTGACCGACCTGATGATGCCCAATTTCAACGGCGTGGACCTGATCAGGGCGGTGCGGGAAGCCGACTATACAAAACATCTACCCATCGTGGTCTTCACCTCCGGCGGCAACATGCAGCTGATGGAGGAAGCCGCCGTGGCCGGAGCCAACGAGATCCTGCAGAAACACAACACGCCGCCCGCGAAACTTATTGAACGGCTGCTGAAGCTGCACGAGGACGCGCCCGAGAGAAAGTAAGTAACCGCTCCCGCCTTTGGAGGGCCGGTCAGGAGACCAGCCCTCCATTTAATCCATGACGGCGCGGAATAGTCGGCTGGGTTCTCAGCGCTTTGCGCGAATCGTTTTCCTCAGCGCCGCGCAGCGGGCCACCATCGGCTTGGCGCCCATTAAGCCGAAGGCTTTTTCGGCGGCGGAAAATTCGAGCTCGGCCTCATGGGTCTCGCCGGACCGGGCCAGGATTTCCGCGAGACCCAAGCGGGTGTGCGCCGCATTGATGCGCGAGCCCACTTCCACCCAGATCCTCAGGGCTTCTCTCAGGCCGCCGATCGCGCCCTCCCCATCGCCCTCGGCGAAGGCCACCGCCGCGCGGGCTTGCTGAAACAGGGCCGCGCACGCCGGGGTGGCCAGCAGGTCGGATGACTGCTTCAACTCGGCCAGCGCACGACTGGCCAGCGGCAGCTGCCCCGCCTGCACCGCAATGCACGTGAGGTGCGCCAGCAGGATGCCACGGCGCTGGCCATCCGCCCAGCTGGGCGAGTCGAGCCCCCGTTGGAGGGCCTTGATCGCCGCCTTGAACTCGCCCCTCGTCGCGTAAAGCAGCGCCCAGCCCGGCAGCGAATTCCAACCCAGTTCGTGTGCCTGCCGGAAAGCCTGCTCCGCCCCGCGGTGGTCGCCCCGCAGAAAACGGATCTCGCCCAACACGCGGTACGCGTCCCCTTCCGCATACCGCGCGCTCTCCGCAAGGAGTGCCCGCGCCTGCTTGATCTCCGACTCCGCGTTGGCGAGATCCCCTTGCGCACACATGACCTCGCCGCGGTGCAACCGGCACAATCCCGGCGAGCCGAACCCATTGTTGCGTTCGGTCCAGCGGGTAAACTGATCGGTCCACTGCATCGCGCGAATGAGATCGCCCCGGTCCAGATACGCCCAGATCACGCTGCAGAACACGATGCCCGAGACCCAGGTGCTGACGGTGCCGGCCAGCGTGGCCGCGCCGGCTTCATCCATGTGCACCAAACCTGTGCGGATTTCTCCCGTGGCGAGTTCGACGTGCGCCCGGTAAATCAACCCCAGGGCCTCGACGTCCGGATCACCCACGCGCCGGGCCAGCGCCTCGGCCTGCTTCGCGTGCTCCTTCGCCTGCGCCAGATCCCCCTCGAACAGGGCGATGCGCGCCGACAACCACCAATGCATCCCATGCTCCCGCGTCTCGCTCTTTTCGTCGGAAAGAAATGCGGCGGCCCGGCGATGCCAGCCCTTCGCCACCGGCAGGGCGCGGCCCTCGAGATTGAGGTTGGTCAGAGTCAGGGCGGCCCGCGCCGCGCCCACGCGGTTGGCGTCCTGGATGTGCGCGGCCACCGCGCGCTCCAGCGGGTAAATGGCGTTGTTCGGTTCGCCGACATAAAGGGCGGCATGCGCCCACTGTTCAAAATCCTCCGCCCCGAGAAATTCCGCATTCGGCAACCGGCGATAGGATTCCAGCGCGGCCCGCCAATCGCCGCGCTCACCCGCGGCCCGCGCCTGCGCCAGGCCGGGAGGCTCGGGCTCCCGCCGCGCAGCATCCGCAAAGCCGCCGACGAAACGGTAGCCTTGCCGGGAAAATGTCTGGATGGCGTCCGGTTGTCCGCCCTCGCGCAGGATCGTCCGGATGAGGCTGACCGCCCGCATGATTGAGGAATCCGTTACGATGACCTCGGGCCAGATCGCGGAGAGCAGTTCGTCCTTCGGCACCACGCGTTCGTGATTGCGCAGGAGGTATACCAGCAGATCGAAGACGCGCGGCTGCAACTCCAGCACGCGGGAGCCCAAGCGCAGCTCGCGTTTGCTTTCCTCCAATTCAAAGCGGCCGAAGCGAAAGATCATGAGTCAGGCGTGGAAACCGGGCGAACGGCGGACACGAATAAGAAAACGATAAGGTCGTGGAAAGGACTTTCGGGCGCCGACCGGCTAGGATCACTCCCGTCGCCCGGCCACTCCGGACGGGCGCAAACCAATCCAACCCTCCATTCAGATCAAACTCATGAAAACCTACGTCATCACCCGCGCCAACGGCTGGGGCTCCAAGAAAGAGCTCGAGGCGGCCGCCGCCGTCTCCGCCCAGGTCGGCAACGAACAAATGCCCGACCGCGTCCGCTGGATCCGTTCCTACGTGACCCGCCACGAAGGCGGCCGTATCGGCACCGTCTGCATCTACCAGGCGACCAACCCGGAAGCCGTGCGCGAGCACGCGCGCCGCGTCGGCATGCCCGCGGATGCGATCACCGAGATCGCCGACACGGTCGTCATTCGGCCCGATCCGACAATTGCCGCCTGAGCGGCCTCATGCCCTTCAACTTCCATTCGTCCCAATGAAATCGTTTCTCTTCCTCTGCCTGATCGCCCTCGCCCTCCCGTTCGCCGGTTGCGCGGGCCCGTCTAAAACCGCCGCAGCTCCGTCCTACTTCATCGACGTCCACGAATTCGGCCCCGGCAAAGTCACCGCTGCCGCCGTCGCCGAGGCGCACCTGAAAGACCTCGCGGTCCAGGACAAGCACGGCGTCCGCTTCCTCGAATACTGGGTCGATGAGGAGCATGGCCGCGTTTATTGCCTCTCCGCCGCCAAGGACGCGCCCAGCATCACCGCCGCGCATCGCGAAGCGCATGGCTTGCTGCCGGCCTCGATCCTGCCCGTAACCAGCGGTGTCGCCGTGCCGTCCGCGCCGGGGAAACAATTGTTCGTCGACGTCCACGAGCTGGGTGCCGGGAACGTCACCGCCCAGGCGGTCGCCGAGGCGCACAAAAAAGATCTCGCCGTGGAAGGTGAGTTCGGCGTGCGCTTCCTCAACTACTGGGTGGACGAAGTGAACGGCAAGGTCCTGTGCCTGTCCGAAGCGCCGAGCGCCGACGCGGTCCGCGAAACCCACCGCAAGGCCCATGGCCTTCTCCCCAACGCGATCGAACCGGTCACGGCCGGAAAGTAATTCGGGTAATGCTCAAAAACTATTCGCGCATCACGGATTGATGGAGGGCTGGCCTCCCGGCCAGCCGCGGCCGGTCAGGAGACCGGCCCTCCAAAAGCAGGCCGAGCCACTAATACAGTCCGCTGAAATGGTCGGGCTGGTGGCCGGCTCTGATCGGGTGTCCGGGAGCCAACCATTCCAGGGTAACAGTTCCGTTACCAAAATCCGGGCACCGCACGTTCGGCCGGTACATCAAACGGTCGTGGGCAATTTCGCCCCAATGGAGGCGCGCGCAAACGCGCCGCCAGTTCTCAGAACCCTCCGGCGTCCCGCTCGCCGGAGAACAATGGAGTACTCCCCATGAATCAGCCGACCCTCCGATTGCCGCACGCGGCCCTCGCCATGCTGTGCCTCGCCCTGACTACGACCCTCGCGACCGCAAAACCGCCGACCCGTCATTTTCTCCAAACCAACCTGGTCTCGGATGTGCCCGGCCTCGCCGCCGCCACGGATCCCCATCTCGTCAATCCCTGGGGCTTGGTCGCCAATGCGACCGGCCCTTGGTGGATCGCGAACAACGGCACCGGCACATCGACGCTCTATAACGGCGCCGGTATCATCCTTCCGTTGGTGGTGACCCTGCCGAACATCCCGGGGACCACGGACCCCTCGGCGCCAACGGGCATCGTGTTCAACGGTGTGCCCATGGATTTCCTCGTCGCCCCGGCCCAGCCCGCGCGCTTCATCTTCGCCTCCGAGGAAGGCACGATCACGGCATGGAACTCCGGGCCGAACGCTGTGCTCATGGTCAACAAGGCCGGTTGGGCCGTGTACAAGGGCCTCGCGCTCGCGACGAACAATGGCGCGCAATTCCTCTATGCCGCCAATTTCATGACGGGCAGGATTGATGTCTTCGACCGGACGTTCCAACCGGTGTCGCTGGGCGCCGATGCGTTCGTCGATCCGGAACTGCCCGAAGGTTATGCTCCGTTCAACGTGCAGAAAATCGGCAACGCGCTTTATGTCGCGTTCGCCCTCAAGGAGGAGGGCTCGATCGAGGAAGTCCCCGGACCCGGCAAGGGGTTTGTCGATGTCTTCTCGACCGCCGGCGTGCTGCAGCGGCGTCTGCAATGGGGCGCCTGGTTCAATGCGCCGTGGGGCGTAGCGCTCGCGCCAGCGGACTTCGGCCGGTTCGGCGGCATGCTGCTCGTCGGCCAGTTTGGCAGCGGCAGGATCGCGGCGTTCGATCCCGACACCGGCCGCTTCCGCGGGATGTTGCGGGGCAACCATGGCCGTCCGCTGGCCATCGAAGGCCTCTGGGGTTTGGCCTTCGGCAATGGCGCCAACGCCGGGCCGGTCAACACGCTCTACTTCACCGCCGGCATCGAGGACGAAGCGCACGGCCTTTTCGGAACGCTGACTCCACTGCCGGTCAGCGACGATGACGATGAAGGTGACAACGAAGATGGTGATTAAACCGATCTGAGGCTTTCGCACACCATACAACTTCGCCGTATCAGACTGACAGGTAGGGCGCACCGGCCCGGTGCGCCGGGAACGTGATATCACTCTCGCGGCGGAGCCCTTCGGCGGGCTCAGGGTCTTCTCCCCAACGCGATCGAGCCGGTCACGGCCGGAAAGTAACTTCGGGT
>DATCRM010000066.1:0-2756 GCA_036568985.1 Lacunisphaera sp. | reverse complement strand
GCTTGAAGCCGGAGCCGTGATGGTGTTCGAAGGCCAGCGAGCGGGCGCGGCAAAAGATCCGGTAGTTTTCCAACCCGCCGGGCCCGGGCTCGTTGATGGCGGGCACGTAGTTCCAGATGCGGGCGAGGTGCAGGCCGTGCGTCGCGTGCAGGATGTTGCCGTACAGATGACGCGAAGCGTTCTCGAGGCCTTCAACCAAGGGTACCGTGGCGGCGCCGAACAGCCACTCGCCCGCGCGGTAAAGCGACAACGCGCCCGCCCGCCCGGCGGATCGGGCGTCGGCAAAAAGATTTTCGACGGTCTCGCCCGCGAGCACGGGCGCGCCGGCATCAACGAGCCCGCCGTCTTCCGATCCCAGCATGATGCGCAGGGGCGGGTAATCGGTCGGAGTCGGGGAAACATTCATTTGACGAAGGGAGCGGGGGGCATGGCCGGACGGCGGGCGGCGCGCCGACGCAGCAGTTGCAGCCCGGCGATCGACGCCGCCAGCACCCCGACGGCGGCGAAGGCGAGCCGGCCATTCCCTGAAGCGATGGCCTCGCCACCCCAGACGAGGGCGACGATGTAACCCGCCACCACTCCGGTGGAGACGGTCAGGTAGGGGACCAGCGGCACGCGGATCAGGCCCAGCAAATAACTTTGCACCCAGAAAGGTGGCCCCGGGGTGAGGCGCACGATGAGGGAAAGTTGCCAGGCGCTCCCCGCCAGATGTTCCGGCAGACGGAAATCCAAATAGGTCAGCAGACGTCCGACCAGAGGGCGGAAAGCGCGGTCGGCGAGCCAATAGGTGAGGAGCAGATTGACGATCACGGCGGCCAGCGACCACACGATCACCCAACCGGCGCCCAAGGTCGGCCCGAAAACCGGACCGGCGGCGAGGGTGAACGCCAGGAGTGGAAATCCAGCGGCGGGCAACAGGGCCATTGCCACAAAGAAGACGCCCGGCCCGGCCTCACGCAGGCGCAGAATCACGGCATCGAGCGCGTCCATCAGGCCGGTCTTGACGGCCACGATGACCAGGGCCGCGCCGAACGCCGCGAAAATGGCCGCGAGTACGAGGCGTCTTTTCGTCAGATGACGGCGGGGTGTTTGGTCGGTGGGTTCCACGAACACCGTCAGTATGCGGGGCCCGAATCGTCCACGTCAAAGTAAGATGATCGCACTGGTTTGCCGCGGTATGTCGCTTGACGGCCCCTGCCGGACACCCAGTGTCGCTCTTTTTCCAATGCATCACCTCATCAAGGCCGCCTGGCTCGGCGTTTTTTTGGCCGTGGCGGCCCTGGCGGATGAATCGGCTCCGGTCCTGCCTTGGGAGACAAGCGCGGTGAATGTCGAATCCGGCATGCTTTGGGAGGTCGGCACCGGAACAACCATCTCCTACCGGCTGGTCCCGACCCAGCTCTCGTGGCGCTCCAAGCAATTCCTGGGGCACGTATTCGCTGACGGGTCCCGTCTCGTTGTCCGTCACCGCCTCACGCTGATCGGCACTTGGGTGCAGAACGGACCGGAATCGCATTATTTCGGCTTCTCGGGTTCGCCGTCGGTCGAGTGGTGGAATCGAGCGGGGAACTGGTCCTTGTTCACCGGGGCGGGCGGTGGTTTCGGCCTGATCGATTCGCGCGGGGTGCGGTGGGGCCAGGGCCAGGATTTCACGTTGAACTGGTTCATGCGGGGCGGCTTCGAGCATGTCACCGCCAAGGGCGCCCGGCTCAGCGCCGGCATTATGTATCAGCACATGTCGAATGGGGGGCAGACCAAGCCCAATCCGGGGATCGACGCCCTGGGTTTCACGCTGGGCTATGGCTGGGCGTTTTGAAACGGGTTTGGTTACACGTTTTCGTGCCCTGTTTTTCGTGGTTAAATCCGATCCATAGAGCATAATCGCGCCGTGTGGTTTCTGTTGATCGTCAATCTGGCGGGGAAGGCGGCGGCCTGGCGGGTCGGCTGGGGGCAGCCCGCTTTGGCGCTGGGGCTATGGTTCGGACCCGATTTCCTGTTGCTGTATCATGTGTTTGTGCCGCGGGCGCAGGGGTTGGTGCGCATGCACCGCCGGTTTGTCACCGAGCGACGCGAAGTCTGGCTGACCATTGACGACGGGCCCGATCCGGAGGATACGCCGCGGATTTTGGCGCTGCTGGCGGCGCACGGGGCGCGGGCGACCTTCTTCCTGATCGGGGAAGACGTCCGACGCTATCCGTGGCTGGCGGAGAAGATCGCGGCCGAGGGGCACGAGGTGGCGCACCATACCCATACTCATCCGCTCGCGATGTTCTGGTGTGCGACGCCCGCCAGGGTCCGGAGGGAGCTTGATGCCGGCCTGGAAGCGCTGCGGCAGGCAAAGATTACGCCGACGCGTTTCCGTCCGCCGGCCGGAATCAAAAACCCGTGGCTTGCGCCGGCGTTGCGGGCGCGCGGGCTGACTTGCGTGGGATGGAGTGCCCGGGGACTGGAAGTGTGGGGTGGCGCAGCGGAGGACGTGGCAGGCCGCGTGATGCGCGGCGTCCGTCCGGGATCGATCCTTTTGCTCCATGAGGGGCCGCGGGTGCCGGCGGCAATCCGGGTCGAGGCGATCCGCCACGTGCTCGAAAGGCTGCGCGATCAGGGTTATCGCTGCGTCGTGCCCACGGCGGAGCAGTTGGTCGACCAGAGGGTTTCGCGTCATAGCGAAGCGGTCAAAATTCCGAGGACATCGAGCTAACCCCACCGTCGTCCTGCGGGGCGCGAAGGATTCAAGCGATCTTAGCTCAGTCCTATCC
>DATCRM010000065.1:0-12648 GCA_036568985.1 Lacunisphaera sp. | reverse complement strand
GGCTGACGACATCGGCTGGCTGAATCTGCCCGAGCCGATGAATCCGAAACTGCCGTCGCTGTTCCTTGTCGGGGACTCGACGGTGCGCAACGGTCGGGGCGACGGCCAGGGCGGGCAGTGGGGCTGGGGCGACATGCTCGACGCGTTTTTTGATCCGGCAAAGATCAATCTCGTCAATCGCGCGGTCGGTGGGACGACGGCGCGCACGTTTCAGTCGCTCGGGTTTTGGGAGCGGGCGCTCATGCTGATGAAACCGGGCGACTTCCTGCTCATCCAGTTCGGTACGAACGACGGCGGCCCGATCAACGAGGACGCGTCGGTGCCGCCCGAACGCCGGCGCGCGCGCGGTTCGTTGCCAGGCACCGGCGAGGAGACGGAGGAAATCGACAACCTCCTCACGAAGAAACACGAGATCGTCCACACCAACGGTTGGTATCTGCGGAAAATCGTGCGCGAGGCCCGGGCTGCCGGTGTCACCCCGGTGTTGTGCTCGCTGGTGCCGCGCAAAATTTGGAAGGACGGGAAGATCGAGCGCTCCACGACCTCCGGCGTCTGGGCGCGGGATGTCGCGCAGCAGGAAGGCGTCGGTTTCATCGACCTCAACGCCCTCGTGGCGGCTCGCTACGAGGAACTGGGCGAGGCGAAGGTGAACGAGCTCTTCGCCGACGAGCACACGCACACGAGCCGCGCGGGGGCCGAGGTGAATGCCGGCATTGTGGCCGCCGCGGTGCGGAAGTTGCCCGGCGATCCGTTGGGAACTTTCGCGAAGTAAGTGTTTCGCCGTGGAGGGCCGACCTCCCGGTCGGCCGCGGCCCAGCGGGAGTCGGGCCCTCCAAAACAGCCTACCCGCCTGTTGCCGCCGCGCGGATCGTCGGTCCCTCGAGGAAACGCGCCGGGATGGTCGTCAGCGAGGGCTGCACCGGGATGCCGAGCTCGTTATGCAGGAGCTGGCCGATGACCAGTTCCGCGGCGCGGGCCCCAATCTGGCCGGGCTGGAAATCGAGGGCGGCGCAGGGTTCGGCCGCGGTCATGCGCAGGGAGTTCAGGCAGACGAAACCGTGCGTTTTGGGCAGACGCGCGCCGCAGCTCCGCATCCACTCGATCGCCTCGGGGAAATGGCCGATGACGACGTCGGGCTTGTGCTTGCGGAACCAGGGGACGAAATCCTCGCGGGACAGGTTGTGCGAGCGCAGGGCGGGAATTTCGGTGCTGCCCGGCAGGTATTTCTGCAGCGCTAGGAACGCGCCCTCCCAGCGGTACTGCAGGCGCTCGTCGAGGGAGATTTCCATGAACAATCCCGGCCGGCGGTAACCGCGCTCATGCAGTTCGCGCAGGAGCATCACCATGGAGCGATAGTGGTCGAGGCACACGCAGTGGAGCGGCGGGTGATTGATGAAAAGGTCGGCATACACCGCAGTGTAGCGCTCCCAATTGAGGCCGGAGAGATCAGGCAGGCCCGAAGCCGGCAGCACCACCAGACCCTGGATGTTGCGGGTGTGCAGGATGGTATCGAGGCGGTTCAGGCGCATGCCCTCGGGTCCCAGCTCGAAGCGCTCCATCTTGAAGCCCAGTTCGCTGGCCCGGGTTGCGATGCCTTTCAGCACGGCCTCGTTGTAGGTCATCGCGTGCGCCGAGCGCTTCGTCTCCACGATCTCGAGGGCGGCGAGCACCCCGCGGAACTGCTGCCCGCGCGAACGGCGCAGCTGCGACATGACGGCGCCGGTGAGGGGGTTGTGCTCGTAGCCGGCCTCCTTGGCCGCCTCGCGCACGCGCCGGACGGTTTCGGCCTTCACCCGCGGGGAACCGCGCAGGGCGTCGGAAATGGTCGTGCGGGAAAGGCCGAGGGACTTGGCCAGGGTGCGCAGGGTGGGGGCGGACATGCGGGTCAGACGAGGTTTGGGGAAGCGCGAGGGAGCTCAACGCCAAATTCGGAGCGTCCGAATTTTTTGCGCGCGTTCCTGACCGACTCGCGCTTGCGGCTGCCGGCGCGCGGAGTAGGGTGCCGCTCCGGCCCGGCAACCGCTCCGGACCGCAACCCCTCCCCGCATGATCCGACAAGCCTTTGTCATGTCCGTCCACCCCGGCCACGAGCAGGAGTACGAGCGCCGTCACCGGCCGATCTGGCCCGAGCTCGAGCAGGTCCTCAAGGACCATGGCGTTCACAACTACTCGATCTTCCTGCATCCCGGCACCCGCCAGCTCTTCGCTTACGCCGAGATCGAGGACGAGGCGCGATGGAACGCCATCGCCGCCACGCCCGAATGCCAGCGCTGGTGGAAACACATGGGGGACGTGATGCCATCGAACCCGGATCACAGCCCGGTCTCGACCGGACTCCGCGAAGTTTTCCACATCGACTGACTGTCTGCATTTCTGGAGGGCCCGTCTCCCGACGGGCCGTGGCCGGCCGGGAGGCCGGTCCTCCAGATGTTCGAATCACTCTCTGGAACCCGACCCCATCCCCATCATGTCCTCCCTCACCCGTCGCGAATTTGTCCGTAAAACCACGCTCGTGGCCGCCGCCGCGCAACTGGCCACGAGCCTACGGTCTGCTGAGGTTGCGGCCGCCGCTGCGACGTCGCCGTCTTCATCCCCGGTCGAACCCGACGTCCTGCACTGGCTCGAAGGTGCGCCGGCGGCGTTACCGGGCGTGAGTTGGGGCCGGGCTTGGCCGCGGGGAAAATATCAGCGCTCCACGACGTTTTCACTACAGACGCTGGAAGGTGTCCCTGTGCCGTTGCAGAGCTGGCCGCTGGCCTTTTGGCCCGATGGCTCGCTGAAGTGGACTGCGCACGCGATCCCCGCCGACGCCCCCGCCGTCGCCGGCTATCGCATTGCCCCGGGGGCACCTGCTACGCCTGCACGGCCGGTGAAGGTGACCGGGAAGGGCGACACGATCGAGGTGGACACCGGCGTGATCCGCGTGGTTCTTGGCCGGAAAGACGGAACGATCATCCGTTCGATCACCCGTGACGGACGCGAGATCGCGCGCGACGGTCGGCTGGTCTGCCGCTTGGAAAACCGCGCGACATCGTCGGGAGCTCGGATAGAATCGTTTGCCGGAGAAATTTCTTCGGTGACCATCGAGCAAGCCGGACCCGTGCGCGCAGTCGTGAAGATCGAGGGCCGGCACCATGCGGAAAAAATGGGTCCTTCGGCGGCTTCGACCGGTTCGCCGCAAGCGACCTCAGGACAATCGGCGGAGCGCGCCGATTGGCTTCCCTTCATCGTGCGTCTCTATTTCCACGCCGGCGGTGACATCGTGCGCTTGATGCACACGATCGTCTACGATGGAGACGCGCAGAAAGATTTTATCGCGGGCTTGGGCGTGACTTTCAACGTGCCGCTGCGCGGCGAGCTCCATGATCGTCATGTGCGCTTCAGCGGGCAGGACGGAGGAGTTTTCGGCGAGGCGGTCCGGGGCATCACCGGCTTGCGGCGCGATCCGGGCGAGAAGGTGAAGGCAGCCCAGCTCGCCGGCGAGGCGACGCCGCCGCTGGCGGAGTGGAACAAGGCAGTCACCGACCGACTGCAATACGTTGCGGCCTACGCGGACTGGACGCTTTTTCAGGCCAACGCCGACGGGTTCCAGATCCGCAAGCGGACCCGCGATGGATTTACCTGGCTCGACTCCGCACAGGGCCAGCGAGCCGGCGGCCTCGGTTATGTTGGCACTCCGCAGGGCGGCGTGGCGTTCGGCCTGCGCAATTTCTGGCAGAGCCATCCCGCGCAGCTCGACATTCGCGGCGCCACGGGCGACACCGCCGAGGTGACAGTCTGGATGTGGGCGCCGGACGCGCAACCCATGGACCTGCGCCCCTATCACGACGGCCTGGGCATGGACACGTTCGACAAGCAGTACAACGGTGGGCTCGAGATCACGTACGAGGATTACGAACCCGGGTTCAATTCCCCCGAAGGCGTGGCCCGCACCAGCGAGCTGCACCTGTGGTGTCTGGCCGCCACGCCGGCTCGCGAAACTTTTGCCAGTCTGCAACGCACGTTGGAAGCGCCGCCGCTGCTCGTGAGTTCCCCGGCCTACCTGCAATCCTGCGCGGTGTTTGGCGCGTTGTGGAGCCCGGTGGACCGTTCCACGCCGGCCCGCGCGGCCATCGAGGACCGGCTCGGCGCCCATTTCGAATACTATCTCGGCCAGCGCGAACAGCGCCGCTGGTATGGTTTCTGGAATTACGGCGACGTCATGCACACCTACGACGCCGACCGCCATGAGTGGCGCTACGACGTCGGTGGTTTTGCCTGGGACAACTCCGAACTCTCAACCGACATCTGGCTGTGGCTCTATTTCCTCAAGAGCGGCCGGCCGGATGTCTTCCGTTTTGCCGAGGCAATGACGCGCCACACCGGCGAGGTGGACGTGCATCATCTCGGTCGCTTCGCCCCGCTCGGGTCGCGGCACAACGTGCAGCACTGGGGTTGCAGTGCGAAACAGCTTCGCATCAGCACGGCGACCAACCGGCGCTACTATTACTACCTCACTGGTGACGAGCGGGTCGGCGACCTCATGCGCGAGCAGGTGGAGGCCGGCCGAGCGCTCCTGAAGTTTCCTCCGGGCCGCAAGCTGGCTTTCGCCAACGAGCGCGGCGACCAGTCGCGCGGTACGCCAACCGCGCCCGACAGCGTAGGCGCGAGCATGGGCACGGATTGGGGCTCGCTGGCCGGTGCCTGGCTCACCGAATGGGAACGGACGGGCGATCCACGCATGCGCGACCGCTTGCTGGCGAGCATGCGCACGCTCGGGGCGCAGCCGCGCGGATTCTTCAGCACGGGGCTGATCCTCAACGTCGAAACCGGCGCCTTCGAAATCAGCAAGAGTGACAAGGTCTCCGTGTCGCATCTCAATGCCGTCTTCGGTCTCGTCGAGATCTGCGCCGAGCTCGTTCAGTTGCTCGATGTCCCGTCGTTCCGGCAGGCTTGGCTCGACTATTGCGAGCTCTACAACGCTCCCGCCGAGGAGCAAGTGAAGCGCTTGGGCGAGGCGCTCAAGGGCACTGGTCTCCAGCAGGGCCACGCGCGCCTCACGGCCTACGCCGCCAAGCTGAAAGGCGACCCGGCGCTCGCACAGCGGGCATGGAAGGAGTTCTCCCGCGGCGAAGGCGGAACGCACCGCCGGAGAACATTCGAGACCCGGCATCTCGCGGGACCGGTCGTGCTGCGACCGGTGGATGAAGCACCCTTTGTCTCAAGCAATGACACGGCTCAGTGGGGCCTGGCCGCCATCGAGTGCCTCGCGCTCGCTGGCGATGCACAGCCGGTCGAGTGAAGGTGAACCGTGCTTTCTACGGTCCGATCCGACCTTTCCCTTACCGCAAGGGACAGATTCTAACAGGGTAGAAACCACATCCGCCACGAACAAAAATTCCGCCGTCGGTGAAATCGAGCGGCGGAATGGATTTGTCGGGGCGATCCCGAAGCATATCGGTGGCTTGGAGGCCCGCCGCCCTGAGTGGGGTTACCACTCTATGTGCATTACGCAGGCTCCGTAATTTGCCACGCTCATATACACCCAGTAAGAACCCGCAGCGACGGAGCCCCCTAGGGAGAGTCTGTTATTCGGGCCGTAGATCGTATATTGTCCCAGTGGTCCATTGCACACTACCTGACTGGTCGGCATGTAAGGATTATTCGGTGTGGGCCCATTTGGCGCTTCAAGATATATGGTGGAACCGCCAGCACTCGGTACCACCACCGTACCGCTCCAGGCAGCATAACCACCGTTTTGATAGCCACCGATCAGTTCCTGATGGAACGTGCCGGCGACAGCCGGCGCGACACAAAGGGCGACAAGCCCAATGCTAGCGATAACCTTTCTGATTTTTGCGTTCATGATACTTTTTGTTTATCGGTTTTCCCTCCGCGTGTGTGCGAAGGAAGGGTTGGCCAGGGTTCAGCGAGTGCTTTGGTTTTGGGAAAATTAGACTTACATAAAAAGCTTATGCCCGGTCGGACTCAGGACGGCGGACATCGCGGAAGCCATCCAATGCCTGGTCCTCGCCGGCTATACGCCACCGCCGGATTGAGGGAGTTTTCTAATCGCTGCATCGGGAGTGTCGGAGAAGCTATTGCATGTCTGCCGGACGGCATGAGGCATAGAAAGTGTCCTCGGACACGTAGCCCGAGGAATCTGTGAGAAAACAAAACTGCCAACGGGAACTTACGCCCGCTGGCGGTCTTGATGTACGATTGGCGTGCGATCTGCGAATAATGTAATCGGATCATCAAACCACGCATCGCACGCCGTCATGCCCTACCAGCTGATTCCGACTACAGAAGATCCGCCATTGTCGACCTGCAGATATATGCCGTAATTGCCGGCCGGGATCGCACCTTGGTACAAACGGGAAAGAGATTCCCAACCCCACAGCGAATAGTTTCCCAGGGGACCGTGATTAATAATAAAGCTACTGGAGTTGGGTGCGTAGAGGTATTGCGTGCAGTTTCCGGCGTTGGGGACATTGACGCTGCCGGACCAGGCACCACTAAAACCTGTTCCTTTTGTCACATTCTGGCTGAATGACCCGGCATAGGCCGCCGAGAGGCAAAGGGCCGCGAGGCCGATAGCTGCGATGATTTTTTGGATTCGTGTTTTCATTGTTTTTATGGGTCGTCTGTTTTCCTCCGCGTTATGCGAAGAAAGGGGGCCAGGGCTCAACGAGGGGTTGGTCCGGGGCAAGTTGGGCTTCCATGAAGCGCTTGTAATCGCTCGCGCTCAGAATGGCGGACTTCGTGGAAGCCAGATTTGGTCGAAGCATAACTGCTGTACTAACCGAAGCGCGGACTCGACGAGTGCGCGAAAGGCCTCCGGCGTCGCGTCATTTGCGGAGGTCTTGGGCAGCATCTCGCGGGCTGAGCTGCGTGATGAATATCTCCAGACAGGGAGTCCTGTCTGGAGAATGCATCAGCCGATGGTGGCCAGCGGACTCGGATGAGGCCTCCATCGGCGTTGCCGCGAGTTACCAGGTTATATTGATGGCGGCATGCCCTCCGTTTACTACCTGTAAAGTTACAGTATAGGTTCCGGCTGCAACCGAACCCTGTGTCTGTTGAGGATTGTAGGAGGGCAGCATTGGTCCGCTTCGGGAAAATACCCCAAGAGGACCCGCGGAACTTGCCCAGCTGTTGGCATAGGGTGCGTACACAATCTGTGCACACCAGCCGGCACTCGGAACGACGACTGAACCATTCCAGTACGCGTTCCCATATTCGCTGGTGATGTATTTGACGAAGTTTTCGGCGGATAGCGGACCGGCACAGAGGGCCAGAAGGCCACTCGCAACGATGAACGTTCTGAGTTTTGTTAGCATTGGATTTGTTGTTTGTTTTCCTTCGCGATGTGCGAAGAAAGGGGTGGCGGGATTCAACGAGTGCTTTGGTCCTGGGCAAATTGGGCGTCCATAAAGAGCGTGTACTCGGTTGGACTCAGGGTGGCGGACATCGTGGAAGCCAGGATTTCGTCGAAGCGTAACTGCTGTTTTAGTCGAAGCTCCTGTCGGGCGGATTCGGAGAGCGCGCGAAAGGCTGCCGGGGTCATGTCGTTTGCGGAGATTTTGGCCGCTGCAACCAAGGCACGCGTATAGCTGTCGAGAATCCGCTCTTGCATATCCTCGGTAACCTCGGCACCGCGGGCCCTCATGATATTGGTGACCTGTTCGATCGATTCCCGATACGGCTCGGCTTGCCGGGAAAGGCTGTATTGCGCATAGCCCTCGTCGCCCAAGAGGGCCCGCACTTGCTCATCACCTTCTTTTGCGATCCGACTTAGATTCTCGTTCGCGGCCTCGGCCGCGCTGTCGTCAACCGGGAACCGATCCGGTAGAGCGCCCCGCTCCATGGCCAACTGGTTTTCCGCCAGAACGAGCTTAAGGCGGTCGAGTATTTCGGGCGGCAGATTTCGCAGGCGTTGAAAGATCCGGCCATGCGTTTGTTCGATGTTGAGTTTCGCCCGGAGCAGATTCGCTTCCCGTTGGCGCGGATCGTCGAGACGACGTTTCAGTTCGGCGAGAGGGTCGGCCGCTTGGGGATTCCGGCCTTCCGCGGCTGGCGGCGGTTGGGGCCCCGCCATGGCTGACGCAGACTGGGTAAGCGCTACGGCGGACGTCACCGCAGTCGAATGCGCCGGAGCGGAATCGGCTTGGACGTCGTGCGGCCGGCGGCGGACTAGCGCAAGGGTGAGCCCCGAAAGAACCGCAATGGCCAGGACATAGTAGCGCGGTTTCATCAGAGGCTCCATGGCTTGGTGACGGGCTCATCGACTCCGTACTTTTTGTACGCGACCTTGTCCTCGACGGGAAAATCCGGGGAAAGCTTCCGGGCGAGTTCGGCTTTTTGGCGTTCCAGACGAGGCTCTTCCAGCTTGGCCCGAATTTCCTGGCTCACTTCAGCCAAGGGCCGCGTCTCCGAATCGAGGACACGCCCGAACACCCAAACCGCAAAGGCACCGTCGATCTGAAACGGACCCGCCAAGGGGCCGGGCTGACCAGAGAACACGAGGTTCGGTAGAAAACTGAGCGCCGGCACCTCCGAGGTGGGAGTCAGGACGAGGACCTTTCTGTCCTTCGCGCGATTCGAAATATCCCTGCCTTCGGCTGAATCCGGGGCGACCTTGGCCAAGGCGAGTGCTTCGCCGACCGTGCTGAAAGTTAAAAGCGTGCCTTCCACGCGGGTTGGCCGGGCGAACGCAGGTTTATTGGCCTCGTAGAAACGTCTGACATCGTCGTCGCTGACGCCCAACGCGGGCCGGACGCGCTCCTTCACATAAAGATCCAGCGCCAGCAGATCGCGATAGTTGCGGCGGTCTTCGCTGAACTTGAGCTCGCGATCGATCCCTATTTCCCGCGCCTCATCAACGTCGCGTTGGGCCACAATCATCGTTCGAATCGCGTCGAGGACATCGAGTGGGTTGCGAGGAAGCCTTCGCATGTAGAGGTCGTTGTAGTGGCTGATATAGTCGGCGACGGTCACCGTTTGGCTCGTTTTCCCATTGCGAAACGAAGCGAGCGTCGTCTTCAGCATTTCGGCCGCGGTAGCCTGATCGAGCGGCAGGAGCGGATCCGGATGGCTGGACACCAGCCGATCGACCCAGCGCTGCACCGCCGGCCAGTCGAGCGTGAGCCCGGATTCCCGGACGATCCGGCGCTGCCGCTCCTTTTGAATGCGCCGTTGATCAAGGAACTGGGCAAGCTCGGCTGACGGTTCGGCCTGATCGGCGGGCGGAATGGCCATCGGTTGCACACTGCGCACGCGGAAAATCAGCACGGCGTCTTCGGTGCTGAACTTCTGCCATTGCCCGACGGGAGCGCTCCCGATGACTTCGGCGATTTCCTCAAAAGGCTCGAACGGCCAGGCGATCGAACCGGAGAAGTGCTCGGCTTGGCCGGACGCATCGATCGCCAGAAGATCCGGCTCCTGATCGGGGGAAGCTCCTGAACCGAAACCGTCACGGATCTGTCGTGCAATCGGCGCGTCGATTGGCGCTCGCAGGATTTCCACGTCAAAACCGCTTTGCCGGAGAGACGCCGGTGCGATCGGCGCGGGCTGGCTGGCCGCCGCCGAGCGAAGGTGCTCGTAGAAGGGACCGGAGAACTGGGTAAGCATGTTGCGCTCCATCCGGCGGACTTCACCGGTAACTTCCGACCGTTCCCCATAGCCTTCCTTGAGTGCTTGGGCCGTCAGCACTTGGTCGATCAGAAAGCGATCGAGCCAGGCGCGCGTGACCTCGGCTCTCAGGCCACCTGCCGGTGAAGCACCCTTCGAAGCGGCAAAGCGTCGGTAGCTCTTCTCTACGCGGTAGGCGGAAACATGGTGCGTCCCGATGACCAGAGCATCGGTTGTATCAATGTCAGCCGTCGAACCGTGGACCAGTCCGACCCCCGACAGAGCGAGCACAAGGACGGCGGCCTTTGCCGTCGATGCGAATCGCGAGCCGGCACCGGCAGGCGTGACATGATTCGGCCGGACTCCGCGCGGGAGACGACGACACAGGCTTTTCCAGCCGCCCATGAGTTTACTCGTTGGGCGAGGACGCGTGGTTTTTGAACAAGACATCTCTGGGGCCGAGCATGCGCTCTTTCGATAGGGGTAGGTCAGCGCTGGTCCCGGGCCCACGGGAACGCAGCGGACAAAATCTAACACGCGGAAGACTCCGTCGTCTTGACGTCAAAATATGCTACCTTTTTTTAGGCGGGCTGCGATCGCTGCCATCCAACCGGCAACGGGAAATTCCCGCTGTCACCGGAACGACTTTTCAACCGGAGCGCGATTGAGCGGCTGCGGACGCCCCACACACCGCGATTCTGCGCGGATTATTTCCCTGCTCCTCGTGGATTCGATTTGTCCAACGGGGAAACCTGCCCGGAGGTCAGGTTCCAGCTCGTCGCCACCGCGTTCAGCGCTTGGTTCCGTCGTCGGTTTCTTTGGCCTTTGGGCGCGTCAACAAGAACGTCAGCAGATCCTTTCGCTGCTGTTCGTTCAAAGCGCCCAGCAGTCCCGGCGGCATCATCGACATGCCGAGGGGCTTCGTCGATCCGGGTACTGCATCCGCGCGCGGAACCGTCAGCATCCCTCCGCCCGGCTGTGCGAGGACGTAGTTCTCCGGCGTGTTCTGCACCATGATGCCGCTCGCGAGCTGGCCGTCCTTCAGTTGAATGGTCACGGCGAGGTAGTCGGGATTGAGCGCCGCACTGGGCTCGTTGATGTCAACGAGCACGGAAGCGTAGTCGCGATGAACGAGATTAGAGAGATCCGGGCCGAACGTGCCGCCCTTTCCATCGACCTGATGGCAGACCGCGCAGGTTGCCGCGCCATGGAAGAGCTGGCGTCCTCGCTCCCAATCGCCGCCGGCGATCTCCGGGATGTCGCGCGCCCCGCCGACCAGCGGATTCGGTTCCGGCTGCGTCGCCCAAGGAAGCAGGATGCGCCGGAGCGCCAAGGCCCGCGGGCGGGAATCCTCATGGGTCGACCAGCTCACGTCGAGCCGGGGTGCAGCCACCCCGGTCTCCATCGTGACTTCGACCGGCAGCCACTGCGTCGTGGGGGCATCTACGGTCAACGCCCACTCGTTCTCAGCCAGGCGCCGGACCTTCGCGTCGGGACCAGCCTTGAGATCGAATTTGCCCGCGGACTTGAAATGAACCTCTACCCGCTCCGGGGGATACTCGAAGTCGAGCTTGGCGCCCGGCTGGATGGCCGGATGCAGCATCGAGAAAAGATCCAGCTGCGTCTTCAGCTCGAGTGTGCCGGGTTTTTCCAGCATCGCGGACAACTTCCGATGCATGGCGCTCGGCTCGGTCAAGGCGCGGGCCACGCTGAGATCGAGGTGCGGCAACCACCCGTTCCAGCGTTCTGCGCCAGTGGCGTCCAGCCAGCGGGTTTGCACGCCGCCGAGGTCCGCCTGTATGTCGACCGCCGCGAGTTGCCGCAGCTCGTGCCGCTGCGCGTCGAGCGGACGTTCTGCATCCGCGCCGTCTCGCCAGCTGATCGAATAGTGGAGCGCGGCGGTGCGTGGGGCGGTTTGCAGCACGAGCGCGCGCGGTTCCGCGTCGATGTGCGCGGACAGCACCGGCAGTTGATAGCGCGGCGACTTTTGCTGGTCCTTCACCGCCTGGTATCCGGGGCGGAACGATTCGAAGCGATCTCCGCCGGACACGTATTCCCCCATCGTGATCTCCGCACGAGTAGTGAGATTCTCCGCCCGCGCAGCGTCGAGCGGGCGGTCGAACACCACCCGGATTTCGGTCGGGCTCGCCGCGTAGGCAAAGACGGGCTGCGGCGCGGAGGTGTCGCGATAGGAGATTTTGTAGAGCTTGCCCATGCCGGTCGGTCCCGTGCCCCAGTCCGGCCGGCCGCTGTGGCAGGTGACAATCAGATCTCCCTGGGGCGTCGGCACCGCGTCGATCGTAAGCATGCTGAGGTGCGCGATGGTTTCATTGCGGGCGACATAGCCCGCGGCGGACTTGAAGAGCTTCGTGCGGTAGATGCGTCCGCGGGCCGAACCGGCGATAATGGCATCGCCGCGCCACCATGCGGGACCGAATATCGCGCCACCGGCGGTGTCCGGTTCATTGAAATGCACGCCGCAGATCGCCTGGTGCTGGGGTCCGTAATCGAAGACGCTCGGCTCATCGATCACGTCGGGCAGGTACTTGGGATGGCGCGGGGGAAAGCCGTAGTGGCGCGTTGGCTCGATGTGAAGCAACTCATCGAAGGGATTGCCGTTGAAGAGCCAGGTGGCGCCCTCCTGATCGGTGGCGAAAAGGTCGTCGGCCGCGTTGAAGCCGAGCGAAACGGTGTAGCGCACCCCGGTCGCAAAGATCTCCCGCTTACCATCCGGTGAAATCTTCTGGATCGTGCCGCGGTCCCACGTGCGGGAGTATTTCGACTGCCCGGTCGCGGGATCGAGGCGATAGGCATCGCGGATGTCCGAGATGCCCAGACCGAAGTAAAAATTTCCGGTGCGGTCGAAAGCGACGCCATACACGTCGAGGTAGTGCGTGCCCGTGTTGTCCGGCGGCATCCAGCCTTTCGCAAACGTTTCGAGCGCCGCGGTGCCGTCGCCGCGGTCCCGCAGTCGCACGACGCGCTCGCGACTCGCCAGGTAGAGGTTTTTATCCGGCCCCCACACCATGCCGACGC
>DATCRM010000064.1:0-10902 GCA_036568985.1 Lacunisphaera sp. | reverse complement strand
ATTGTGGCCAAGATCTCCGTCGAGAATGGCGCGGCCGTGAAGGCCGGGGACATTCTCGTCGAGCTCGACACCAGTGTGGAGACCGCCCAACTGGCGGCCGCCCAGGCCCGGGCCGATCTCTCGCGCATCAATTTCGAGCGCGCCAAGGATCTGTTCGACCGCAACGCCACCTCGAAGTCGGAGTACGACTTGGCGGATGCCACCCTGAAGCAGTCCGTCGCCGATGTGACCGCGATCAAGGCCCAGATCGCCAAAAAACAGGTGCGCGCTCCGTTCGACGGTCGCGTGGGCATTCGTGAGGTGAATGTCGGCCAGTTCGTCGCTCGCGGCCGGTCACTGCTCCCTCTGCAGAAGCTGAACCCGATCTACGTGAATTTCGGCATCCCGCAGCGCAACCTGCCGTCGCTCGCTCCCGGCCAGGAAGTTGACGTCAAGGTCGATGCCTTTTCCGGTCGCGTTTTCAAGGGTCGCATCACCGCGGTGAACTCCGAGGTCGATCCCGCCACCCGCAACGTTTCGGTGCAGGCCACGTTGGAGAATCCCAAGGAGGAACTCCGTTCCGGCATGTTTGCCCGCGTTGCCGTTGAAATGAGCGCCGCCGAGCCCCAAGTCGTTGTGCCGGCCACCGCCATTGCGTATGCTTCGTACGGCAACTCCGTCTTTATCGTCGAAAAAATGAAGGACAAGGACGGCAACGAATTCCTAGGTGTCCGCCAGCAATTCGTAAAGCTCGGGGCCACCCGCGGCGACCTCGTGTCCGTCGCCGAAGGCCTGAAGCCCAGTGAGGTGATCGTCACCTCGGGCGTCTTCAAGCTGCGCAACGCCGTGCCGGTCCAGATCAACAACGCGGCCACGCCTGGCGCAAGTTCCGCGCCGAAACCGAGCAACACCTGATCGTTCTCCCCTCCACCCGGGAAATCCCATGTTATCCAAAAGTTTCACCGATCTGTTTATCCGCAAGCCGGTCATCGCGCTGGTCGTCAACATCGTGATCCTGGTCGTCGGCGTGCTGGCTTACTTCAAGCTCAACACCCGGCAGTATCCGCGCAGTGACAGCTCCGTGGTCAGTGTCTCCACCATTTATTTCGGCGCCAGCGCCGAAACGGTCCGCGGGTATATCACCACGCAGCTGGAACGCGTCATCGCCAGTGCTGACGGCATCGACTACATCGAGTCGTCGAGCGGCGCCGGCATCAGCACCATCAATGTTTATCTGCGCCTGAATTACGACACGAACGCCGCGCTGGCGCAGATCAGTTCCAAGATCGATCAGGTGCGCAGCCAGCTGCCACCCGAGGCCGAGGTGCCCGTCATCAGCGTGCAGACGGCCGACAACCAGTTCGCCTCAATGTACCTGAGTTTCTACTCGGACACGATGGACCAGAACCAGATCACCGATTATCTGGACCGGATGGTGCAGCCGCGTCTCGCGGCGGTGAAGGGCATTCAGCGGGCCGAGGTGCTCGGCGGCCGCGTCTTCGCGATGCGCGTCTGGCTCAAGCCCGAGGAACTCGCCGCTCGCAATATCAGCCCGGCGGAGGTGCGCCAGGCGTTGCAGGCCAACAACGCGCTCGCCGCCGTCGGCTCGACCAAGGGCTCGATGCTCAGCGTCAGCCTCGTGGCGAATACGGATTTGAAGAACGTCGACCAGTTCCGGCAGCTCGTGGTGTCCGAAAAGAACGGCACTGTCGTCCGTCTCGCGGACGTCGCTGATGTCGTGCTCGGGGCCGAAAGCTACGATACCGAGGTGCGCTTCGGCGGCCAGACCGCCACGTTCATGGGACTCTGGGTGCTGCCCACGGAGAGCACGGTTGAAGTCATCAAGCGCGTGCGGGATGTCATGCCTGACATCGAGCGCGCGCTGCCCGGCGGCCTCAAGGCGTCCATCGCCTACGATGCCACAGCTTACATCGCCGACGCGCTGCACGAGATCGTGCACACCCTGCTCGAGACGCTGCTGATCGTCACCATCGTCATCTATCTGTTCATGGGCTCGTTCCGGTCGGTGTTCATTCCGATCGTCGCGATGCCGTTGTCGCTGGTGGGCGCGCTGACACTCATGCTGGCGTTTGGCTTCACGATCAACTTGCTCACCCTGCTCGCGATCGTGCTGGCGGTCGGTATCGTGGTCGACGACGCCATCGTGGTCGTCGAAAACGTGGAACGCCATATCCGCGAGGGCCTGACTCCGGTGGATGCGGCGATCCAGGGGGCGCGCGAGCTTGTCGGACCGGTCATCTCGATGACCATCACGCTGGCGGCCGTTTACGCACCGATTGCCTTTCAAGGCGGCCTGACGGGCGCGTTGTTCCGCGAATTCGCGATGACGCTGGCCGGCGCGGTGATGGTTTCGGGTTTTGTCGCCCTCACGCTTTCGCCGATGATGAGCGCCTATATGCTCAAGGGCGGTGGGCATGAGGAAAAAGGTTTCACCGGCTGGACCAACCATTTGTTCGACCGTCTGCGCAATCGCTACGACCGGGTCGTCGGCCGGCTGCTGCAACCGCGGGAAAATCGCCGCGCCTCATGGCGCGTGTTCACGTGGGCATTGGTCCTCTGGATTCCGGTCTGGGCTATTGGAATCGGTTTTGTCCTCTTCGAAGGTGGCAGCTTTAAATCCTTCGCCGGTCCGCTGGCGGGTGCGGCCCTGGCGGTAACCGTCCTGGCGGCGCTGGCGGTCGTTGTGCTCGATTACCTGCTGGGCCGCCGCTACGCCGCCGTTCAGTACGTGATTGTGGGCGCCGGCTTGCTCACGTTGCTCTTGGTGCCTTTTGTCATGTTTGCGCAAAGCGAACTCGCACCCAAGGAGGATCAGGGCGTGGTGTTTGGCATTCTTCAGGCGTCGCCCACCGCGACGATCGACCAGACCAGCATCTACGCCCAGGAGGTGCAGAAGATGTTTGAGAAAGTGCCCGAATATCAGCAGTCCTTCCAGCTGACCTTCGCGAGCGGCGGCTTTTCCGGCATTCTGCTCAAACCCTGGTCCGAGCGTAAGCGCACGTCGACCCAGATTCAGGAAGACCTGCAGGGGCCGTCCGCCAGCATCCCCGGGCTCAATGTCATTGTGACCACCCCGGAGCCGCTGCCCTCGGGCGGCCAGTTCCCGATCGAGTTGGTCATCAGGTCCACCGCCGACCACAAGGAGATGCTCGAATTTGCGCAGAAGCTCACGCTTTACGCCAATACCGAGGCCAACGCGGGTGGGGGAGCGCCGACATTCTACTTCGCCGATACCGACCTCAAGTATGACCTTCCGCAGGTCGAGATCGACATCGACAAGGACAAGGTCGCCTCGATGGGCCTCAGCTTGACCGACGTTGCCCGCGATCTCGGTTCGATGCTCGGTGGCGGTTACGTCAACCGCTTCATCAACGACGGCCAGAGCTATCGTGTCATCCCGCAGGTGGAACGCGGCCAGCGTCTCAACGCCGCGCAATTGCTCGATTATCATGTCCGCGGGCCGGCCGGGCAGCTGATCCCGTTGTCCACCATCGCCACCTTGAAAGAGACCGTGCAGCCGCGCACGCTCAACCGCTTCCAGCAGTTGAATTCGGTCAAGATCACCGGCGTCGGTCCCAGCATCGATCTCGCGCTCAAGAAGCTCGAAGCGAAAGCGGCGGAAATCCTTCCGCCGGGTTATTCGATCGACTATGGCGGCCAGTCGCGCCAGCTCCGTTATGAGGGCAGCGCCTTGTGGACGGCCTTCGGGCTCGCCGGCGTGCTGATCTTCCTCGTGCTCGCGGCCCAGTTCAACAGCTTCCGCGATCCGTTTGTCATTCTGCTGGGGTCGGTGCCGCTGGCCTTGGTTGGCGCCATGCTGCCGATCTTCCTCGGCAAGACCTCGCTGAACATCTACTCGCAGATCGGTCTGATTACGCTGGTCGGACTCGTGGCCAAGAACGGCATTCTGATCGTGGAGTTCGCCAACAGTCTCCAGGAACAGGGCGTGGCCAAGGTCGATGCGATCCGCCGCGCCGCCGCCACCCGCCTGCGCCCGGTGCTCATGACCTCGGCTGCCACGGTGTTCGGTCACCTTATGCTGATTTTCGTGACCGGCCCTGGCGCCGCGGCCCGTAACAGCATCGGCTGGGTGCTCGTTATCGGCATGGCGGTCGGCTCGGTCTTCACGC
Source organism: Lacunisphaera sp. (assembly GCA_036568985.1). Classification (GTDB taxonomy): domain Bacteria; phylum Verrucomicrobiota; class Verrucomicrobiia; order Opitutales; family Opitutaceae; genus Lacunisphaera. The sequence continues at coordinate 6,772 of DATCRM010000064.1, read as the reverse complement.
TCTTCGTGGTGCCCGCCTTCTACATGTTGATCGCCCGGGATCACGCCAAAGTCCCGGTGGGTTCCGCTGCACCCGTGGTTGCAGAGCCGGCCCTGGCCAAGTAATCTCCCGACTTCATTCCATGAAATCCCTGATGCGTCTGAACAGCCTGTCTAACTTTGTAGCGGCGCTCTATGAGCGTCGTCGTCGGTCACAGACCGCCGCTACAGTTGTGGCTCTCCTGCTCGCGGCCCTGCCTGCCCGGGCCCAGCTCAACGACGGGAAGCCCGATCCGGACTTCACCGTGCCGGAACGGCTCGATCTTGAATACGCGCTCGCCTACGCGCTCGATAACAACTTCGCCATCCGGCAGGCCAAGGAGCGCATCCGCCAGCAGGAGGGAGTCGTTGTCGAAGTCCGCTCGTCCCAGATCCCCAACGTTGCCGGAAGCGCGCGCTATTCCCGCAATGCCGACGAGATATCCACCAACGGTCGCGACTACGCCTGGAGCGTCGACATCACCGCCACCCAGGTTCTCTATGCGGGCGGCGGTGTGACCGCCAGCGTCAAAGGTCAGAAGCTCACGCTCGATGCCGCGGTGCTCGCGCTCAAGGCCGTGATCAACGATGCGCTCGTGGACGTCCGCGTGCGCTTCTTTACGGTGTTGCTCAACCGCGAGAAGATCAAGGTGCAGGAGCAGAACATCGAACTCCTCCAGCGCCAGCTGCAGGATGTGAAGAACCGCTTCGAGGCCGGCACCGTTTCCAACTTCGAGGTGCTGCGCGCCGAGGTGGCCCTGGCCAACGCCCAGCCTGCCCTGATCACCGCACGCAACGACTACCGTCTCGCCATTGAGGAACTTCGCCGATCGCTCGGCTATGTGGCCGCCAGCGAGCAAAACCTCGTTAAGATTCCGGAGTTTCTCGGTACCTTGGAGTTCAAGCCCGCCAGCTTCGAGCTGCGTTCGGCCCTCACGACCGCGCGCGAACAGCGGCCGGACCTGCAGCGCCTGGCCAAGCTGACCGAGGCGGCCGAGCAGGGCGTGATCGTCCGTCGGTCAGGTTACCTGCCGAGCGTTTCCGCGTTCGGTTCGTATGACTGGCGCAAATCGCCGGTATCGAGCACGAAGTCCTCTCTCGACGGCTGGACCGTCGGCATCCAGTCCAGCTGGGATATCTTTGACGGCCGCGCCACCGCCGGCCGCGTGGCCCAGGCCCGCTCCTTCCTGGAGCAGAGCAAACTCGCCCTCGCGGAAGCCCAGCTGACTGTCGATGTGGACGTCCGCCGGGCGATCTCCACCTTCCAGCAATCCAGCGAACTGGCTGAATCCTCGAAGAAAGTCGTGGAGCAGGCCGAGGAGGCGGTTCGCCTGGCCAACGCCCGGTTCTCCGCCGGCACGGCCACCCAGCTGGACGTGCTCACGTCGCAGGTCGAGCTCACGACGGCACGGTTGAACCAACTGCAGGCTTATTACGGCTACAATGTCTCCGTGGCTGCCGTCCGCCGCGCGATGGGCCTGCCAGACGAGATATATCCGACCAAGCCAATCTCCTATCCGTAAGCCTCCCCTGTAGCGGCGGTCTATAACCGCCGCCGGGAACGCGTAGTTTTCGGCGCCGCTCATAGACCGGTGCTACAGTTTTTTCTTCGCTCCAGCCGGCAACTTGCGCAACACTCGTGTGTCTTAAGCGCACTGCATGAAGCCCGTTCGTCTGCTGCTCATCGTTCTCGGAATGCTCTCGGCCTTGGTGGCCGTCCTGCTTGGCCTGACCCTGACTCCGTCGGTCCAGCGCTGGGCTGTGCTCCGGGCGGCCCGCGATGTGCCCGGCCTGAAGTTGGAACTGGCGTCCGTTTCCGGCGGGTTCTCCGGGGTCGCGCTTCGCGGCGTGACCGCCGAGCACCGGCATGTCGTGGTGAAGCTGGACCGCCTCGAGGCGGATTTTTCCCTTTTCAGTTTCCTGTTGGGAGAACAACTGGTGCTCAGCCGGCTGCACGCGGAAGGGTTGAATGTGGACGCAAGCAAGCTCGCAGGTTCGCGCAACGAGGCTGCCGCGGCCGGCGCGCCGGTGGCGGCGCCGGGTCTGCTCGCCCGGGTGGTGTTGCCGTTTGATCTCAAACTCGACGACGTGCGCATTAATGGCCGGGCTTTGCTGCCCGCAGCCCCGGGACAACCGTCGCTCGAGGCGGACTACACGATTACCGGCGGTGGATTCGCCGCCGACAAGGAAGGCCTGCTGCAGGTCAACGCTACGTTGCGCAACCCGGCCCCCGGGGCCCAGGTCGCCGCACTGCACGCCCAGGCCGGTTTGCGCGCCACGCTCACGCCGCAGCGGAATTTCAACAACCTCACCCTCACCACGGTCATCGATGCCGAAGGGCGCGGGCTTTCCGGACAAAGCCAGTTGAAGGTCGGCACGGAATTTTTCCACAGCAGACTGGGTGAACATTACGAGGTCGTGGTGAGCACCCTCCTGCAAGGGGTCGCGGAAAATGCCCTGATCCTGCGCGCCCAACTCCCCGTCGCCAGCCACCGCTACGCGGGTGATTGGGAGATGAAGGTCCGCACGGCTCAGCTTGAACCTTTCATGCTCGAAGGAGCGCTGCCTGCGTTCGACGTGCGGGGCGGGGGACGTTTCGCCTTGGACGCCGGGGCGGAGAGTTTCAGCATGGAAGGCGACCTGCAGGGGGAGGTGAGCCAGCTCGAACGGATCGATCCGGCCTGGCGCGCCCTCGGGATGTTGAAGGTGGATACGACTTTCGATCTCAGCCAGCTCGGCGGATTGCTCCATCTCAACCGGTTCAAGGCCCTGGTGGCCGGCCCGGAACCGGTTTTGGAAGCCCGCACCACCGCGCCGATCCGCTACGATCTGCGCAAAGGCCAGCTGCTGCCGGCCGAGGCCTTGGAGGGCGACCGGCTGCTGCACGTCAACATTCAAGGTCTGCCGCTCGCGTGGGTGCGGCCTTTCGTGACCGCGGCGGATATTTCCGGCGGCATGATCAGTGGCGAAATCGATCTGGCACGAACCCCGGGCTCCACATCGGCTGCCTCGGTGCGGGGCAAGATTCAGGTGGCCGAGCTGAACGTCGTGCAAGCCGGCCGACCGTTGCTGACCAAGGCCGCGGTCGGCGCGCAAGTCGAGGCCACGCTGGCCGACGGCGCGGTCGACGCGCCCGTGCTCAATCTCACGGTGACGACCCCGGCGGGTGACCGGTTGGCTTTGAACAGTCATTTGGCGACGCGCGCGGGAGCGGACGCTCCGATTTCCCTGACCGGGCGCTTCGACGCCTCCGCAGCACAGTTGCTTTCGCGATGGCTGCCCGGCGCGCCGGTCAAGGCGCAGGGCGACATCGATTTTACCCTGCGCGGCCAGGTTGTGGAAATGAGACCGGTGCGCCTCGAATTGTGGCAGGACGCGGGACATCCGCTCCTGAAATTCGCCGTCAAACAGCCTTTTAGTTTCAACCTGGCCAGCCAGGCGCTCACGCCGCAAGAGGCGGCACAACCCGTGGCGCAGATCGAGCTTGGCCGGGTGCCATTGGCTCTTTTGCCGCTGACGCAGTCCGGGACGAGCCTCGGCGGCTTTGTGACGCAGGGCAGTTTTGAGCTCGGCGTTCCCGGGGAAAAGATCCTGCTTCGCGCGCTCGCGCCTCTGAAACTGGCGGACGTTTCCCTGGCCGAAAAGAAGCAACCGCTTATCACCGGGCTTACGGTCGAGGCGCAGCCATCGCTGGAATATGCGGCATCGTCGGGCGCCCGAATCCAGACCGGTGATGTGACCGTACGCACAGCCGCCAAGGCTACCCTCCTCACGCTCAAGGCCGACGCGAACCAGACGCCCGGGCAGGGGATGCAGGCGACGATGACCTTTGCCCTCGAAGTGCCGGCGCTCGCCAGTCAGCCGCTGTTTGCGGGGGCGCGTGCGGTGTCGGCCGGACGGGCGGTCGGAGAGGTGCGCGCCGCTGTGGGATCGCACAGCCAGTTGGAAGCCCGCATGACGGTGAACGGCTTGATGGCGGCCGAAAGCAAGCAGACTCTGCCGGTGGCCAATCTCAGTTTCCGCGGACTCGTCCAGCCCAACGGCACGGTTTCAGTGCAGGCCCCGCTGTTGCTGGACAACGCCGGGCGCCGCTCCGACCTGGACTTCGCTCTCGAATTTTCCCCGCTGGGCACGGGCTATTCGGTGGATGGCAGGCTCACCGGTCAGCAAGTGGAACTCGAGGATCTGCTTGGGGTGCTCGGGGTGTTCATGGCGTCGGCCGCGCCCGATACCGACGACAAACCGCTCCCTGCGCCCAGCGTGACTCCCGACACGGTTTCGGCATGGTCGCGATTCAGCGGCAATCTCGGGCTCGACATCAAGTCCGTCACCCGGGGACAGGATTGGGCGATGACCGGGCTCACCGGCGCGGTGACGATCGAGCCGGCCCGGCTCGCCCTTCAGAAACTGGAGGCGTCCTTCAGCGAAACGAGCCGTCTGACGGCAAAAATGGAAATGCGTTTCACGGGTGGCGCGATGCCTTACCGCCTCACTGGCGAGTACACGCTCAACGATTTTGACGCAGGCAAACTCTTCAAGGCGCTGGAGCCGGGCAAGCCGCCGACCGTGGAGGGTCTGTTCAATGTGAACGCCAAATTTTCCGGCAACGGCGAAACGACGGCACGCGCCCTCGACCGCCTGCAGGGTGAATTTCAGATGACCAGCCACCAGGGCATCTTTCGCGGACTGCAGCGCACGAGCAACAAGGTCTCCATGGCTTCCAAGGCGGTGGACGCGGTGGCGGCACTCGGTTCGATCTTCGGTTCCGACAAGGTCAAGCAGACAGCGGAGAAAGTAGCCGGCCAGGCCTACCATGTGGACCAGCTCGCGCAGAGCATCGGTGAGTTCAATTACGATCTGCTCAGCGTGCGCCTCTCCCGGGACGAACGCCTCAACATGAGCTTGGAGGAAATCAGTCTCGTTTCGCCCGAAATGAGGCTCATCGGACACGGCGAGGTCAGCTACGTGGTGGACCGGCCGTTGCTCGACCAGCCGCTCAACGCCTCGCTGTCGCTGGCGGCCCGGGGCAAGACCGAACAGCTCTTCGACAAGCTCAACGCGCTGGACGGTACCAAGGACGAGCTCGGATATGCCCGGACCAAGACGCCCGTCACGATCGGCGGGACGCTGGCCAAGCCCGATCCCACCGCGTTTTTCACCAAGCTGGCCAGCGCCAAACTCGCCGATTATCTGGATTCCGCGGAGTGATCTGACCTTTTGGCTGGGTCGAACGGCCGACGGCCGGCGGAAGAAGCCCGGGGTTCAGGCCCGCAACCGGCGGCTGCGCCGATAGCCGATCAGTGCGGCCATGGGCAGTAGAAGCAATACGGCCGTGGATCCGCTATCCGGGACCTCATGCAAAAATCCGCGGATTTCACCGCCGGGGTAGGTCGAGGTGTGGATATTCAAATATGCTTTCTGGTCATTCAGGGCGCCAATCAAGGCGTTGGCCGCGCTATCGGCGGTGCCGCCGTTGGCTGTGATGTAACCGGCGCGGAAACTCGAGGCCAGCGACAGATCGAATATCTGGTCATATGATCCCGCGGTTACACCCGAGGGGAAACCGGGGAAGCTCGGCGTCGGGGTCGCCACCGAGGCTGTACCCGTGTTGGCCAGCAGGGTTGCTGCATGGATGTGCGCTGCGGTTACCCCGGTCGTCAGGTTGGAAAATAGCACGACGATGCGCAGGGTGTTGGCTACGTTATCAAAATATACATCGGCGTGACCCGTCCCGAGCGAGACATTGGCTGGCGCCTCGTTTGCGCCCGTAAGCATGGCCTTGTAATGGGTCATGTCGGCTTGAGCTGAACTGCACAACAGGAGCACGGGAATGAATGCTCCGACGAGAATTCGGGAGAAGGAACTGATTTTCATGGAGGATTGGGTTAACGCCGGAATGGATGCAAAGGGCGTTCCTCTCCGTGAGCTTAACCGTAACGGTTCTGTTACGCGCTTGCAGAAGACGGTTTTGTGCAGTTCGGAGATTTCGCTTCAGACAGGTCTTTGCATCAGCGATTCCTTGAAGTGTAAGTAGGGCCGACGTTGGCCGACGGACCAATGCCCCGCTGCGCTCGTCCCGAGCCTCGTTTAATGCCCGACGTGATCCGTGATACAGTAAGACGAAACGGACCCTTGATGAATCGACGGCAACCCACAGAGTCCGCAGCGATGAACACGCGCATTTTTGGCAAGACGGGCAGGGTGGTGGGGGAAGTTGGCCTGGGCACCTGGCAGATTGGCGGCAACTGGGGCGACGTTTCCGATGAGACGGGCCTCGCCGTGCTGCGCGCCGCGCTGGAGTGCGGCACGACTTTCTTCGACACGGCTGACGTTTATGGCGACGGGCGCAGCGAGGGACTCATTGGTAAATTCCTCAAGGAAACGAAAGCCCGCGACCGGCTCTTTATTGCCACCAAGCTCGGCCGCCGGGGCGATCCGGGCTGGCCGCAGAATTTCACCCGCGAGATCGTCCGCAAGCACACCGAGGATTCGCTGCGGCGCCTCGGGGTGGATGCGCTGGATTTGACCCAGTGCCACTGCATTCCGCCCGATGTGCTCATGCGGGGCGAGGTTTTCGGCTGGTTGGAGGAGCTCAAGCGCGAGGGCAAGATCCGGGCCTACGGCGCCAGTGTCGAAGCCATGGATGAAGCGCTCTGGTGCTGCCGGCATCCGGGATGTGCCTCGCTGCAGATTATCTTCAGTATTTTCCGGCAGAAGCCGATCCATGTTCTGTTCGACACCGCACGCGCCAACGG
>DATCRM010000063.1:0-15830 GCA_036568985.1 Lacunisphaera sp. | reverse complement strand
TCGACGGCTAGCGAGGAAATTTCCGCGTGGCGGTTCAGCCGCCCCAACCGGCGATCGCCAAGAAACAGCATGACGCGTTTTTTGCCTCGGCGATCACAAAAACTGCTGTCGGTTGGCTCATCCATCTAATGATCGCGACCGGGGCCAAGGTAGGGCTTCAGGCACGCCGGACGATTCCGATTTGATTGGGTATGAACGAGGCTAGCTACACCATCGTCAACTTGGTGCGTGTCGCCCATTCCTTTGCGGCCGCCCCCAAGGTCATGGCACGACTGGGCCCGTTGTTGCGCGACCCGGATACCGCGCTGGAGGACGTTGCCGATTACCTGAGGCAGGACAGCACGCTGGCGGTCCGCCTTCTGCGTATCGCCAACAGTGCCGTTTTCGCGCAGAATGAGCCCGTGGTCTCGATCGAGGACGCGACGGCGTTGATTGGACTGCAAGAGATCCATCGCCTCGTCGGTGCGGTCGCGGTCGATCATTTCTCGCTTCGCCATTATCCTCTTTACGGTTTCACGGGCCCGCGCCTTCGCGACAATGCCCTCCTCGTCGCGCTGCTGATGGAAGAACTCGCTCCGCGTGCCATGGAAGATCCTGCCACCGCCTACGCGGCGGGCCTCTTCCGTTCCCTCGGCAAACTCGCGCTGGCCAAGCTCGCCGACGAACACGCGCCCGTCGCGCCGTTTAAACCCTCGGGGACGACGGCCTTGGTTGGTTGGGAGAAACACGTGTTCGGTTTGACCAGCAATCAGGCCACTGCGGCCATCCTCAGGGAGTGGCGCTTTCCGGAGGTGGTGACGCGGGCCATCGACGAACATTATGCCCCCGCCCCCCGCCCCCATCCGCTGTCTTGCCTCCTCAACCTTGCCGCGCAGCTGGCCGATAAAATGGGTCACGGTTTGCCTGGCGAATCTCCCTACTGGCTTGATCCTGCAGGGCTGGCCCCCACTTGCGGCCTAAGTCCGCGCCGCCTCGAGCGCGCCACCGAGCGCGCACTCGTCGCCTTCGACCACATCAACCACGCGCTGGGCTGACGGGCTCGCTGCACCCTTCCGGGTGTTCACAACGCGAATTCAAGGATCCTGGCGATCAGCGTGCGGTGCCCGACTCCTGAGGCGGAGGACGGCGCGGTCTCCGTGCATGACAATCCTCCGCGGTGCGCGGTTCGGTCTGCCGGGCGCGGACCCGTTGCGGGGCCCGCTCAAATTCCGCGCGTACTCGCATGTCCGGCGCCGCGGCCGGATGCTGCCAATGTTGCAGCGGATCGCTGAGATGGGCGGCGGACCGCCGTTCCGTCACGGTGGGGCGCGGAGACTCGGCGGGGGCCGCCACGTGCACCAAGCCAACTTCGTGCTGTTTGGTTTTCATATGCTGCCGGGGTTGAACGCAGTATTATCGCACATCTCCCGCGGGATTGCTCCGCATTTTTGAAAAACTCCCGGGTCTGCGCACGGCGGAAAACCTGACAGCCCGGGTCTTATGTTCGGGGCCCAGCTTTGTTGTCGAGCTGGACGAGCGCGGCGCTCAATGCGGCCAGCTCCTCGTTCAGCTTGGCCAGCTTCTGGCGCAGATTTTCCTGATGGGCGGCAAGATCCCGGCGCGCGTCATCGTCTCCCGGACGGATCTTGCGCTTGGCGTTGATGCCAATGGCCGCCTCCAGCTCGTCGCGCTCGGTGGTCTTTCGTTCCAAGTGAGCCTGAAGGCCTTCGCGCAGCACCTCGCCGAGCTTCCGTCCGTTGATCCTTTCCCGTACGGCGGCTTCGATGGCCGCGCTGCCCGACACCTTTTGCTCCAACATGAGTTGGAATTTGAATTCCTGCACGGTCAGGTCGAACCACCGCCACTCTTCGGGTGTGAGGGCCTGGCCGAGATTTGCCCGCCACATAGTGAGCTGAACCGGAGTTTCCGCCTCGACGGGCTGCTGATACGGCGAGGTTCGCGCGCATCCGCCCAGGAGGACAAGGCACGCGACGAAGAGCGCGGGTAGGGGTTTCACGAACCGAAGCTAACCGCATTCGCAGTCCCGCCAAGGCGGTTTGCTTCAAAAATGCTTCCGTTGTGCGTTCAGGCTTTCACCCGTTCCTGTTGTCCGCTGGCGGCGGCGCGGTAGACCGCTTCAATGATGGTGAGATCGCGCCGGCCCATCTCACCCGGCACCGGCGTGGCCCGGCCCGTCGCAATGCACTGCGCGAAGTCATCCATCTGCAACGCCTGTTGGTTCACGAATGGTCCGTAGTTGAGCGTGCCCCGGCTCGTTTCGCATACGACCCCGCGGTAGGTGAATGCCTTTTGTTTGAAATCGATCCATCCGCGGGCGGCTTCCGCCCGGAAAGTGTCGCCGCTGTCCTGGTAGCTCGTGGAAAACTCGGCCCGCGCCCCGTCCGCCCATTCCATCGTCCAGCGGATCGTCTCCTCGGTGTCCTTGGATATTTCCGGACGCGTCTTCGGCAGCTCCTCAGCGGCGACGCGCGCTGGTGCCAGCCCATTCTTCGCCATGCAGGCGCCTTGGATGAGATAAACCCCGAGGTCCATCAGCGGCCCGCCCCCTGCCAATTTCTTGTCGGCGCGCCAGCGCCACGTGCCCATCACAAAGGCCCGCTTGCCTTTCATGTTCATGAACGGTCCGAAATCCTCCTCGCGCGCCAGGCGCCGTAATTCCCCGTGGTATGGATCGAAGAAGAGCCGGTAGCCGACGGAGTGTCGTACGTTCGTCGCCGCGCAGGCCGCAAGGATGGCGTCGCACTCGGCCACGGTGTTGGCCATCGGTTTTTCGATGATGACGTGTTTGCCGGCGCGGGCCGCCGCGATCGCATGCTCGGCATGCAGACCGTTCGGCGTGACGATATAGGCGATATCGATGTCCGGATTGTCGGCCAGGCGGGCCATGGTATCGTAACCGTAGATGTTTTTTTCGGGAAAACCATAATCCCGCGCCCACTGCGCTCCTTTGGCGGGATTGCCGGTCACGACGCCGGCCAGCCTGCAGGATTGAGTGAGTCGCAGCGCCGGTCCCAGTTCCTTGGTGGAATAGTTGCCGAGGCCGACGAGTGCCACCCCGAGTTTTTTGACGGAATCCTGCGCCCGCGCAAAACGCGGCGCGAGAGCAAGCGCGGCGGCGGCCGAAATGTTGCCGAGAAAGCGGCGGCGGGTTAAAGGGTGGGGCACCACGGCGGATAGGGAAATTACAGTCTGCGTTGAACCTGCCGGAAAAAATTGGCGGACGGTCTTTTCCGAACAAGCCGGGCCGTGCTCATATCGTTATACGCGGGGCCGGCGCCGCGTCTTTTCGCCGCCAAGGCCGGGGCCGGCGTCAGGGCTGTAGGTCGGATTCTCCGGGCATCGGCCTGCTCGACAAAGTCATTCGGCAGTCGCCAAGAAACTTCATCAAGTTCGCCTGGCTTGTGCCGATGCGGTGGCACCTCTCGTACGCAGGCTCCCGGTCCCACGGGGATCCTGTCCCTCATGTTTTTCTCTTTCAAAAAATTCCTCCTCACGGTGGGCATTGGCCTTTGGCTTGCCGGCGCGGCCTGGGGCATGAAATGGATGGCCGATTATTCCCTGACGCCCGGGGCGGCCGGCGCGCCCGTGCGCGATTGGCCCCTGCCTGACCGGCCGTTGATCGCGGGCCGCTTCACCGTCGTCGTGGCATTGCACCCGGAATGCCCGTGTTCCCGCGCCACGCTCGTGGAACTGGATTCGATCCTGCTGCAGGCAGGTGATGCGCTCGGAGCCCTTTTGATTTTCATCGATCCTTCTCCGGAGGAACCGGCGAAAAATTCCGCGCTTTATCGGCAGGCATCGGCGCTGCCGCGGACCCGGCTGATGTGCGATGCGTCCGGCGCCGAGCTCAAGCGGTTCTCTTTCCGCACCTCCGGCGAAACCCGCCTTTACGGGCCCGATGGCCGGCTGGTTTTCCGGGGAGGCATCACGGGCAGTCGCGGGCATGTCGGTGACAATCCGGGACAAGCCGCCCTCCTCGCCGCCCTGCGATCCGGCGCAGGCGAAGGTCCGCCGGTCGCCATGCCGGTCTTCGGCTGCGCTCTCAACGACGAATAAACCGCTCCTGCTCTCGTGACTTCCACCGACACCACCTTCGAATCGAGGATCCAGGCACGGACCGCCATCCTCAGTGAGGAACTGCTCCGGAAATTCCGCGCCCAAACCGACCGGGCTTTTGCGGTGCTGCTCATTCTGCAGTGGCTGGCCGGTATCGGGGTCGCCATCTGGCTGACACCCCTGACCTGGGTGGGTCGCACGAGCGAGATCCATGTTCACGTGTGGGCGGCCATTTTTCTCGGCGGGCTCATCGCCCTGCCGGCCGCCTTCCTTGCCGTGGCGCGTTCGGGCCGGACGAGCACGCGGCATGTGATTGCCGTGGCGCAAATGCTGGCGTCGGCCCTCCTGATTCATCTGACCGGAGGACGCATCGAAACACATTTTCATGTGTTCGGTTCGCTCGCCTTCATTGCCTTCTACCGGGATTGGACGGTGTTGTTGACCTCTTCCGCGGTCGTGGCGGTCGACCACCTGCTGCGCGGGGTGTATTGGCCGCAGTCGGTTTTTGGCAGCGAGGTGGTTTCGCACTGGCGCTGGATCGAGCACGCCGGTTGGGTCGTTTTCGAGGACATCTTCCTCATCTACACCTGCGTGCGTTCCCGCGCCCTAATCCGGGAAGGTTCGCGTGGCCGGGCGGAAGTCGAGGCCGCGGCGGACCGCATCGAGCTTGCCGTGGTGGAGCGCACCAGGGAGCTCGCCGAAGCCAATGCGCGTCTCGAGGCCAACATCGAGGTGCGGCGCCAGGCCGAGCTGGAACTCAAGACGGCCAAGGAAGCGGCCGATGCCGCCAGCCAGGCCAAGTCGGAATTCCTCGCCAACATGAGCCACGAGATCCGCACGCCCATGAATGGCGTCATGGGCATGACCAGCTTGTTGCTCGACACGCCGCTGAACGAGCAACAGCGCGGTTTCACCGACACGATCCGCCAGAGCTGCGATTCGCTCATGGTTGTGATCAACGACATCCTCGACTTGTCCAAGATCGAATCGGGCAAGATGGAACTCGAGGAGCAGCCTTTCGACCTGCGCGGTTGCGTGGAGGATGCGCTCGATCTTTTCAGCCAGAAAGCGGCGGAAAAACAAATCGATCTCGGCTACCTGCTCCACGAATCGCTGCCGTTGCATGTCGTCGGCGACTCGTCGCGCCTGCGCCAGATCCTCGTCAACCTTGTGGGCAACGCCCTGAAATTCACCGAGCAGGGCTCGGTGCTGGTCAAGGTTCAGAGTCGCGCGGTGGCCCCCGCGGACCGGCGTCGGAGCGCTCCGGCCGAATCCTGGCACGAGTTGACCTTCGATGTGCGGGACACCGGCATCGGCATTCCGCCGGACCGGTTGGACCGGCTCTTCAAGCATTTCAGCCAGGTCGATTCATCCATGACGCGCCGCTACGGTGGCACGGGACTGGGTCTGGTCATCTCCAAGCGCATCGCCGAGATCATGGGAGGCGGCGTTCGCGTCGAAAGCACCCCGGGACAAGGGTCCACGTTCACCTTCACGATTCGCGTGCGGGTCGCCAACAGCCCGCACGCGCAGCCCGATCTGCCGCTGTTGCAGGGCCGGCATTTGCTCATTGTCGACGATGGCGACGTCAACCGGCGGATTTTGCGCGTGCAGGCGGAGCGGTGGGGCATGCAACCGCACGAGGTCGCCTCGGGCGCAGCAGCGCTCGCGTGGCTGGAGTCGGGCGGACCGGCCGACGTTGCGATCCTCGACATGCAGATGCCGGAGATGGACGGGCTGGACCTCGCGATGCGGATCCACGCCATCGCCGGGCGGCGCGAGCTGCCGCTCATCCTGCTCAGTTCCGCCGCGGGGCTCCACGATCGCAACGACCCGCGCGGGCTCCATTTTGTCGCGCGCTTCAACAAGCCCGTGAAGTTCATCCCGCTGCGCGATGCGCTCCTCACCGCGCTCGGTCAGCAGGCGGCGACGACCCGGGCCGCCCCGCGATCCGCGATCACGAAGCTGGCGGACGAGTTTCCTCTGCGGATCTTGCTGGCAGAGGACAATGCGGTGAACCAGAAGGTCGCGGTTCGTTTTCTCGAGCTGATGGGTTACCGGTGCGATGTGGCCTCCGACGGCCGCGAGGCCCTGGAGTCGTTGTTGCGGCAGCCCTACGACGTCGTGTTGATGGACGTGCAAATGCCGGAGATGAACGGCTACGAAGTCACCGGGGAAGTCCGGCGGCGGTTTTCGCCGGACCGGCAGCCGCAGATCATCGCACTCACCGCGCACGCGAGCGCACAGGATCGCGAGGAATGTCTGCAGAGCGGCATGGACGACTACCTGACCAAGCCCCTGTCGGCCCCGCTCCTGGAGCAAAAACTCCGCGACGCCGCCACTCGCCTCGGTCGTCCCACTGCGCCGCAACCCGCCTGATCGGCGCCGGCATCCGCCCACGGCCGCTCGTTCCGACGATCCGGGTTTGCCGACTTGTCCCCACGCCAATGTTCGTATTACGAACATTGGCATGAGAACCTATATGCCATCGAGACTGGTTGCGGTGATGGGATTGGCGGAAATTCTTGATGCCGTTGACCGGGAGCTGACGAAGGCGATGCACGAGCGGCGGGAAGCCCGCCGCCCTCGGATCAAACGCGGCGCGACGCTGCGGCCAAGTGACGATACCCCCCTGTGGAACGCGCTGATCTCCCTCGTGGAGCCGAAACTCCGTCGTCGCGGTGCCCGCGCGCTGCTGGCCCGCGAATTAGGGCTGCACCGGGCCAGAATGGGTGACTATTTCAAGCGGCGCTCGATGATGCCTGATGCCGAGCGCACCCTGCGGTTGATCATCTGGCTCAGCCGTCAACCGGCCGACGCCGTCCACGCCGTGTTTTGAAGCCAATGTTCGTATTACGAACATTGGATCGGCGGCATCTGAGGATTGGTCGCGGGTTGAGGATTGGCCTGGACGTGTATTTCGGTGGGGTTGGCACTTGTAGCGGGCGTGGTTTGGTGGTTGAACGGATTGAGAATGAAGCGTCCGACCTGCACCTTTCTCTTATTGGCTATGGGAAGCGCGGGTCTGGCGTCGCTTCAGCTGGATGCTCATGCGAGCAGTCGGGGGCAGCCAATGGAGGTGTTGCGAAGCGACATCGCGGTCTCGGCAGAGGAGGAAGCGCAGGATGCGCGGGAGATGGCCGCCCTGATAAATCAGGCGGTGAATCTGCACCGCGAGGTGGTCGTCACGCTGCACAACGACACGACGGTCGTGGTGGGCGCCTTGGTGACCGTTCAACGTTACTGGCTGACGGTTCCTCTACAGGACCGGTCCGAGATCCGGTTTCGAGCGTCGATGATCGCCAGCGTGAAGATCAAGTGAGGCCTTAGGCCATGACGGTTGCGCCCGATCCGCGGGATTTGCGTGCGGCGCGACGAAATAGCAGGCCCGAGCCGACGAACATCAACGCAAAGAAACCGTTCAGCAGGAAAACCGGGACCATTCCGGGGCTGAAGTCCGCGGGCCAGAAAACGGCCGCGATTATGGGTACCAGGATCGTGGCGAAGGCGGTCGCGAACGCCGCGCGGGCCATGCCCGCAGGTTTGAAGCGGGCGAGCGCGACGCCCGTCAGGCCGGTGAGAATGACGCCGGCATAAAGGATGTTTCCCGGGTTGTCGTCGCCGATAATCTGGACCGCCGCAGTCAACCAAGTGATGAGAAAGCCGGCCGCGACCGCCAGTCCGGCGCCGAGCCGATAGATCACGGTGGAATCCATTCTCGTTGCCATCAGCCGGTAGACGAAGGTCGTGCCCGTGAGGACAACCCAGGCGAACACGAAATCGTGCCAGGTCCAGTTCCATTCCTCGCTGACACTATTCCCCACCAAGGGGATCGCCAGGACGGGCAACGGGGCGAGCGCGACGATGAGACAGTCTTTCTTTTGCATCATGCGTCCAGTTTGCCGGGAATGCATGAAGGCACGATGAAGCCTCGATGAAATCGGAATGAATTGGCCGGCATCGTACAGCGCCGGCGCGTCAGACTCTCAGGCAACTGTAAAAGGCGCTCCGGCCGTTTGCCGGTCATACAACCGGCTAAAGTTACGGTATCTTTGAACGATTTCAGGGTTAGGTCGTCTGTATAGCGTACCCCAATGATTTCGATTATCGTATTCCCGGCCGTGTGCGTTTGCCTCGTAGTGCTCGTCGTGGTGGACTGTCGAGCGCGCGGCGGTGATTGAGGGTTGCGACGGCTCGTAGGTGGCCGGGGAGTCGAACAAGACGTCGGGGTCCCGATTTTGGACAAGAGCGGCCGCTGTCGGCGCAAGGGATCCTCAGGCAACAGCTGGTTTGGCCGCGGCCCGGCGGAAAAGCAGGCCGGAGGTGACGTAGATCGCTGCGAGTAAGGAACTGAGGAGCTGGACCTTGGCGTAGCCGGGACTGAAGTCGGCCGGCCACTTGAGGACGGCAACGACCGGAATCAAAAGGAGGGCGCCAGCCATCGAGAACGCCACATTCGCGAGGGCTGCGGACTGAAAGCGCGAGAGGCCCACGCCGACGAAGCCGCCGAGGATCGTCAGGAGGTAGAGTGCATTGCCGGGATTGTCCTCGCCGATGATCTGGGCCGCGAGGGTGCTCCAAGTGATGAGAAAGCCAGTCACGACCGCGAGTCCGACGGCGATCTTGTAGGGAAGGTTGGCCACCGGGCGCGTCACGAGGAAACGGATGAACCAGGTCATGAAAGTGAAGACGGCCCAGGCGAACACGAATCCGTGCCACTTCCAGTTCCAGCCGTCCACGGTGAGCTGCCCCGTAATCGGGATGAGCAGCAGGACCAGCGGCACGAGGGCGACGATGACATAGTCTTTGCGTTTCATGTCCGGTCAGAATGCCGCAACCCGATGAAGCCTTGATGAAGGCATCATGAAATCGCAACGAATTGCTACGGCGGTGGTTCTTCTTGGGCAGGGCTCAGATAGCGCGCAAAGGCTTTCCAAGGCGGCGAAGCAGTGGGGTGTTTTTCGAGGAAGCGGGCAACGGGCTCAGGCCTGCCTCGACAGGGGCGGGCCTTTTTCATTTTTGACGCGCCGGTTCGGGAAACGCGAACCTGTAACCCGGGCGAAACCGACGGCACGGCGGATTGAGTCCGCGGCATTATCTTCCGGCCGTCCGGTGCGCGCGAAATTCGCCCTCCAGCGTCCAACCGTTGGCCCCCGTGGCGGGCCGGGCTTCGCCAAACCAATGGAACGAGTCGGCGGTGATTTCCCGGAAACTCCACCGTGTGGCCGTGCCATCGGGACGCGTGCCGGTTTGCACCACATCGCCGCCCTGCCATCGGCCGATCTGAGACTCATAGTGAGCGCCCGCCGGATTGGCCCACGTAATCCGCCAGCCCTTGAGGGCCGCATCCCACGCGCGGAGGGTGCTGCCATACATGTTCATGGACCTGTCGGGATACAGCCTGCGCTCGAAACGCCGCGGCATGATCCAGACATCCTGGATGGCCCGGCCCTCGAGGACCCAGCTGAAATGGGCCTCGCCCTTCAGTAGCTGGTTCGAGACGTTGCGGCCCCCATAGTGGATGACATCGAGCTCCCAGCTTCCGACCAACCAGCCGTAGGCGTCATCAGCTTCGGAAATCTCGGGCGCGCGACCCGGGCTCACAAGTACGCCGGGCAGTACACTGGTGGTTTTTTCGGCGACATAAATCATTGGGCGGCTCGAGCGACGAAGCTGAATGATGCAGTCAGCTCGAGGAAGGGCTGACTTTAGCCAGAGTGACCGGCTGCGCTATTGGGTCTATTGCCCAGTCCGATCAGGTACCCGTGTCGCGGATGCAGCCGGCCAACCCTCTGGTAAATTCCGGCAGAGAACGGCCGAGCTTACGGTTCGCCCGGCGGAGGCGGACCACGGCGGTCGCCGGGCCGGCCGGGGCCACCCGGGCCCTCGCGCCGCGAGAAACTCGCATCGGGCGTACCGCGGAAAGCTCGGGGCACGAACGGAAAATCCTCGGTCAGCACATAGTGATAGGTGCCAGCGGGGAATTCGGGCGTGGTTCCAAGGCGTCCGCCGCATTCGTCGAGATCGCCACTGCCGGCGACATACTCAAAGTCCTCCACAAACACGCCGTCGTATTTGCCGCCGGGTTGTCCGTTGGCGGTGGGGCGCGCGCCGGACTTCAGTCGATAACTGCTGCGCACCTTGACGACCGGGCTGGCCGGGTCCGCCGGGTTGCGGTGACCCCACGTGGCATAGATCGGAAAACCGTCGGCGGCCCAGCCGACTAGCGTCATCCGCGCCTGGCCGCCAGAGAGTCGCTGCAGGAGCGCGACGGGAATGCCATGGTAATGATAAGCGCCGTTAGGCTGCACGTGGGCGTTGTTGGCGTCGAGGCCGAGTGAAAAAGCGCCGCCGAGGGCGTCGTAGTGCCAGCCGGAATCGCGGTCGTTGTGCCACATCTCGGCCGTGCTGGGATCGAAAGGCACGCCATTGACCGCAATGCCGAAGAGCCCGCGGGGCAGCGGGGTTGGCGTGGCATTTGCGACCGGTTTGGCGGGCATGGTGAACCGGTAGCTCTGGGGGCTCAGGCCGTTCGGATTGTCGGCATTGGGAAAACGACCGGTGGGGTGGTCGGGCAGGCCGTTGGCGGTGATGACGCGCCGGTCCCCTTCGAGGGTGATGCTGACCTCGCGATTCTCGGGCGCTGGCTCGGTGGCCGGCACAATCGCAACCGTCGTCTTTTGGGTCGCGTTGTGGTTCGGATGGGCGAACCCCAGGACGGGAACCAGGAGAAGACAGGCGGAAACAGGGAAGCGGGACATGGCGTTACGTACCACTTTTAGAGGGCGCGCGCATCGCAAAAATGAGCCGGCCGTTGCGCACGCAAGGGGATTGTGAAGAGCCGTCGAGCCGTTGCGCGCGGGCGGGTGCAATTCGCCTCCCCAGGGAACGAAAACTGAAACGAGCTGACATTCTGTGAGCGTAAAATCCAACACCCCCTGATTCCCCAACTCCGCACACCACCATGAAGATACTTTTAGTGGAAGATCACCCCGGAATGGCGCAGGTTTCCTGCAATATCCTGCGCAATGTTCACGGCCACGAAGTCGAGCATGTGATGACGGGACAAGCCGCATTGGCTATCCTGGCCAAAAAAGTCCCGGACATCATCCTGCTCGATCTGAGCTTGCCGGACATGCATGGCTACCGATTGGCGGAATACCTCCGCAGTCAACGCGAGTTTGACCGCGTCATCATCGTTGCTCTCACCGGCTACGGCATCACGGGCGACGCCCAGCGTTCCGCGGCCGCAGGCATCGACGCCCATTTCCGAAAACCCATGGACTTCGGACTCCTGACCGAAATCAAGCGCCCGGCCTCCGGCACGCCCATCCCAGCCCCGGGAGTCGCCACCTAGCACCGCGGAAACCGCGAAATTAGGTCGGACTGGCACCGCCGGAAACTGCGAGGAGCGTGAATTGATGGTAGCGCCGTCAAACGATGCGGCGTGAGCGGATCAGGACGAGTGTGGCCAGAACCAGCGCCACGAGACCCAGCACCACGGCCATGGCGGCACCGACCACACCATTTCCGGTTCCCGGACCGCCGTTGGCCATCGCCAGATTCGTGCCGCCACTCGCGATTGCCACCAGCCCCAAGACCGCGGCAACCGTCGCGCCATTTTTTCCCCGGCCCGGACCGACCCGCTTTAAGCTGCGGCGCAAGGCCAGCGCGGCGAGTCCTGCGCCGGCCGCCGCCAGTGCAATGGTGCCCGTGGCCCAAAGCCGACGTGGAGTCGCGCCGTACACGGTCGCGGCCGCCGGGGTCGAGAGCTGCGTGGCGACCAGGATGGCGTGCACGAGCAGCCCGAACAGGGCGGCTCCGGCCAAAGCGGCGAGGACGTAGACGAAGATTCGCTTCATGGGATGCGGCGGCAACGAATCGGGTGGGCGGCCTTAGGAGTTGGACGAGGCGAGGCCGGGCTGGTCGAGATGCCGGAGTTTATCGGGATTGCTGATGATGAACACCGATTCGATGAGACCGCCCACCAGGCCGAAAGCCATGACCGCATGCGCGCGCGGACCTTGGTACCGCACGAGGCCGGGCAGGCCGTTGACCCTGGCCAGACGAAAGGTCGCCCCTTCGATGCCGTGTCGCCGCGTCGCGCCGAGCATTGCGCGGGCGACCGTCCCGGCGCCTTCGAGCGGCCGCACCAGCGCACCCGGCCGATCGCCGGCGTCGGCGATGAGAACCACGTTTTTCGACATCCGTGCGAGCATGGCCTCGAGATCGCCGTCGCGCAGGGCGGCGAGGAAGGGCGCCACGAGCTTCTGCGCGTCAGCGGACGAGGCGTCGAAGCGCGGACGGCGTTCCTCGACCCGTTGGCGCGCACGGGCCAGGATCTGCCGGCAATTGTCCTCGGATTTCCCGACGATGCGGGCGATGTCGGCGAACTCGTAGTCAAATCCTTCCCGCAGGATGAACACCGCGCGCTCCACCGGGTTCAGGGTTTCGAGCAGGACGAGGAAGGCGAGCGACAGCATGTCGGCGAGCTGCGTGGTGGCGGCGGGATCGCGGGCCTGGTCGTCGACCAGCGGCTCGGGCAGCCAGACGCCCACATAGTGTTCCCGCTTCGCGCGGGCCGATTGAAGCTGATTGAGGCAAAGCCGGGTGATCACCGTCGTGAGCCAGGCCGGGGGCGACTGGATAGCCTCGCCCTGTGCCCGCTGCCAGCGCAGGTAGGTTTCCTGCACCATGTCCTGCGCGTCCGCCACCGACCCGAGCATGCGGTAGGCGAGGCCGAAGAGCAGCCGGCGTTGTTCCTCAAAAATGGCGAGATGGGAATCGGTCATGATGTGAAGCGAGCCTCGACGGTGAGTGAGGCTTGCCAAGGGAGACCGGCGAGGCGGCAGTTTTGTGACAAGCGGTCGCGCATTTTTTTGGGAACGGCCCCGGCGTTGTCACAACCGGGCGGTTCCACCGGTCATGATTGGCAGCACCCGACGCCACGCCATCCATGAACCCGTATTCCCTGCTCATTTCCCTCCACGTGATCTCAGCCATCTTCGGACTGGGCCCTTTGCTCGCCCTCGCCCTGGTGGCCGCCGCCCCGGGGCCGGTCCTGCCGGTGGCTTGGTTCTCGCGACTGCTCCGTCTGGTGGGTTTCGCGCTGGCCGCGATGTTTGTCACGGGCTTCCTGGTCGACACGACGCTCCACGGCGCACTGCACGGCACCAACTGGCTGCGGCTTTCGGTCGGCCTGTTTGTTGTCCTCTGCGCGCTGCAGGGTGTCGTGCGGCGGCGATTGAAGCGGGCGGTGTCCGACCAATTGCCGCCGGGCCTGGGTGGGCTGCTTTGGACGATGTGCGGACTCGTCGCGGCGATCACCTGGCTGATGGAAGCCAAGCCTTGGTGAAGGCCTCCTCAAGCGAGGCGCGGGCAGAGGTTTCACGCAGAGGCGGAGGTGCAAAAACTGCGGGCAAAAGGTGAAGCCTCACGGAACGCTCGACCCGGCGCGCAGTCGGAGTAGCCTCACCCCATGAGATGGCCGCTGCTTTTCGCCGTCGTGCTTGTCGTCCCACTGGGGGCGGACGAGACGGCGATGTCGCCGGAGCTGAAGGCGAAGCTGCGCGACCGAGTGATGGAAACCCTGCCGCCCGCGCCGGCGAACGACAAGCCGGTGGCCAGCAATAATGCGGCGGCGGAGAAACCCGCTCCGGCCGTGGTCGTGCGAGCGGGGCGTCCGATTCCGCGGTTGAGCGCCGAGGTCATGCAAGGCGAATTGCTGCGGCAGCCGGGCGAGAAGCGGCAGCCGGCAGCCACTGTAGCAGCGCCGGGCGCCGCGTCATCCGACAACGCGGAGAAGGAAGTGGTCGGCCCCGTCGCTCCGGGAACGTTCGTCCTGCCGAAGCTGACGGTCAACGCGGACAAGCTGGCCGAATTGGAGGCGCGGGTGCGGGATATCGATCGGCGTCAGCGCAGCGAGGAGAAGGCGATGGAACCGACCTGGGTGGATGCGGTGCTGGACCTGCCGATTTTGTCTTTATTGTTCGGCGGTCACACGGCGGAGCGGCGCGCGGCGGTGGCCCGGACGCGCGTCGAGGTGATGCGTTGGGAACAAGTGTTGCGTGTGGCCCGGGAGATGGCGAAGACGCCGGAGGAGAAGGCCCAGATCGACGCCGACCTCCGCCTGCTGGGCGACATGACCCGCGAGTGGGAGTAGGCAGGGAAACACCGAGCCGCTTTTAACCACCAGGGAGTGTTTTCAAACCTCCGGAGGGTTTAACCACGGATGGCCTCGCCTACCGGCGATACTACGGAGTGCAGCTCCGCCTAATCGACTCCGCTAGTATGTTTCGGGGGTCGGCTAATCGCCGACTGATTAATATCAGATCAGAAGATCGATTCTCTCGCGGCGATTAACCGCGCCCCGTATCCACGGATGGACGTGTGCGACGCTTCGCTGGTCATGCTGTCAGAGATGCACCCCGCCGCGAAGATCGTGACCCTGGATGGGCGGGATTTCGGAATCTACCGCCGCTTCCGCAACGAGACGCTGCCGCTGATCTGTCCGCGGTGATCTGACTCCTTCCGGGCCGCTTAGGGCACTTTTCAAACCGTCGTAGGGATTTAACCACTGATGCTTCGCCTACCGGCTTCGCTTGATAATCCCATCCGCCTAATCGGCTCCAGATTTTGGTTCCGGGGGCCGGCTAATCGCCGGCTGATTTCCAAGCGGCGATTAGCCGCTCCCCGAAGCCCCTTGGCGGAGCCGATTAGGTGGAGCTGCACTCCGTAGCGCAGCCGTTAGGCGGAGCATCAGTGGTTAAACCGGGATTGATGATTCCAAGGCTACCTGATCCGAGCTTCGCCCTTGGGAGTGAGGGCGTAGAGTTTTTCGGCCCGGCGGTGCTCGATGAGGCCCTCCTTGATCCAGGCGGCGAGTTGCTTCTTGTCCACGGTCCGCGCGTAGCTCTCCGGGATCGTGCCGTCGGAACCCATGAACAGCGTCTTCAGTTGGAAGGCCAGTTGGGATTTGGGAGGCGTCATGGGTTTGGGGAGATGCTAAGACTGGGCTGGGGTCGGACTCCTCAGTCAAGAGTAAGGATGTGACGCGTTTGGGGCTATGCCGCCCAAGTTACGGCGAGCGACAAGAGAGCAATCACGGTCACCGTTAAAACGCCAATGATCGCCCCTACGAATTCCGACGTAGATGGAGCTTTCCGCTCCCGGAGCATCATCAATGATAATGGAGGGTCACCTTTGAAGTCATTCCAAAGCTCTGGAAAAGATTTCCCAACTAAGCGCACGAATGTGGAATTTGTGACAATAAAGCTTTCAGCTTCGAGAAGAGCATAGATTTCTTGGGGGATTTTCGTGGCTAAGTGCTTCCTGGCTACAGTGCCATACTCCGAATACCATGCCCATTCACGATGCTCCTTTCTTCGGTCTTTGATCGCTTTCGAGAATCCATAGGCTCCAGCGAGAAGCAGAGCGGCCGAGAGCAGCGCCAAAAAAATTCGCGCCGTCAGCGCTATTGCAGGTGGCAGATAGTCGACGAGGATCCGCTTGCTCGCGCCGTTGTTTTTTTCAGGCAATTGGAATGCAACTTCACCGTCAATCAGCGTTCGACCGGATGAGAAGATATTTGGCGAAGGCTGATTTGTCGAATTAGCCTCGAGGTATAGCACAATGGTGATTCGTTCATCTTTTCTCCATTGATCGAATTTAAGCGAGATCTCAGAGGAAGATGTCTTTGCGACGATAGCGGAAAGATCGTTTTGCTCTACGTTTATTCCTAGGATTTCACAGGGATCGCTCACTCTGATTGGAAG
>DATCRM010000062.1:0-8623 GCA_036568985.1 Lacunisphaera sp. | reverse complement strand
GGTTTGGCCCGCGGAGAGTTGTTACCGCCAATCCGCAGCCTGAAATTTGCACTGAGCAATAGCCGCCGATCCTTCCGAAATGTGTAACATAATACGTTACACATTTCGTTTCACGCCAGCGCTTCGGCGAGCGCGGCGATGATTTCTTCGACGGGTTCGGTGCCCACGCAGAGACGCAGGAGATCGGGGTCGAGCTTGCTCGCGGCGAGCTCGGCCAGGCCCGCGGGCGTGGTGACGAGGTCGTAGTGCGCCAGGTACATGAATGGGCAGATGAGCGTGGTCTTCATGCCGAAGCTCGGGCCCTTGGGCAGGCGCAGCTTGTCGTAGAATTTTTCGAGCCCGCCGATTTCGCGCAACGTGAAGGTGATCATGCCGCCGGTGGCGTCGGGCGAGCGGGCGAGTTTCAGGTAGTTCTCGCGGCTGGCGGGATGTAGCGCCCAGAAGACGTCTTTCACCGCGGGATGCTTTTCGAGGAACGCGACGACCTGCGGGGTCGCGGCGTGGATCTTCGCCAGCACCTCCTGGGTATGGCCGATTTGCCAGGCGAGGCGGGCGGCGTCGCGGGCATAGAGCGGTTCGACGCCCGCGGCCAGCGCCGGACGCAGCGCCGAGGCGTCCGGTCCGATGGGATTGACCGCGACCAGCCCGGCGGTGAGGTCGCCCTCGCTGGCCGTGTATTTGGTGAGGCTGCTGATAACGAGGTCGGCGTGGGGCAGGACGTTGAGCGCGAAGACCGAGCTCATCGAAGGATCCACGAGCAGCCGGGCGCCGTGTTGCCGGCAAAGGGTGGCGATGGCCGGCAGATCCGGGGTTTGGATGAGCGGGTTGGTCGGCACCTCGGCGATGACGCCGGCGATGCGGGAGCCATGGGCGGCGAAAATGCGGGTGAGCGCTTCGAGATCGAACACGTCGCGCACGTAAACGTAGTCCGACGGTTTGGCCGTGAACTTCTGGAGAATCGCGATGCTGTCGAGGTAGAGCCAGCCGAGCTGAAGCCACACGGTGCGTCCGCGCGGAGCCTGCAAGGCGTTCACGGCGCGGAAGGCGGCGTGGACCGCGCTCATACCGCAGTTGGCCAGGATGAGGTCGGCGTCGGTCGTGCCGGGCAAGGCGGTCCGGAGCTGGCGGCGCACTTCGGCCGGGCCATCTCCTTTAAACACATCCTCCGGGTGTGGAGCGGGCAGAAGTCCGAGCGCGACGAGATGGTCCTCTGCCTCGCGCGAGGAGAGAAAGCCGCCGATGTTCTGGAGAAAGACCTTGGCGATCGCGTAGGTGTCAGGCGACTCGGGATGGGAAACGCCGAAGAGTCCGTGCTGGGTGTAGAGTTCGGCGCCGCGGGTCGAAGTGAGGCGGGAGACGAGGGCCCGGGCCATCGCGGCCGAGGAAGTCAGCCACAGCGTGCGCCCGTAAAGCGCGGGCGTCGACGCGGTGAAATGAGCCACGAGCCGCCGTGTGAAGGGATGGATGACGAAGCGCGGGTACCCATTGGTGAGCTGGCGGACGATCTCGGGATCCTTTTCCTCGTAACCCCGGACGGAACGCATCGTGGGCAGGCTGCACGACACGGCGTGGGGACTGGCCGGGATGGATTGCCCGAGGGGCAGGGGAGGGAAGATGGAGGGATTCAAAGAGGCAGGAGGATTTAGGCGCCCGGTGCCGATGACAACCATGGAGCGCGCCATATGGGCAGCACAGCAGGTGGTATTTTGTAGTTAGTAATTTGGAGGCACCGGGATCGCGACTGGGGTGGTTTACCAATTACCAATTACCAACTACTAACTGCCAACTACTAGCTGAATCTGCGCGCCAGACATCTGCGGAGAATTGGGTTTGCGGCGGCCAAGTGAATTCCCGAACTGTGTTCCCATGAAATTGATTTCCTGGAACGTCAATGGGGTGCGCGCGGTGTTGAAAAAGGGTTTTCTCGACTACATGGCGAAGGTGGATGCCGACGTGATCTGCCTGCAGGAAACCAAGGCCCATCCCGGCGACGTGCAGCATGTGGCATGGACGGCCGGTTACACGGCGCATTGGTATTCGGCGGTGAAGAAGGGATATTCCGGCACGGTGATCTTCACCCGCGTGGCGCCACTCAAGGTGACCTGCGGCATCGGCCTGCCCGGTCACGACGACGAAGGACGCGTCATCACGGCGGAGTTCAAGGACTACCATCTCGTCAACGTCTACCAGCCCAACTCGCAGCGCGGGCTGACCCGGTTGAAATACCGCACGGAGGAGTGGGACCCCGCCTTCCTCGCCTTCCTCAAGAAACTGGAGAAGAAGGGCAAGCCCGTGGTGTTTTGCGGCGACCTGAATGTGGCCCACACCGAGATCGACCTCACCAACCCGAAGACCAACCGTCGCAACGCGGGCTTCACCGACGAGGAGCGCGCGAATTTTTCCACGCTGCTGGAGAAGGGGTTTGTGGACACGTTCCGCGAGTTTGAGAAAGGCCCGGGTCATTACACCTGGTGGAGCCAGATGATGAACTGTCGGGCCCGGAACATCGGGTGGCGCGTCGATTACTTCGTGGTCTCGGAAAAGCTTCGGCCGGCGCTCAAGCGCGCCTGGATCTCGCCCGAAGTGATGGGCAGCGACCACTGCCCGGTCGGGTTGGAGTTGAAATGAGTCGCAGTCAGGGACGGCTTCCGGTGAACGTGCGGCGCGGTCGCTCGGGTTTGCATGGGTTCGGGCTGTTCGCGCGGGACTTCATTCCGCAGGACACGCGGATCATCGAGTATGTTGGCGAGCGTATCACCAAGGCCGAGGCGCAGCGTCGCGAGGACCGGAGGCTTGCCCGGCGGGCCGCCGGTGGGGATGGCTGCGTGTATATTTTCGAGGTCAATCTGCGCCATGACATCGACGGCAATGTGCGGTGGAATCCGGCGCGGCATATCAATCATTCCTGCGAACCCAACTGCGAGGCGCAGATGGGCCGGGGCAGGATCTGGATCGTCGCCCGGCGCGACATCGCACCCGGCGAGGAACTGACGTACGACTACGGTTTCAGCTTTCTCGAGTCGCGACACCATCCCTGTCGGTGCGGGGCGCGGACGTGCGCCGGTTTCATCGTCGAGCAAGCCCAGCGCTGGCGGGTGCGGCGAAGTCGCACGATCGGAAGCCCGTGATGGACAAGTCTTCTGCAGCGGGCACTCTGACGGCATGAGCACCGCCGCCGAATTGAAGCAACTCATCCTCCGCCGTCCGGCGCTGACGCTGGCCGTGGCCGAGAGCCTGACGGCGGGACAGGTACAGGCACGCATCGCCTCGGTGTCCGGCTCCTCCGAATACTTTCTCGGTGGCGTCACCGCCTATTCCCTCGAACAGAAGGTGAAGCTGCTCGGTGTGCACCGGGCGCATGCCCGATCGGTTGATTGCGTGTCGCAACGGGTGGCGGTCGAGATGGCGGCCGGAGTCGCGAAGCTTTTCGGCGCGGATCTGGCCGTGGCCACCACTGGCTACGCCGAACCGGCGCCGAAAAAGAAAGTGCGCACCCCGCACGCCTGGTGGGCGCTCTGTCACCGGCAACGCGGCGCGGTCGTGATGCTGTCCGGATTGATCGAGGTGCCGGGCGCGGACCGCGTCACCGTGCAGGCCCGCGTGGCGGAGGCGGTGTTGGTTGAGTTGGTGCGGTATCTGCGGGAAGCGCGGGGTAGGGAACCGGTCTCCGACCGGCCCCGCGCCCGGTAAAGATCTCCGGAGCAAGCTCCAGGGATTTCAAAAATGGAGGCAGGACTATCAGTCCTGCGCGGCGCAGGCCGCGTTCTTTTCCAAACGCGGGGCTGATAGCCCCGCCTCCAACCGAGTCGGAGCAAGCTTTTGAGGCGTTCGACCCAACGGGAACAAAAAACCCGCCGGAGTGCGGCGGGTTTTGGGCGGGAGAGTTTCGTGACTCAGTTCGTGAGGCGCGTCACGTAGTCCATGATGAAATGGGCTTCGGCCGGAGGCGTGACCCAGTCGCTGTAGAGCAGTTCGGGCATCCGGTGGGTGCTGTTGTAGAAAAGCTCGTTGGCCCGCTGGTGCGGCGAGAGGTAGCCGGTCTTGATCGTGGCGCCGAAGTAGAAGCCTTCGACGTTGGTATAGACATAGACGTTGGCGTCGGCGGGCAGCGGTTTGGTGAGCGCCTCACGCTCGGCGGCGCGAATGCCGGCGACCACTTTGGCGTCGGCGCCGAGATTCATGCGGTTGCGGAAGAGGAGACGGGCGGCGCTGTCATCCATGAGAATATAGACGAGATTGATGGACTTGGCGCCGGCTTGCAGGCCGAAGCTGAATTCACCGGCGCGGAGAAAGGCCGGGACGGACCACTTGCCGTTCGGACGGCGCACGAGGGCGACGCCATAGCCGTCCTTGATACCGAAGATGAAGCCTCCCTGGAACTGGTTGACGACGATGATGCCCTTGGCCCGGCGAAGCACTTCCGGCGGGATCGCCGTCTTCACGTTGCCTTGCATCTCCTGGAGGATGGCCTCGCAGGAGTCGAGTTGGGTGATGACATTGGCGCGGGTGAAAGAGTCGGCGGCGGGCAGCACGGCGACCAAGGCGGCTAGACTGAATACGGCAGTGAGAAACTTCTTCATGTGGTTGAAAGGACAGCGGACCGACCCGGGAGTGCCGGTTTCGCTGAAAAACCGAATAAACACATTCGCCGGTCGAATGAAAGCCCTAGTTGTCGCCGCCCAAGGCGGCGAAGGGTCAAGGAAAGGTGGAGCCCGACCTCCAGGCGGGCTGTTTGCAACCGGAACGATGCAATTGGCGCGCAAATTGGCTCTGAAAGTTGCGATACCGAAAGGTGGACGCGCACGTCCCCATGCGCGTGGCTCGATAACCCTCCGAAACGGGCACAGAGACGTGCCCGACCACCCGCGCCGACTGCATCGTTGCGTTTGCAAAGGGTCGGACAAAATCCGCCCGGAGGCGGGGTCCACCTCTGCGCTTCATTCCAATCCGCGTCGGGCGATCTCGTCTTCGTCCCAGCCGAGATAATGCCCGAGCTCATGAAGGTAGGTCAGGCGGACCTCATCGCGGTAGAGGGTTTCGTCGCCTTCGGCGTAGTCCCAGAGGTTTTCCAAAAACAGGAGGATTTGGGGTGGCAGCGGAACCGAGTCGTCGCGCAATTCCCCGCCATGCTCATGGCCGACAAACAGCCCGAGGATGTCCGGTTCCCAACCTTCCTCCTGGATGGCGTCGTTGGGAAACGGCTCGTAGCAGACCGGCACGGTCTCGGCGGCGGCGCGCACGTCGGGCGGCAGCCGTTTTTGCGCGGCGGCCACGACCTGACGGGCGACGGTGGTGAGGCGGAGGAAATCCATGGACTGGCTGTAGGAGCGGCTTTACGCCGCGATTCCGAACCGTTGCCCCAAACCATCGGGGCGTAAAGCCCCTCCTACAGTTTGACGGCCTACGGCCGGAGCTCCGCCGAGATGTCGAGACGGTCGAAGCGCGGGCCCAGCAGCCGTACGCCCAACCACACCTCGCCAACAAAGACCGCGAGTACCGGCACAACGGCCAGCGCGACGGCAGCCGGCAGGCCGATCAGCCATTGCGTGAGAAAAATCGTGCCTCCGCCAAGGATCACCGCCGGCAGGAGTGCGACCACGAGGCAGACGAATTGTCCGGCGAAGAAAATCAGCCGCTGGCCCATGATATCCATGCCGCCACCCATGTTGCGGCTAGTCTGGGACCACGCGGGGAACAGCAGCGTGGCGGCATTGGGGACGAGCAGTTGTACGGCGCATAGCGCAGGCATCAAGATGGCCAGAGAAATGCCCACGGTCACGCGGAGCTGGGGCGTGAGCCACAGGGCCTTGCCCGGCGGGGGCATCAGGCCGAGCCCGGCGGCGAGGAGGAACAGCCACGCAATGCCGGTCAGGATGACGGTCGGCGCCAGCAGGCTGCCGAGCAGCACGCGCCACCCCGGCAGCGGATAAGCTTTGAGCATGTCGGCATGGATGATGTCGCCGCGCAGGTCATTGCGGGCCAACTGGGGTCCGAAAAGCAGAAGGTACCCGAGCAAAACGAGGGCGATGACGCCGGCCGCGGCCGCCAGCTTCGGGCCGTCGATGTCGGACTGGTGTTTGAGCCAGGACAGGCCGGCATAAATCACCACCGCCGCGCCGAGGAAGACCTTCCGGTTGATGTACGGCGGCGCCACCATCAGGTTTTTCCACAAAAAGGCGGCTTCGACCGGAAGCCGGTCGCCAAGGCGAAACGGACCCGACCTGGCTTTGGCTTTCCCGCCGAAGCGCACGCCCCGGCCACTGCGCATCCGGGCGATCGTCTCTCCGCGTTTTTGGGCGAGAGCAAGCGAGGCCTCCTCGAACGGGGACTCCATCCGGTGAACCCAAAAATAGTGCATTAGGACGAGGCCGAAGGCCGGCAACAGCGAGATCAGATAACCACCAAGGGTGTCGGCCAGAAACGGACGGACGGCCAGGCGCGCCGGCCAGAGCAACCATTCCACCGAAGCAGCCCCGGAATTGACCGCCACCACGACGAGCGCCACGAGCAGCAGCACAAGGCCGGCGATGATGAGGGTTCGGCGCAGGCCGGCGCGCAGGCCGAGCCGGGAGACGCGGGCGATGGTCAGCGCGGCGGCGGTTTGATGCAGCGAAAGATTGGCATTGAGGGACCACCAGGCTCCGAGCTTGCGCAGGGCGCCAAGCCAGCCGGTTTGCAGCCCGCCTGCTATCAGGGTGAAGAAAAACGCGCCCAGCAGCGACATGAGCAGTCCGTCAAGCAGCTTGTAGTGGATGAGCTGACGGCGCGCGAGCGGAGCAGGGAAAAGAAACGCCACCTCGGCCTCGGTGAAGGCCAGCCCGGGACTGTCGCCAGGCGTAACCCAGATGAGCGCGAGGAACAGGGTGAGCACGATGGCGGCGATCAGCTCGATTTGGCCGGGGGCAAGCATGGCCGCGAAGAACTGATTGTGACCGCTGCGGCCATTACCGGTGGCGTGGCGGAAAAAGAAGAACCAGAAATACGCCGCGCCGGCGATGGCGCCGAAGAGGTATTTGGGCTGGCGCAGGCGACGCAGGTTGCCGAGCAGCTTGTTGCGCAGGGTGGTCAGCCGCAGAAAGAGCAAAGCGCGGAGGACGTGCATCGGGTTCAGGTCTCCGAGTTGCCGGTCGCGCGGATGAAGACCTCCTCGAGGCTTACGCCGGACTCGCCGTTGCTGAATTGCGCGACGACTTCAGGCAGCGTGCCGACGGCGATGCGCCGGCCCTGTTTCATGATGAGGACGTGGGTGCAGACTTCCTCGAGCAGGCTGAGCAAGTGGGAGCTGAGGATAATGGCCGCGCCCTCGCGGCCGAGGCGCCGGATGGTGTCCTTCATGCGGCGGATGCCGAGCGGATCGAGGCCGGTGAGCGGCTCGTCGAAATACATGACCTTGGGTGCGTGCAGCAGGCCGCAGGCGATGACGAGCTTTTGCTTCATGCCGCGGGAGAGTTCGCCGGGGAGCTGGTCGGCCTTGTCGGCAATCTCCAACTCCGCGAGGAGGGCGGCGGCGCGGTCCTCATGCGACGGCACGCCGTAGATCTTGGCGGCGAAGGCGAGATGCTGGCGCACCGTCAGGTGTTCGAACAGGCGCGGCTCGTCGGGGAAGAATGCGAGTTGGCGCTTGGCCGCAACCGGATCGGTCGCGAGGTCGATGCCGGCGACGCGCAGGACGCCGGCGCTGGGCGGAATGATGCCGGTCGCGCAGCGGAGGGTTGTCGTCTTGCCTGCGCCATTGGGACCGACGAGGCCCATGACCTCGCCGGGTTGAACCATGAAGGACAGATCGTTTACCGCCGTGAACTCGCCGTAACGCTTGGTGAGGCCGCTGACTTCAATCATGCGCGGCAGTCTGACCCGGGGCGAAACACTGTCCAGCCGAGGTTGGTGTTCGCGGAGCGTATGACGATAAGCGGCGGCGAAGGAGGATGGATGGAAAATGTAACTCCGTTGAAACCTGCTCGTGCGCCCGTCGTCTCAGCCCTCAATCCAACTCATCTCATGAAAAATAGACGTGCCGGTCTGCTTCTTGTTCTTGTCGCCACTGCCTTCGCTTCGCTGCCCGCCCTGCGGGCCGAGGACGTTCCGCCGCCTCCGCCGCCGGGCGGTGAACGCCGCGAGCGCATGAGGGAAAATGGCGACCGCATGGCCGAGGCCCTCGGGCTCAACGAGGACCAGAAGGCCAAGATCAAAGCCATCAATCAGGAGGAGCGGGCCGAACTCGACGCGCTCCGGGCCAAGGCGGGCGACGCGAAGGACGGCTTCAAGACGCAGGCGCAGGAGATTCGTAAGAAGTACATGGAGAAACGCCAGGCGATCATGACGCCCGAGCAGCGGGCCAAGGCCGACGAAATGCGCAGCAGGATGGAAAAACGGCGCGAGCGGATGGAGAAGGGCGAAGGCCACCCGGACAAGCCGGGCGCTTGATCGTAGAATTTGCCACGGGGATTGAAACGTGGCGTGTGTGCGAAACACCGCAGCCGGGGTGGCTGCGGTGTTTTTTTTCGGATCGAAATGTCCGGCTTGGAATGATGGAGCCTGTTTGCAGAGTCCGGGGCATTCTGAAAATGGAGGCGGGGCCATCAGCCCCGCGAGGCATGGCTGCGCCACCGACAACTCGCGGGAC
>DATCRM010000061.1:0-4161 GCA_036568985.1 Lacunisphaera sp. | reverse complement strand
GTCTTACGGTGTCGGGATGCGATGTAGCCTGTGCCCAGAGTGAGAGCGCGAGTCCGCTGGTTCAGGCACAGCGCGAACTCGGCGTTACGCACCACTGGATTTCGTACGATACCAGGAAAGACTTTGTCCGCACGATCGAAGACGTTGAAGCCGCCCGTCGCCTGCTCGAGCAGGCGAAACCCGACCTGATCATCTTCAGCGATTGTTGCCCTGTCTCGAACATGGCGGCGCGCGAAGCCGCCCACCAGCTCGGTATTCCCTACGTCGTCGTGGTCGGTTTCGTGGGAGCTTATCTTGCCGATCGTTTCAAATCCGTCCTCAACCGGCTCGCCATTCAATACTCCCGCGCGCGTGCCGTGGTGGCCGTTTCGCAGGAGAATCTTGATCTCCTGCGCAGCCGTTTCGGCCTCGCAGCCTCCGCGGGTCAGGTGATCCACTACGGGCGTCCCGAACAGTTTTTTGCACCACGCGACGAGACGGTCCGGACCCGCCTTCGCGCAGAACTCAAGCTGCCGGCGGACGCCGTCGTCTGTTTTACCGCCGCCCGCCTGGCCGCGGTCAAAGGCTTCCTCTATCAGGTCGTCGCCGCCAAGCACTTGGTGGCTCTGCCGGGTTGCGAGAAGCTCCACTTTGTCTGGGCTGGGGAAGGCGAGCAACGCGGTATGCTCGAGGAAGCGATCGCTTCGTCGGGTCTCAAGGACCGCATCCACTTGTTGGGCCACCGCTGGGACGTGGCCGATTGGTATGACGCCGCGGATATCTTTGCCCTTCCCTCCGACATGGAGGGTATGCCACTCGCCGTCATGGAGGCCATGGCCAAGGGCCTGCCCGTGGTGGCAACCGCCGTCAGCGGCATCCCGGAGGAACTCGGCGACACCGGCCAATTGTTGCCCTCCGCGGCGCAGAATCGATCCGCGCTCGTGAGCCAGCTGGTTCAGACCCTTCATCTTTGGACCCGCGATGCCGCCCGTCGCCGCATCGTCGGCGAGGCCGGTCGTTTGCGCGCGGACGCGATGTTCCGCGAATCCCTCATGATCGAACGTACGGTCGCCTTGATCGGCCGGCACGTCGCCTCACCCGCCACCGCCATTTCCGCCTGATCACCTCGTCCCGCATCTCCATGCCCCCCATCAAAAGCTCCCTGCACACCCTCGATAACGCCAGCATCCTGCTCACGGGAGGCACCGGCTCCTTCGGCAAGGCCTTCGTCCGCACCGTTCTCGCCCGTCACCCGGGCATCCGGCGGCTCGTGGTTTTCTCGCGCGACGAACTGAAGCAATTCGAGATGGCGCAGGAATTTCCGACCTCCCGCTATCCCAACCTACGGTACTTTATTGGCGACGTGCGCGATGAGAAGCGCCTCCATCGCGCCCTCGAGGGCATTGATGTCGTCGTCCACGCTGCCGCGCTCAAGCAGGTGCCGACCGCGGAGTACAATCCCTTTGAATGCATCAAGACCAACGTCCTGGGCGCCCAGAACATCATTGAGGCCTGTCTCGATAGCGGGGTTCGTCGCGTCGTCGCGCTTTCCACCGACAAGGCGGCGGCACCGATCAATCTGTACGGCGCCACCAAGCTCTGTTCCGACAAGCTCTTCGTCGCCGCCAATAACATCAAAGGCACCCGCGACCTTCGCCTCAGCGTGGTCCGTTATGGTAATGTGATGGGCAGTCGCGGCTCGGTCATCCCGTTCTTCCTCGAGAAGCGCAAAACCGGCTCCCTGCCGATTACCGATCCGGCCATGACCCGCTTCAACATCACCCTGCAGGAGGGCGTGGACATGGTGCTCTGGAGCATCGAGCGGGCTTGGGGCGGCGAGATCCTTGTCCCCAAGATCCCGTCCTACCGCATCACCGACCTGGCGGAAGCCATCGCGCCGGAGTGTCCGCATCCGGTCATCGGCGTTCGTCCCGGGGAAAAGCTGCACGAAGAGATGATTACGAGCTCTGACAGCTACAACACCGTCGACCTGGGCCGCTACTACGCGATCCTGCCGACCGGCGCGGAATACACGATGGACGAATACGTAACAGGCCACGGCGCCGCCCGGGTGGCGCCCGGCTTCTGCTACAACAGCGGGACGAATGAACAATTCCTCACGGTATCGGAGCTGCGCGAACTGATTGCCGACCAGGTTGAGTCGGCTGAATTCCTCCGCACGGATACCGGCCGGAACAGCAGTCATCCGCATTTCACCGAACTGAAGACCGTTGCCTGAACCGATCCGATGCAACTCAATCCCGACCTTCCGATCGAAGCCGTCCGCGATCTCTTCCTCTCGCAGATCCCGACCGAAACCACGCCGGCCGAGCGTCGCCTCCTGTTCAACCACTTCAGCACGGAATGGCCCGGAGACGGCACCGTTGTCGAGATTGGACCGTTTCTGGGCGGGACCACCCGTGCGATCGCTTGGGGCATGGCCAGCAATCCGCGTCTCGTCCCGGATGCAATGCTCCACACCTTCGATCGCTTCGACGAATACTATTCCGCTGAGAAACTGCGCCAAACGATCGACCCCATGGTACGCAGCGGCGTGTTCACGGCCAGCCGGGCCGATGAGCTGTGCCGCGACGCGAATTTCGAACGTCTATTCCATGCGATCCACGCGCCCCACGACTATGCACAGTTGGTGCGCCTGCACAATTCGCCCCTTCCCGACCGGCCGGAGGAAATCGATGGGTCCGCCTCGCTGGACTGTTTGGCGAACGTTGGAGAGTTCACCGCCTTGTTCATCGATGGCTGCAAATCCTGGGCCTCGACCCATTACGCGATGAAGACCCTATTGCCCCGCCTGCGCCAGGGCGAACCCGTGATCTTCCAGGATTTCGGTTGGTATACCTGCTTTTGGATAAGTGCGTTCACCCACGCCATCCGCGATTGGCTCGTGCCTGGCTCACGGGCCGACGCCACCTATGTTTTTCGGCTGAACCGCGCGATCACCGCCGCCGATATCGAAGAGCGCTTTGCCCGCTCTCCGGCGGAAATGAACGAGACTTTCTTCCGCAAGTCGGCCGCCGCTCTCTTCGAGCGTAGCCGCGCGATTGGGGACTTGCAGGGCGAACTTATCGCCCAGCTGCACCAGGTCGCCGCTCTGGCCACCATCGGCCGCCGCGCCGCCGCCGCGGATATATTGAAGAAACTGGACGTTCGTCGCTACGCCGCCTTCGCCAATATGATCCGCGGTTGTCTTAAGAGTCCCACCTACCTGCCCGGAAACAAGCCGCTTCTCTGGAAGGAAGCGGCCTGAGCACGCTTTCGCTCGGATCCATGCTGCCTTACGGACGACAGACTATCACCGACGAAGACATCGCCGCCGTCGTTGCCGCGTTGCGCTCCGATTTTCTGACGCAAGGTCCGCTGGTGGCGGAATTCGAGCGGAAATTCGCGGCGCGCGTCGGCGCCCGGCACGCGGTCGCTGTCACCAACGCTACGGCCGCCTTGCACCTTGCGCTCCAAGTCGCGGGCATCGGCCCGGGCGACCGCGTCGTCACGTCGCCCATCACCTTTCTCGCGTCGGCCAATTGCGCAGCCTACGTGGGTGCGAACCCCGATTTTTCCGACGTTGATCCCACCACCTACACGCTTGATCCCGTAGCGCTCGAGCGGAACTGGCGCGACGATTCGCGCGCCGTGGTCGCCGTCGATTTCGCGGGCCAAACCGCGAACCTGCCGGAAATCGCCCGCATTGCCCGCGCTCGCGGCGCGATCGTAATCGAGGACGCTTGCCACGCGATCGGCGGCCAGTTCCATGCGGTTGGCCGCCCTTGGAACATCGGCGGTCACCCCTGGGCGGACCTGACCGTCTTTAGCTTTCATCCGGTGAAGACGCTTACGACAGGGGAGGGCGGAATGCTTGTAACTGACCGTGCCGAATGGGCCGAAGCTGCCCGCCGGCTTCGCTCGCACGGTATCGAACGCGACCCGACAAGGTTTGTGTCTGCCGATTTCTGTTCTCCGGCCGGCGAGGCCGCTCCCTGGGTTTACGAGATGCAGGAACTGGGGTTCAACTACCGGCTCACCGATCTCCAGTGCGCGCTGGGCCTTTCGCAGTTGCAACGGCTCGACGCCATCCTCGCTCGTCGGCGCCAGATCGTTGCGGAGTACAACACGGCGTTCGCCGATCTAGACTGGCTCGTTCCGCCCGGCCTGCGCACCCCCGCC
>DATCRM010000060.1:0-2088 GCA_036568985.1 Lacunisphaera sp. | reverse complement strand
GGGCACTCCACGCCACAGGGCTTCCAGCATCGGCAGCCCGTTGCCTTCCGCGATCGTCGGAAAGACGACCGCCCGCGCCCTCGCGTAAAGGCGACCCAGCTCGCGATCACCCGCCGCCGCGTGAAAACGAAAACGCGACTCGCGTTTCTGCAGCGCGGTCATGCGGGCCGCGATCGGTTTGCCGAAATGCGGGTTCACTCGGCCAACGACGTGCAGCTCGAAGTCCAACCCCTCACGCCATAGCGCCTCGGCCACATCCAACAGGAATGTCTGGTTTTTTCGCGGCTCCACGATGCCGACGCACAACAGCGCCGGGCGCTCCCGCGGAATAACCGGATCGCGTTGCACCCGGTTGCTTCCGTCGAAATCCGCCCCGAGCGCAATAACTTCGGTCGCCGATTTCGGCGTCACGCCCTGCCAGCGCCAGAACCCGGTGAAATCGCGTCGCGTCTCCTCCGAGATCGCCCAGGTACGGTCGAAGCCCGCGAGCAGCTTCATGTACTCGGGATGGCGCTGCACGCTCTGAGGCCACGTGATGTGCGGCCACCTCACCGGAATGGCATCATGAAACATTGCCGCCAACCGGCACGGTGGGCTGGCCAAAAAGGCGCGAAAACCCGGGCGTTCCGCCTCGCTGAATTGCTCGACGGTCAGCAACCAGTCGGTCGCCGCGAACTTCACCGGCTCGCGCCGCTTGCCCGTCGTGAATCCGCGCTGCCTGCTGTCCCAAGCCACCTCGGTGACGCTCGAGCCCAGTTCCTCTCGAATACGCGACGAAAGCCGCATCAGCCCCGAGCGATGCTTCGCCGCTCCCATCTTGGTGGTGTCGTAGTAGATCATCGGAGGGACTCGCCACAAAAAGGCACAGGAAGACACAACTCCCCCCCCTGATCGTCATCCTGAGCCGTGCGAAGGATCCAAGAGGAAGAACCGGCACACGCCTCATCCTTGGATCCTTCGCTACGCTCAGGATGACGGAAACGGGCTTGAAATTTCTTTTCGTACATTTTTGCGCCTTTTCGTGGCCGAACTTCTTCGGCTCGTGGAACTCAATCCTTCATCGCCTCCTGAAAACACTCAACCAAGCGGTCGGTGTTCCGATGCGCATCGTAGTTGTCCTCCACCCAGCGCCGGGCGGCCGCACGGAGACGTTCCGCCAGCGCATCGTCGTTAGCGAGCCGCTGCAACGCCACCTGCCAAGCGAGCGGCAAGTCGACATCGGCCACCAAGCCGGTGCGTTCCTGCTGCACCGCCTCGGTCGTCGCCGACACGGGCGAGGTCACGACCAACACGCCGGCGGCCATCGCCTCGGGGATCACATTTGGCAGGCCGTCGCGATCCCCGCTCGGCGCCACCACGCCCGTGTGCAGCAACACATCAGCCCAAGCCAGTTGCTCGACCACGCCGGACTGGGGCAAACGGCCGAGAAATTTCACCCGATCCGCCAGACCGAGCTTTGCCGTCATGGCAACGAGCGCCGTTTCGAGCGGTCCGTCGCCAACGATTCTCGCTTCAAAGACAACTCCCGCGGCTTTCAACGCGGCGTAGATTTTCAATTGGTAATCCAGTCCCTTCTTGGGCACGAGCCGGGCCACGCAGACAAGTCTCAGCGAGGTCCGGTTCAGGCGTAGGGGTTTGAAGGCGGGAAATACATCCAATCCGCGCCGGATGACGCGGACTTTCTCCGGCGGCACGCCACGCTCCAACAGTTCGCGTTTGCCCGCCTCGGTCGAGGCGTGGATGAAGCGCGCATGCTGCAATTTTTCCAGCAGCCACCAGTCGCCTCCGTGCTCATAAATGTCGTAAGCATGCGCGCCGCAGCTGTAGCGCGAGCCAAACATCCGCCACAGAACCCAGCCAGCTGTCGCGGGGGCACCGGCCCACGCGCCATGCACGAGCGCCGGCGGATCCCGCTCCAATTCCCGGTAGAAACACCCGGCAAATCCCGCACCCAACATGTTCTCCCAAAAGTTCAGCCAGGCTGGAGCCGCGCGAGTCAAGACGCCCTCGAACAGGTCGCGGATCAAGCGCGGCCGGCGCACGCATTGCCACGGAATCTCAAACAGAAACAGCGGCACCAGCTTCCAC
>DATCRM010000059.1:0-26395 GCA_036568985.1 Lacunisphaera sp. | reverse complement strand
TGTCAAAACTGCCCTTGATCTCGCCGAGTTCGAAAACAAACGCCCGGACGGCCGGGGCCGCGGCAAGCGCAATGGCAAGGACCGCAAGCACGGGTCGGCCCGGCCGGTGGGGAATGGCTTTGCTCAGGTTCATAAAATGGAGACGACTTCACAAAGGTGCCCCGGAAAACCGAGGCGGGTTTTTGGAGGGGGCACAGGTCGCAGGTTTCACCTGCCAGATGTCATGAGGGATGAAGTCACCGGCTTGTCATAATTCAAGTGCTAAACCTTCGCGCCGCGTGCGCATTCTTTTCCGGAATAGCGTTTTGACGCGCGCTGCGAAACGGCAACCTTCACCGCGTGGACGCCGCTTCGCACATCCATGTCAAGGGAGCCCGGGAGCACAATCTCCGGAACCTCGAGCTGCGCATCCCGCGCGGCAAACTCGTCGTCCTGACCGGTCCGAGCGGCTCGGGCAAATCCTCGCTGGCCTTCGACACGATCTACGCCGAGGGCTACCGCAAATACATGGAAAGCCTTTCCGCCTCGGCGCGGCAGGTGCTCGAGCAGCTCAGGCGGCCCGACGTGGATTTCATCCACGGGCTCTCACCGGTGCTGGCGATCGAACAGCGCACCGGCGGCGGCTCCCCGCGCAGCACGGTGGCGACCGTCACGGAGGTGGCCGACTACGCCCGCCTGCTCTGGGCGCTGTGCGGCGAACAGCGCTGCCCCAAGGACGGCGGCCGCGTGGAGAAACGCTCGCTCGACGACTGCCTCAACCAGCTTTTTCGCGACGCGCCCGGCGAACGCGCCATGATTCTCGCCCCGTGGATGACCGCCAAACCGTCGGTGTTGCGCGACGAGCTGCCGCGGTTGCGCCAACGGGGTTTTCAGCGCGTGCGCATTGCGGGCGAGATCAAGTCGCTCGACGAGTCCAAGCTCGTACCCAACGGGACCGCCGAAATCGCGGTCGAGGTGGTGGTCGACCGCGTGGTGATCAACGCCGATCAGCGCAGCCGTCTTGCCGACTCGCTCGAACTGGCGTTCCGCGAGGGGCAGAATCGCGCGCTCGTACTCGCGCAGAAAAAAGCCGACGGCCCGTGGCGCGAGATTCCTCTCAGTCAGAACCTGAGCTGCGTGATCTGCGGCGATGTTTTCGATCCGCTCACGCCCCGGCATTTCTCGTTCAACCACAGCGAGGGTGCCTGCCCCGAGTGTGGCGGGCTTGGCCGCAAACTTACCTTCAGCGAGGATCTGATCGTGCCCAAGCCGGAGAAAGCAGTGCGCGAGGGCGCGATCAAACCCTGGCGCATCGGCGGCCGGAATCTCATCATCCGTCACAACGCGATCCTCAAGCAGCTCGCCGAGCAATTGCCCTTTGACGCCGAGAAACCCTGGGGGGAACTACCCGCTGAAACGCGACAGACGCTCCTGCACGGGGCCGGGGAACGGTTGTTCAGTTTTCGGCTGCGGCGCACGCAGGCGGCGGAACTGAAACCGTTTCCGGGCATTATCGCGCTGCTGGATCAGAGTCGGCGCGAGTCGCGTAGCGACGGTTATCGCGCACGGCTGGCGACCTTCATGGCGAGTGGCGAGTGTCCGTCGTGCCACGGCCTGCGGCTGAATGCGCGCAGCGCGGCGGTGCGCCTTGGCGTAGGGTCGGCGCTTGTCGCCGGACCGCAGACGGGAACCGGCCTGCCGGCAAGCGGCAGCCCTACAGGTCTCGGCTTCACCCAATTCATGGCG
This sequence comes from Lacunisphaera sp., assembly GCA_036568985.1. Lineage (GTDB taxonomy): Bacteria > Verrucomicrobiota > Verrucomicrobiia > Opitutales > Opitutaceae > Lacunisphaera. The sequence goes on along the minus strand of DATCRM010000059.1, from coordinate 24,670 downwards.
CTCGATATCCGTCATGCGCTGGATTTCATGCTCGGCCTGCCGGCGATCCTGCCGGCTACGGACGCGGTGCGCGAGGTGCTCGATGGCGTCACGCAACGGCTGCACTTTCTGGATGAAACAGGTCTCGGCTACCTGACGCTCGATCGCGAATACGCCACGCTCTCCGGCGGCGAGGCCCAGCGCGTGCGGCTCGCGACCCAGCTCGGCATGGGGCTGGTGGGCGTCATCTACGTGCTCGATGAACCGAGCATCGGGCTGCACCCGCACGACAACCAGCGCCTGCTCGCCACGCTGCGGGAGTTGCGGGATCGCGGCAACACGGTGCTCGTCGTCGAACACGACGCCGACACGATGCGCATCGCCGACGAACTCATCGAACTCGGGCCGGGGGCCGGCACGGAGGGTGGGCAGATTCTTTTCCAAGGTTCCCCGGCCGAGTGCGCCAAACTCCCGGCTTCGACCTCGCGCACCGGCGCGTATCTCGGCGGCAAGCTCGGCGTGATGAAAGATGCCAAGACCAAGGAACCCGACGACCGCTGGCTGACCGTCAAGGGCGCGAGCGAGCACAACCTCAAGAACGTCGAGGCGCGATTCCCGGTCGGGCTGCTGACGTGCGTCACGGGCGTTTCCGGCTCGGGCAAGAGTTCGCTCGTGAACGACATTCTGGCCGTCGCGGCCGCACGGAAACTGAACGGTGCGACGAAAATTCTGCCGGGCAAGCACCGCGGGCTGACCGGTCTGGAAAACTTTGAGAAGGCCGTGCAGGTGGACCAGGAGCCGATCGGACGCAGCCCGCGCTCCAACCCGGCGAGCTATGTCGGGCTGCTCGATCTGTTGCGGGATCTGTTCGCCAAGCTGCCGCTGGCGAAGGTGCGCGGCTACAAGGCGAACCGTTTCAGTTTCAACGTGCGCGGCGGACGCTGCGAACGCTGCCAGGGCGACGGGCAGATCCGGCTCGACATGCAGTTCATGGCCGACGCCTACGCGCCGTGTCCGAGTTGCGACGGCCGCCGGTTCAATCGTGAGACGCTCGAGGTGCGCTACCACGGCAAGAGTATCGCCGATGTGCTCGACCTGACCGTGCGCGAGGCGATGGAGCTGTTTCGCGCCCATCCGCGCATCTCCGAGAAACTGGTGACGCTCGACGCCGTCGGGCTCGGCTACCTGCAGCTCGGTCAGTCGGCCACGACGTTGTCGGGCGGCGAGGCGCAGCGCATCAAGCTCTCGCTGGAGCTGAGCAAACGCGAACAGGGTACGACGCTCTACATCCTCGACGAACCGACGACCGGGCTGAACTGGACCGACATCCAGCGACTCGTCGATTTGTTGTTCAAATTGCGGGATGCCGGGAACACGCTCGTGGTGATCGAGCATAACCTCGATGTCATCCGCCTGGCCGACTGGATCGTGGACCTCGGCCCCGGCGGCGGCCCCGAGGGCGGAGAGATCGTCTATGCGGGACCAGTGGCAGGATTGAGCAAGGAGGCGCGGTCGCTGACGGGACAGGCTCTGAGGTAGGGCGCGACCGCCGGGCGCGCCGGGAGGACCCCCACACACACCGCCCTGTCGGGCACCCCTCTTCATAGAGGGGACTTCGGACGCGAGGGATTGGGTCCCCTCTGGAGAGGGGTGGCGCGTAGCGACGGGGTGTGGCGGTTTGTCAGCCCGGCCCCGCAAATTGCGGATGGCGCTCGATGCGTTGCTCGAACAGCGCTTGCTGCGCCGGGTCGAGGCCGGCGGGGTATTTCGCGTCGCTGCGCCGCCAGCGGGCGAGCCACTCGGCGCCGAGAAGTTTCGGGGCGACCGGATCGTCGGATGGGGCGGACGGGTGCGTGAAGGCCACGGTCGTGGTGGCCTTGGGTCCGGTGCCCACACCTTCGGCGACGAAGAAGCCGGCGAACAGCAGCGCGGCGCGGACGCCGGTGCCGGCGGCATAGGTATAGAGTTCCGCCGGGCGGGAATGACAGTGGCGGTGCAGGCGGGCGAAGACGTCGGGTTGCCACAGCGCCGTGTCCGTCTTGGCGGAGAACGGATCGTAGAAGATCAGATCGGGGGGCGGCGCACCTTCGAGATGCTCCAGAAAGTCGCCGCGACGCAGGCTCCAGTCGATGAGCCCCGAGGCGTGGCCCCAGCGGCTTTTGTGAAGCAGGCCATGGGGCGCGCCATGCCGCAGGTGGGGAAAGTGCGAGGCGTGGCGGGCGGCAAGCAGCAGCGGATCGAGGTCGCGTTCGAAACTGATGAGATGCAGCGGTCGCAAGGCCGCGGGCCCGGCGGCGGCGAGCTCGGCTTCCATGCGGTGAATTGCGGCCATGGCGTTAGAGGCTGCGCCAAGGCCGACGTCCCAGACGATCAGCGGTCGTTCATCATCCGGCGCGCGACGACGCAGCCGGAGGGCGAGGCGGGATTGCTCGATGTAGAGACGGTTGGCTTCGTCCTCGGGGGCGGAAACCGAGTGCATCACCTCGCCGGAACTGCGCTGGCGAATGCTGGAAAAGCCCTGCGGGGAGGTTTGGATCTCGTAGTCGCCACGGTGGGGCACGGATTTGGTTTTCGATTTGGCCGTGGGGACTGCGGGATTGGCCTCGTCTTCACGCACCAACGCGATCCGTTGCCGTTCGTAGTAAGACAGGAATTCGCCTTTCAGGATCGCATCGCGAATTTCAGCCATGAGGCGCTGATAGAAGGCGAGGTTGTGGATGGACAACAGCTGCCAGCCAAGCACCTCGTCGGATTTCGTGAGATGATGCAGGTAGGCGCGGGAATAGTTGGCGCAGGTGCTGCAGGAACAAAGCGCGTCGAGGGGGGCTTCGGAAAACTTGTAGATGCCGCGGCGGCAATGGATGCGTCCGTGGGACGTGAAAGCGGTGCCGCGCTGGGCCAGCTGCGTGGGGATGATGCAGTCGAACATGTCCACGCCCCGGTGCACAGACTCCAGGATGTCGATGGGTGTGCCGACGCCCATCAGGTAGCGCGGAAGATTCGCGGGCAGGTGATCGGTGACGAGGCCGGTAAATTCGTAGCGCTGTTCGTGGGTTTCGCCGACGGCCAGGCCGCCGATGGCGAGCCCGTCGAAGGGCAGGGCGCGGAGAAACTCGGCACTGCGCAGGCGCAGGTCGCGGTGGCAGGCGCCTTGGACAATGCCGAAGAGCGCCTGGGGCGAATCGCCGCGCGCTGCCAGGGAGCGTTCGGCCCAGCGATGGGTCAGGTGCATGGCGGCCTCGGTTTCGGCATGCGAGGCGGTGGAGGCGATGCACTGGTCCAGCACCATCATGATATCGCTCCCGATGGCCCGTTGCATCGCGATGCTGGATTCAGGCGAAAGGAAGTGAACATCGCCGTCGACATAACTGCGGAACTGGGCGCCCGCCTCGGTCATGGTACGCGACTCGAGCAGGGAAAAAATCTGGAAACCGCCCGAATCGGTGAGCACGGGACGGTCCCAGTTCATGAACCGGTGGATGCCGCCGAACTTCCGGAAGACCTCCGGGCCAGGCCGCAGGAGCAGGTGATAGGTGTTGGCGAGCAGCACTTGGGCGCCGACGCCTTTCAGGCCCTCGACATTCATGTTTTTGACCGTGGCCTGCGTGCCTACCGGCATGAAAACGGGCGTGCGGACCTCGCCGTGCAGGGTCGTGAAGCGTGCGGCCCGGGCTCGGGAGCTGGGGGATTCTTTTTCGAGGATGAAGGCGAGGCGGGACATGCGGTCGCAGGAAGCGGGCAATCACTTGGGGGGGCAACGTCGCCGATGGCAAGGCGGCTCGCGCGGAATGATTGTGGCGAGCATGGCGTCTGAGGTAGGGCGCACCCAGCCTGTCCGTGCTGCGGCGGCGAAGGGACTCGCCGCCCTACCATCTGCAAAGCGACGTCAGCCGGCTCAGGTTAACGAACAATCTGCAACTTTCCGCCGGCGCGGTGTGTGATGAGGGCACGACGACACTCCCGCCAACCTCAACCACGTTTCCCTTATGAAATCCCTCCGTACCCTCGCGATCGCCGCCGGTTTTGCTGCGGTCCTTTCCATCCGTTCTTTCGCCGCCGAAGCCGAGCCCGGTTTTGTTGACATCGGCCAACTCGCCCCCTCCGCGGATGGCAAGTTTGTGGAGGTCAATCTTTCGCCCGGCATGCTCAAATTTGCCGCCAAAATCGCCTCCAAGGAGGAACCCGAAGCCGCGGAACTCATCGGCAATCTCAAACGCGTTCGCGTCAATGTCGTGAGTCTCGACGACTCCAACCGCAAAAGCACCACCGAACAGATCGAGGCGATCCGCCGCAAACTGGAAGGCCAGGGTTGGACGCAGATGGTGTCGGTCCGGGAAGGCTCCGACGGGAACAACGTCGACATCCACGTGAAGCAGCGCAACGAGGACATGATCGAGGGCCTCGTCGTGACGGTCCTTGATCGCAAGGGTGAGGCGGTATTCGTGAACATTGTCGGCAACATCAGCGCCGACCAGATCGCAACCGTGGCCGAGAACCTCGACATCCAGCCGCTCAAGAACCTGCACGTGAAGATCAAGAAGCACCACAAGAACAAGGACGACGAGGCGTGAGTCTCCAGCCACTCGAGCCTGTCGGGGTTTCGGTCTGGGCATGTCTCTAAATCCGTTTCGTCATCCTGAGCGTAGCGAAGGATCCAAGTGACGCCTCGCTACCCGACTGGGAAACGACAATTCCCTTGGATTCTTCGCTACGCTCAGAATGACGGGATTGGGGTCTCAAAAAACTTAAAGTCACGTCTCCGGGTTTCGTCAGTGCGCATCAGTGGTAACCCAATCTTTTTCCAATGAACCCTTCTGTTCCCTCTCTGCTCAAGCCTCGCCGCCATTATGGCCGATGGGTGCTGTTCGGTCTCCTGGTGATGGCCACACCGGTTGTCATTCTCGCGATCGGCGTGGCTTCGATGCTCACGTTGAATCGCGATGCAGCGGTGCTGCGTCGCGAGATCATGGCCGCGACCGACGCCGGCTGGCATACCAAGGTGCAGATGAGCGTCGGCGGGATTGTGCTCGGGGCCGTGCGCACCGGCCTCCAGTTCGTCCAGGCCGAACACATGGACGAAGCCCGGCTCGCGCTCGCCGCCGTGCGCCGGGCCAGCGTCGGCGTGTACGAGAGCAATGTTCGTAATACGAACATTGGGTTTGGGGCGCTGCTGGGTCGGGCGGACAAAATAATGAACCGGCGCGGCTGGACCCGCCTGGTGGGCGTCGCGGAAGAGGACAAGACCGTCCTGGTCTATTCCTCCGACGAGGCCAACGCGGATGGACGGTTGGATCTTTGCGTGGCGGTCGTGGACCGAAATCAGCTGGTGGTTGTCTCGACCACCGTGAACGCCGATGCACTGCTCAAACTGGTGGAGCTGCACGCCCCGAAAGACGTGTGGAAAAACAAACTCAAGCTGGCAAAGGTCTGATCGCGGCCATCGCTTGGCTCGACCAGAGGAAACACGCGTGTGCTCGGCCCGCTTGGTTCGCTACTGTAGGCGGGGTACCCTCACCCCGCAGGTTCCGCCAGCGCCGCTCAGGCCTCGCGGGGTGAGGGCACCCCGCCCACAAGGGAAAAGAGACTTTTTCAGAAGCGCGGCCGCTTCGGCCTCAAAGCGGCTTTTCTTCCTCGTCCGCCTCGGTCTTCAACTGATGCAAGGGCGGGACATGCTTCAGCGAGGGAGCCAGCAGCGCGACAATACCGGTCACGGCGATCGTGCCGAGACCGCCGACGCCGGCGGCGACCACCGGCCCGAAGAGTGCAGCGGTGAGACCGGCGCGCAGCGCCGAAATCTCGTTCGAAGAACCGATGAACAGTTGATTGATGGCGGTGACCCGCCCGCGCAGAGCGTCAGGGGTCAGGAGCTGCACCAGCGAGTGCCGGACGACGACGCTGTAATTATCGAAACAGCCGCTCAGAAACAGGGCCACGAGCGACAGCCAGAAAACCGTCGAGATGCTGAAGAGCGCGAGCGATGCGCCGAATCCGGCCACCGCCCAGAGCATCAGCAAGCCGGGGCGCTGTGAGTGCGGACGATGGGCGGTGAACATGGCCATGGCGATGGCGCCGGCCGCGGGCGCGGCGCGCAGCCAGCCCAGTCCGGCCGGCCCCACGTGCAGGATCTTGTCGGCGTAGATGGGCAGCAGCGCGGTGGCACCCCCGAGGATCACCGCGAAGAGGTCGAGCGACATGGCGGCGAGCACGTTGGGGTTGCGGGCCATGAACTGGACGCCGGCCAGCATCCCGCTGCGAGGTGCGCTCGCGCGGCGTACACCCGCCGCCGGATGGACCCCGAACAACATCATCACGAAGATGGCGCCGGCGAAGACATCCAGCAGGTAAACGGTGGAGTAGCCGCTCAGGGCGACGATGAAGCCGCCCAGCCCGGGGCCGAGCACGGTTGAAAGTTCAAAGGAGCTCGAGGTCCAGGTGATCGCATTGCTCAGCGTGGCTTGGGGAACGAGCAAAGGTACGAACGCGCCGCGGGAAGGGCCCGCCAGCACCCGGAGCGAAGCTTGAACGAACAGGATCAGATAGGTCAGCGGCAGGGCGGGATTGTCGAAGTGCAGGCTGCCCGGATCGGTCTGGCGTTCAAAGACGAGCGCGATCGAGCGCAGGAAAGCGTTGGCGTGTTCGAGTACGGCAAAGTGCGGAATAGAAGCGTGGTAACGGGTGACGAATACCAAGGCCAGCGACAGCAGCGTGGAGACCAGGGTGGTCCGCATGATGAGTAGGCGGCGATCAAGGCGGTCCGCCAGGGCGCCTGCCGGCAGGACGAGCGCGATCAGGGGCAACACATTGGCCAGTCCGACCAGGCCGAGGGCGGTGGCGGAATTTGTCCACTGGTAGATCTGCCAGGCGGCGGCGACGTTGAAGGCCTGGCGGCCGACATTCGCGAGAAAGTTGCCGATCAGGTAACGGCGGTAACCCGGATGTCGCAGCGCGGCGTAGGGATCGTGGGGTACCGTGCTCATGCGATTCGCCAAAACCCAAGACCTGGAATTTTCGCCACAAAAAGGCACAAAAAGCGGCTTTTGTGGCAGCCGCCAGTCGTCCGTGCGCCTATAGGCGCCTTTGAATTATTTCTGCCGCCGGATCTTTTGTGACTCTTTGTGGCCAAAACATCTGTCCTCAGGTTCATCGCGCGAGGAAAGGGTTGTGCTTCTTCTCCTGCTTGAGGGTGGTGAGCGGGCCGTGGCCGCAGGCGAAGACGGTGTCGAGCGGGAGGGTCAGGAGCTTCTGCTTGTTGTTGCGAAGCTGCGTTTCGTAGTGGGTCGCGCTGCCGCCCATCGAGCCGGCGAAGAGGGAGTCGCCGACGATGGCGAGCGGCCATGCCAGGCCCGTGACATAATAGGTCGTCTGACCGGGCGAGTGACCCCAGGTGAACAGCGTCTTGATCGCAATTTCCCCGAGATGAAAGTGGGCGTTTTCCTGAAAGGTGCGGGCGCCGGGATAGGGTGCGGGCTCGAGTTCGCTGGCCCAAACTTCCGCGCCGGTGGCGGCGAGGCGGGGCAGGTCGGCCACGTGGTCCTCGTGCGTGTGAGTGAGGAAAATGTAGCGGAGGGTAAGTCCCTCGGCGGCGATCGTATCGAGCATGGGCTGGGCGTTGGCGCCGGTGTCGAAAGCGGCGGCGTGACCGGTCTTGGTGTCCCAGATGAGGTAGGCATTCACCGTCATGTCCTCATACGCCGTGTTGAACAGGGAAAACCCGCGCTTGAACAGGGGCTGTTCTGGATACCACTCGCGCCGGGCGAGTTCGAGGAAAGCGTTGCGTTCCAGCTTGAGCGGTTTGGCGAGAGCCCGGAGCACGTGGTCGCGGATTTCGCCACCTTTGACGGCGGCCAGTTCATCCGCCGTGATACCTGCTTGGGCGGCGAGTTCGGCGTCGCTGAGGCGCCAGCCGCGCTGGGCTTTGCCGATGACGTCGGTGAAATTATCTTCGAGGGGAATGCGCGGCATCCTGCCAGCCAATAGCCGCCGCATCCTTTCGCAAGTCCCGGTTGGGTTAGGCGGTCCGAATCCCGTGTCCGTCGTGGTCAGATCGTCGGAGGGCCGGGCTCCCGCGAGGCCATGTAACGGTGCCAATCGCGGCCTCGCGGGAGCCCGGCCCTCCGGAGTGGGCGATGGGAAATGGAATGGCTTTGGGCAAAAATTAATTCAAGCTCTCGGACAGGTCGGGATCGCAGTATCATGAAGATGTCGTTCCTTGCTCCGTTTCCATGGCGATATTGGGTCGCGGCGGCTTGGCTTGTCGTAACTGCGGCAGCCGAGGAGAGAGAGCCTAACCTGACGGGAATCTACGACGACGAGGGCACGGTCGTTACGACGGCCGTGGGGCGTGCATCGGATGGGGTTTCACTCCACGCGCTGTTCAAGCTCGAGTTTGTGCCGGCGCTCGCGCGGATCCTTCATGAGCAGACCGCGCAGATCCGCATCAAGCACCACCGCGCATCGCTGGAGGTCGAGATAACCGACCCCGATGGCAAAGTGATCTGGCAGGGCGCCTGGCAGCATGCCGAAGGCTACGCGATACGCGACGGCCGCGTGGTGCTGCATTTCAAACCCGGGAAGTTCGGCCAGGATGAATTTCTGTTGCTGTTGAAGACCATCACCGTGCACCGGCTGCTGGAAGTGGAGGTGCAGCGGCTCACGCCGACCTTGCTCGGTCCGAGCGTCCATCCCGTCGGCACGTATCTTTTTCCGCGGCTGCCGGAGGAATCTGAGATGGCGGAGAAGCGCTGATTGAAACGCTGTTTGTCAGGCACAGGCTGGCGGCTGCTGGCTGTGGCTTTTCGGCGATTTTAGAGCGGTTCAAATTAAGGTGTAGCGGCTCAGCTTCCGAGGAGGAACCCAATCTCCGCTCCCGTCATCCTGAGCCGGGCGAAGGATCCAAGCCCGTGGTGCGCGTTCGTCCCTTTCCTTGGATCTTTCGCACGGCTCAGGATCACGGGGACGGTGGGTTTAGGAGGCTGACGACAAAACTGAATCGCTCTACGGGGTCGTCTTGGCGGGAGACGGCGCGGTTGGTGGCGGCGCCTTGGGCTTGTAGGGCTGGCGGTCGAGGCTGGCGGCGACGTCGTTTGCGGCGCGGGTTTCGACTCCCGGTGCGTTCAGGAAACCGAGGTCACGGAGCCAATCGAGAAAGCGCGCCGACCAGGTACCGAAGGCGGCGCCGCCGTAGTTGGAAATGCCGCCCGATGGCGGGGGCTCGTCGGGACCGGATTTGTCGCCGGGATGACGGCCGCGGGCGTAAATGTGCAATTCCACATTGGGCACGCCGTCGTTCAGCAAGGCCGTGAAATAGTCGGTGGCCCAAAGCGCATGGATCCGATCGCCCAAGCCGGTGCAGGCAAAGAACGCAGGCGGCGCACGGCGCGGAATCGCCGGGCTGGCTCCTTGGGAAAAAGGCGAGGGCCCCGGGTAGATCAGCGCGGCGAAATCGGGTCGCGACGAGATCTTGGCCAAGGGGTTTTCCGGACGGTCGTTCGTCCGGTCAAAATCCTCCCAATAGAGGGAGGCGCCCGCGACCAATTCGGCGCCGGCGGAAAAGCCCATGATGCCGATTTTGTCCGGATCGAGGTGCCATTCCTTGGCATAGGCCCGGACCAGCTTGATGGCTTGAAGCGCATCGTTGACGCCATCCACCTTGGGATCGTAGCCGTCGCTGCGCAGCCGGTTGCGCAGGATCACGGTATTTATTCCCTGCAGGGCGAAGAAATAAACCTCGTCGATACTTTCGCCGCCGACTCCGAGGGTATTGTGCCCGCCACCTGCGGCGAGGATGATGGTCGCGCCCGTGTTGATGCCGCCCTTGCTGGGATGAAACTCGATCGACGGATTGTGAATGTGGACGATATAACCGAGCCGGCTTGGTTCGTAGCGGTGATACTCCTCGGGTTCGCGGATTTTATCGGCGTTGAGATAAGGCGAGTCCGGCGGATAGAGGGGAACGACCACGCCGCCCGGAATGAGTGGCAGCGGAACATATGGTCCGTCGGTTTTCGGGCCGGGGGCCAGCAGACCTTGGGGAGAGGGTAGAGCCGGCAGCGCGGAAACCGGATCCGTCGCGAAGGCGGAGGTGAACAACAGAAACAAGCCGGGCAAAAGGGCTCGGCCCAAGGAGCGGAGGGAAACGATCATCGGGTGGGGGGTACGGGAATTTTTTTAAGCAGGCGCGCGTCAAAAGCAAATTCAGGTGCGGCTTGTTTTCAGTTGGCGGGACGGGCGGTTCTGGCATGTTCTCTCCCATGCTATCCCGTCTGCTCGGTGTGGTGATCTTGTCTCTGGCGGTTCCGGTTTTTGCGGCCGACACCTACACCTTCGGGATGGTGGCGAAGTCGCAGGGCAACCAATTCTTCGAGGCCGCGCGGGCCGGCGCGAACGATGCCGCTCGGGAACTGGGCCGGAAACACGGCATCACGATCAAGATCGACTGGCGCACGCCCAACGAAGAAGACGCGCAGAAGCAGGCCGATTTCGTCGAGCAGCTCGTGCTCGCCGGCGCGGACGGCATCATCATCAGTTGTTCCGACGCCAACAAACTCACGGACGCGATCAACCGCGCGGTCGATCAGGGGATTCCCGTCGTCACGTTTTCCGGTGACGCACCGGCGAGCAAGCGGGCGCTGTCGATCGGTATCGACGACTTTGCGTGCGGCGAGCGGACGTTCGAGGAACTGGCCCGCCTCCTGCACGGCCGCGGCGTGGTCGCGGCGATCGACGGCAATCCCAACGCGGTCAACCTCCAGCAACGTGCCGCCGGATTCCGGGCGGCGGCGAAGCGGCATCCGGAGATCACGTTGCTCGACATTTTCTATCACAAGGAAACCCCGCTGGATGCCGTCGCCAAGATCGAGCAGGTGATGCAGGCTCATCCCGACATTACGGGCTGGGGGTTCCTCGGCGGCTGGCCCTTGTTTACCGACCGAGCGCTCAAATGGGCGCCGGGCACCGTGCAGTGCGTTTCGGTAGACGCGTTGCCGCCGCAACTCGTCTATGTGCGCAGCGGTCATGTGCAGATGCTGCTTTCGCAGGACGTGTATGGCTACGGCTACCGGGCGGTGGAACGTCTCGTCGGGAAACTGTACTTGAAGGAGTCGGCGCCGCAGAGTCCCATCGAAGACACGGAGCTGACGGCCATCACCCGGGACAACGTGGAGGCTTTCGCGAAGAATTGGGAGAAGTGGTTGCCGCGGTAGCGTGAATGCTTTGATCTTTGTAGCGGACTACTGAGTCTCGCTAGACAGAGCGAGGGTAGGGCGGACCGGCCCGGTCCGCGCGGGTATGACATCGCGATCACGGCGGACCGGGCCGGTCCGCCCTACCACAAGATAGTCTTGTGCCCCTTGCCTGCCGTCGCGTCTGCCGGCTCCGCACCGGGCCTCAGAACCCCGGCATGCCGCCGCGGCCTCTCATCTGCTCCATCTGGCGCATGAGCTTCTTCTGGTTTCCGCCTTTCATCATCTTCATGAGCTTCTGCATCTGCTCGAACTGCTTGATGAGCTGGTTGACCTCGACGACCTTCACGCCGGCACCGTTGGCGATGCGGATGCGGCGATTGCCGTTCAGAATGCCGGGCTTGCGGCGCTCCTGGATGGTCATCGACTGGATGATGGCTTCGGTGCGCTTCATCTGCTTGTCGGCGTCGCCGGGTAACTGCACGCCGCTCATGCCGGGCATCATGCCCATAATGGACTGCATCGAGCCCATTTTCTTCACCTGCTGCATCTGCGCGAGGAAGTCCTCGAGATTGAAATCCGCCTTGCGCATCTTCTCGGCCATGCGCTCGGCTTCCTTCTGGTCGATATTCTCCTGCGCCCGTTCGACCAGCGACACGACGTCGCCCATGCCGAGGATGCGCGAGGCGAGGCGGTCGGGATAAAAGGGCTCGAAGTCCGCGGTCTTCTCGCCCACGCCGACGAATTTGATGGGCACGCCGGTGACCGACTTGATCGACAGCGCTGCGCCGCCGCGGGTGTCGCCGTCGAGTTTTGTGAGCACCAGGCCCGTGAGGCCGAGGGCGTCATGAAAGGCCTTGGCCACGTTCACCGCCTCCTGGCCGAGCGCACCATCGGCCACGAGGATGATTTCATCGGGCGTGACGGCGGTCTTCAGTTTCTTCACTTCCTCGATCAGATCGGTGTCGATCTGGAGGCGGCCGGCGGTGTCGAACAGAATGACGTCGGCGTTCTGCGCGAGCGCGATTTCCAGGCCCTTGGCGCCGATGGCGGGCACGTCCTTGGAAACGCGGTCGGAATGGAAACCGAGTTCCTCCTGCTTCGCGAGGATCTCGAGCTGGTCGATGGCGGCCGGACGATATACGTCGCAACCGACGACGAAGGGACGAGCCCCTTTTTTCTTTAGCAGCTTGCCGAGCTTGGCGGTGGAGGTCGTCTTGCCCGAGCCATGGAGACCGACCATGAGGACCTTGAGCGGGCGCTTGGCGGCGAGTTCTGTGGCGCCCTCGCCGAGAAGCTTCACGAGTTCGTCATTGATGATCTTGACGACCTGCTGGCCGGGCGAAACGGACTTTAGGACCGCCTGGCCGACGCAGGCGGCTTGGACGCGGTCGATGAAATCGCGCGCGACCTTGAAATGGACATCGGCCGAGAGCAGCGCGGCGCGCACTTCCTTGAGGGCGTCGGCCATGTTGGCTTCGGACAGGGTGCCGGTGCCGCGCAGGTTGTGCAGGGCGCCGGTCAGTTTTTCGGTCAGGGATTCGAACATGGGAATCCCGGACTGAAACCACTAACGCGCGCGAATAAACACTAATCTTCGGCGCGGGAGAGCCAAGCTTCCGACGCGGCCCCGGTGAATCCGGAACGTTCCCCTGCGTCACCCTGAGCCGGGCGAAGGATCCAAGCCCGAGATGTGCGTCCGTCCATCCATTCCCTTAGATCCTTCGCACGGCTCAGGATGACGGTGGCGTGAGGGTGATCTTTTCGAGGTTTTGGGCGGCTTCCGCTTTGCCTGATGCCATCAGTCCAAACCGAGAACAAACAAAGCAATGGCCCGGCGGCGAGCGCCGGCCCTACACGCCATGGCAACTTCTCACCGCGCCTCGGTCGCGCGCTTCTGCTCGATCTGCTTCAGTTTGTCGGCGAGAACCTTCTCGGTGTAAGGCTTCACCAGATAATGTCGGGCACCGAGCCCGATCGCCTCGGTGATGGTGGCGCGGTCGTTGTGCGCGGTGCACATCACAATCTCGAGGGATTTGTGCAGGACCGACTCGCGCAGTCGTTTGAGCACATCGAGGCCGGTCAGGCGGGGCATGTTGACGTCCAGCAAGACTACGTCGAACCAGCGCTTCGGGTCGTCGAGGAGCCCCCAGGCTTCGCGCCCATCCTCACAGAGGGTGAGTTGGTGTTCCGGCCACTTGGCAAAGAGCCGGGTGGCGAATTCACGGTAGTTCGCGTCGTCGTCAGCGATAAGAATGTGCATAAACAATGCGGCCCGAATCGGCTTAATCGGCCGGTTGAACCGGGACTTTAGGCCAGACTGCAGGGCGGGTCGCCGGAAGTATCGCTTGCAAGCCGGCTTCCGGACGGGATAGCTCGGGGGATGCAGAATGCACCGCGCACCGTCGCCATCGTGGGCCGCCCCAATGTGGGCAAAAGCCGCCTGTTTAACCGGCTGGCCCGGAAGCGCATATCGATCGTGCATGATATGCCCGGCGTCACCCGGGACGTTGTCACGGCGGAAATCGAGGACGGTACTTACACGCTGCTCGACACGGGCGGTCTGGGTTTGACCGGCAGCGACACGCCGGCGCGCATTACCAAGGCTTCGGAATTGCAGGTCACCTTCGCGATCGAAGCGGCGTCCGTCATTTTATTCATCGTCGATGCCCGCGACGGCGTGACCGCGCTCGATGAGCGCATCGCGGCGATGCTGCGCAAAAGCAAGAAACACGTCCTGCTCGTCGCCAACAAGGCTGACAGCGGCAAGGAGAAGGTCGCCGAGATCGCGGACTTCTACCGGCTGGGTTTCGGGGAGCCGTTTTTCATGTCGGCTGAGCACGGCAACGGCGAAGCCGAGGTGCGCAATGCGGTGCTGGAGAAACTTGGACCGGTGCCGGTCGAGGACGAGTCGGAGCGCGAACGGCTGCACATCTGTTTCGTCGGCCGCCCCAACGTCGGCAAATCTTCGCTCAGCAACCGTCTCCTCAAGAGCGACCGTTTGATCGTCAGCGACGTGCCCGGCACGACGCGCGACGCCGTCGAGCTCGATTTCACTTACACCAACAAGGAGGGCAAGCCGTGGCTCTTCCGGCTCGTGGACACCGCCGGCATCCGGCCCGCGCCGAAGCTTTCGTCGTCGGTCGAGTATTTCTCCCGCCTGCGCTCGCTCGAGGCGATTCACGGCGCCGACATCGTGTTCATGGTCGTGGATGCGATGGAAGGCATCACCCAGCAGGACAAGGCCATCGCGGGCGAAATCATCAAGGCACAGAAGCCCATCGTCATCGTCGTCAACAAATGGGATCTGGTGCATGCCGCGTTCCGCAAGAACGCGCTCCCGAAATTCGACAGCGAGCGTGATTTCCGCGAGAAGTTCGAGAAAGCGCTGTTCGACCAGCTGTTCTTCACGCCCGGTGCGCCGGTGATGTTCGTATCCGCGCTCACGGGCCACGAGATCGAGCGCATGCTCCGTAGCGCCCGCGCCCTTGACCGCCGGCTCGACACCAAGATTCCGACCGCGAAGCTCAACGCCACCATCATCAAGCTCGCCGACCGCACGCCCCCGCACGCCATCGGCGGCCAGCGCTTCAAGATCTATTACGCAACGCAGACTTCGACGCGGCCTTTCCGCATCAAGGTATTTTGCAACCAGGAGCGCAACCTCACCGAGTCCTACCGTCGCTACTTGGAGGCCGGGCTCGTCCGGGAGTTCGAACTGGAGGGTTGCCCGATCCACTTTGATCTCGTCGGCAAGAAGAAGGTACCGATCGAGCAGCGCCTCGCCTACCGGAAGAGCCGGGGCGAAACCGGCCACTCGGAGGAGACCGCCGGCGACGGCGACGATTTCGATCCGAGCCTGCTGGATGACTGACCTTGTGGAGGGCCCACGTCCCTGTGGGCCGAGACGCCATGCTTAAAATCGTCTTCATGGGGTCCGATGCCATCGCGCTGCCGGCGTTGGAATGGCTAACCACCAGCGGCCTTGCAGAGTTGGTGGCGGTTTTCACGCAGCCGGACCGCGCCGTGGGCCGCGGCCAGAAGGTTCAAGCCAACGCCATCAAGCTTTGGGCGCAGGCGAGGGGATTGCCGGTGCTTCAGCCGGCTAGGGTCGGAGCAGCCGAGCAGCAGCAACTCGCGGGATTCAAACCCGACCTCACGCTGGTCATGGCTTACGGGCACATCCTCAAGCAGGAGGTGATCGACACGCCCCGGCTCGGTACGTTGAACCTGCACACGTCGATTCTCCCGCAATACCGCGGCGCATCGCCTATCCAAACCGCGACCGCCTGCGGAGACCGGGAGACGGGAGTCACGCTCATGAAACTCGTTCTCGCCCTCGATGCCGGCCCCGTGGCCGACGTGGAGCGTGTGGCGATTGCTCCACTGGACACCGCAGCCGAAGTGGAAGCCAAGCTCGCTCAAGCCTGCGTCTCCCTACTCGCGAGATGCCTGCCGTCGATTGCAGCAGGGACGCAGGTCTTCACGCCACAGGACGCCGGCGCTGCGACCTTCTGCCGTCGACTCGAAAAGGCCGATGGCGCGCTCGATTTTTCCGTCCCGGCCACCGTGCTCGCCGCGCGAATCAACGGCCTCAATCCCTGGCCCGGATGTTCGGTCGAGATCAGCGGCCAGCCCGTGAAGCTGGGCCTCGCGGACGTTTGTCATACATTATATGACAAACCTGCCGCTCCCGTTGCGCCGGGCATGGTGCTCGGAAGCGATGCGGAAGGCCTTTGCGTGGCGACGGGGGAGGGGACGCTTCGTTTGCGCAAGCTGCAGCGGCCCGGGGGCCGGCTCCTGCCAGGGGGGGAGTTCTTGCGCGGGTTTCCCGTGGCTGTGGGCACAGTCCTGCCTTCGCACCCGATGCCGCCGCTGGTCGCCACGAAGCCTTTTCCCCACCGCAGAGGTTGATTTCGGTCTTTTGTTCTCGAGCCTGAATGCAACACCCGGCGTTCTGTCGACCAGCAGAATGCCACCCTTGGTGAATCAGATCTACGCAGCCAAAGTCCCCTCTATGAAGAGGGGTGCCCGACAGGGCGGGGTGTGTAGGTTCATCAACAAGGTTGATAGGTGGGTCTAAGGCTTGTTTTTGCCGGCAGATTTCCCAACCTCACCCTCATGCGAGTCACCTTTTCGCGCTGCGGCGCCCTGTTGATGCTTCTCGCCGGCTCCCTGTCGGCCCAATCTGATCCCCGTTCCGAACTGGCCGCGCTGCGTCAGGATGTGCTGTTGCTCAACCAGCGTGTCGGCGAACTGACCATGACCGTCGAGCAGCTGACCCGGGACAACGCCGCGTTGCAGGAGAAAGCCGGCCGCAGCTACGCCACCGTCGAACAGCTCAACAAAGCGATTGCGGACGTGAACCGCACGATGCAGGCCGAGCTGGGCGACCAGAAGAAGGAAGTGCTGGCCCAAGTCGCCGGCCAGCTGGAGAAACTCGGCCGCCAGACCAACGCTGCGCTCGATTCGCTCGCGAAGAACCAGGCCACGCGGCCGGTGGTCCAGACCACCTTCTCCGACGATTTTCCAAAGGAAGGCATCAACTACACCGTCCAGTCCGGCGATTCGCTGGCGGTGATCGCGCGCAAGAACAACGCCAAGCAGCAGGATATCATCAACGCCAACAAGATCTCCGATCCGAGCCGCATCCGCGTCGGCCAGACCTTGTTCATTCCCCAAGGCAAATAATCATGGCCAAACCTCCCGTCTCCCGCCTCGGTCGCGGCCTTGGCGCGCTCATCACCAGCGCGGCCGCCGCACCCAAACCGGCCGCGCCTGCGGCTGTTCCCGCTGCTGCGCCGGCCCCGGCTCAGACCGATGGCTTGCCTGGTTACCGCGAGGTCGCCGTCGCCAAGGTCGAGCCGAATCCCTACCAGCCGCGCAAGGAGTTTTCCGACGAAGCCCTGGCCGATCTCGTGGAGAGCATCCGGGCCGAAGGGCTATTACAGCCGATCGTGGTGCGCCCGGTGGGCGATCATTTCCAGCTCATCGCCGGCGAGCGCCGCTGGCGCGCCTTTCAGAAACTCGGCATCAAGACGATCCCGGCCCGTGTGATGACTTCGAGCGACGCGTCGTCCGCCTCGCTTGCGTTGATCGAGAACCTCCAGCGCGCCGATCTCAATCCAATCGAAGAAGCGCACGGCTACGCCAGCCTGATCCGCGATTTCGACCTCACGCAAGATGCCGCCGCCCAGCGCGTCGGCAAGGGCCGCGCGACCGTGGCCAATTCCCTCCGCCTGCTGGCACTTGAGGCCGAACTGCAGGCCTACGTGGGCAAGGGCATGCTCAGCGTCGGCCACGCCAAGGTGTTGCTCGGGGTGGAAGGTTCGGCCGAGCGTCTCGTGCTGGCCCGCCGCAGCTTGGAACAGGGTCTGAGTGTTCGTGCCTTGGAGGAATTGCTGCGCCACAAGCCATCGGGCGCCCCCGGCAAGAAGCGGCGGATGCCTGGCGCCACGGCCACGGCCCTGACCGACATCGAAAAGAAGCTCACTTCTCACCTCGGTGCCCGCAGCACCCTCAAGCACTCCGACAAGCGCGGCCGCATCATCATCGAGTACGCCGGCAACGACGACCTGTCGCGTGTGTTGCAGAAGATGGGTGTGAATCTCTAGTTTTTTGCCCTGTAGTAGCCTGCTTGCACGCCATACCCCCGCAAATTGCCTGCGAGCAGGCTCCTACAAGGGGGCGGAGGGATGAGTTTTCTGTAATTCGGCAGTGGACGTTTTTGCCTGAAGGCGGAGCCCGACCTCCATCCTCCGCCAAGGCTACGGGCGGCAGGCCGGGCGGGCCTTGGCACGTATGGCGATGCGCCCAATCCAACCTGCCCGGAGGTCAGGTTCCACCCAATGGCGGTCCACGGAACTTTGGTTGACAAAGCCCGTCGGAGTACGTTGCTTCTGCCACCTTATGAGTCTCGTCATCGGTGTCCTCACTTTCATCCTGGTCATCACCTCGGTATTCCTGGTGCTGGTTGTTCTCATGCAGCGTGCCAAGACCGACGGCGGCATCGGTGCCGCCATGGCGGGTGGCGCCACGGAATCCGCCTTCGGCGCCGAGACCAACAACGTCCTCACCGGCGCCACCATCAAGGGTGCCATCGTCTTCTTCGTCCTCAGCTTCGGCCTCTATCTCGCCAATATCTATCAGGCCAAGCATCAGGAAGCGGTCGACAACAAGCTGCCGACCGTCACGGCTCCGGCAAGCAACCCGGCGCCCGCGCCGGCCGCGCAGCCCGCAGCCCCGAAGCCGGTTGAAACCAAACCCTGAATTTTCAAGCCCGGTTCGCCGGGCTTTGTTATTTGGGCTGGTCGCGTGGTTCGCGAGCAGCGCGTGGGCCCAGGCGGACAAGTTTGGCCAGCCCACCGAGCGAGCTGCTTCGGGCAAGGCCGATCAAGCGGAGGGTGCGCGCATCCTCGCGGAGTTTCGTCAGGCGGGCATCGCGGGCGATTACTGGCTGGCCTTTGAATTGCGGGTCATGCCGCGCAAGGGTGCCGAACATACCGTGACGGGGACGATGCTGGGAACGCGCGGTACCGGTGGCCCGATCTCCCGCCTTGAACTCGGCTCGGAGCGCTGGCTGATCGAATCCGGGCCGCAAGCGGCGGCTTGGAAGGCGAAAGCCGACGGCCAGACCGACTTGGTGGCGCCCAACGAGACGGGTCAGGCGCTCGGGGGCACGGGCGTCACCGTCTTCGATCTGCAGATGCCATTTCTTTATTGGACCAAGTTCACATACGAGGGCGAGGCGAAGGTGCGCGGCCGGCCGACGCATAGTTTCATCCTGTACCCGCCAGCGGGCGGACCGTCGCCCACGCCCGGACTGACCGGCGTTCGCGTGCTCATTGACACGCAATTTCAAGCCATGGTGCAGGCCGAGTTGCTCGGTCCGAAAAACGCCGTCGAGAAGACCATCAGCCTGCTGGATCTGAAGAAGGTGGGGGAACAGTGGATCGTGAAATCGATCGATGTCCGGGACGACCTCACCCGCGACAAGACGCGTTTCACAGTCACGGCGGCAGCGCTCGATCTCGCCTGGCCGGCCCGAACGTTCCTGTCTGCAGGCCTCGCTGACGATCCGCCGCCAGTCCCGGAGGAGAAAGTCGTCCGGTTTTGAAAACTCTGCCCGATGATGAAGACAGGATGATGACGATCTCCTACACACCCCGGCGCTACGCGCCACCCCTCTTCAAAGAGGGGAATAAAACCCACGGCGGCCAAGGTCCGCTCTATCAAGCCGGAACGATGCAATTGGCGCGCAAATTAGCGCTGAAAGTTGCGATACCGAAAGGTGGCCGCGCACGTCCCCGTGCGCGTGGCTCGATGCCCTCCGAAACGGGCACAGGGACGTGCCCGACCACCCGCGCCGACTGCATCGTTGCGGATCAAGACGGGTGCGCGACGGGGCGGGGTGTGTGATTGGTTGCTTTTTGCCATGTCCACCAAGGAAGACAGACCCTTTCCGATCCAGATGGAGGTCGAGTTTCTCGACCGTCTGAGCGAGCCCGTGCGGGAAGGGCGGACGAAGTCGGTCAGCGAACTTATCCGGACGGCGCTGGAGAAATACGATTTCGCCAACGTGGTGGTCGTGCGGCCCGCGCAACTGCAGATCTCCGTGCGGCTGCCCGTCGAGATCAGGCGCAATCTGCGTCAGATTTCCCGCGCCAAGCATACGAGCGTGGGCCAGCTCGTGCGAGCGGCGGTCGAGGCTTATTTGCCGCAATTGGAGAGCGGTGCGGTGAACCAGTTGGAGATCCCTGCCGTGCCGCCGCCTGCGGCGGCGGAGTCGGTGCTCGCGCCCCGGCCGAAGCCGGTCCGGAGGAAGAAGCGCCGCAAGCCGGCGGTGAAAAAACCCATTGCCAAAAAGTCGGCGGTGAAGCGGAAGAAGAAGCGGTGAAGGGCCATTTTCCGGGGTAGGGCGGAGCGGCCCGCTCCGCCGCGGCGCACCGGGCCGGTGCGCCCTACCCCGCACCGGTACAATTCTTCCTATGACATCCCGCACGCCAACGGTCGGCTTGCGTTCGTTTCGGCCGGCCCTTTAGTCCTGCGTCTCACTACCTACATGAGCACTCCGCATCCTCTCTCCGTCTGGGCCCGCAACGTCGCGCCATCGCCGACCCTTGCCATTGACGCCAAGGCCAAAGCCCTGGCGGCCGCAGGCGAAGACGTTTGCGGATTCGCCGCGGGCGAGCCGGATTTCGACACGCCGGAGCACATCAAGGAGGCCTGCATCGCGGCGCTCAAGGCGGGCAAGACCAAGTACGCGCCCACGCCCGGCATCGAGCCGCTGCGTCAGGCCATCGCGGACCGCTACGGTGCGGAATACGGTCTGAAGGTCGTGCCCGCGCAGGTCGTGGTTTCCCCGGGCGGCAAGTTTTCCTGTTACCTCGGCGTGCTCGCGACGTGCTCGCCGGGCGACGAGGTCATCGTGCCCGCGCCATTCTGGGTCAGTTACCCGGAAATGGTGAAGCTCGCCGGCGCGGTGCCGAAGTTCGTGCAGTGTGACGACAAGGCCGGGTTCAAGCTCACGCCCGCCCAGCTCGAGGCCGCGATCACGCCGAAGACGCGCCTGCTCATTCTCAATTCGCCGTCCAATCCGACCGGCGCCGTCTATACCCGCGCCGAGCTCGAGGCTATCGCCGCCGTCGCGCTGAAGCACAACCTCTACATCCTCTCCGACGAGATGTACGAACACCTCGTGTACGATGGCGTGACCCCGACCTGCGTGGCGACCTTCAGCAAGGAGATCGAGGCCCGCACGATCGTGGTGGCTGGATTCTCCAAGACCTACTCGATGACGGGCTGGCGCATCGGCACGTTGGTCGCGCCGCTCCCGATCGCGAAGGCCATCGCCGAGCTCCAGAGCCAGATGTCGTCCAACGTCACCACCTTCGCCCAGTTCGGCGCTCTCGCCGCTCTGAAGGAGAAGGAGAAGACCACGGCCGCGCTCAAGACGATGCTCACCGCCTTCGACCGCCGCCGGAAGTTCCTGCACAGCGAACTCAACAAGATCCCGGGCATCTCGTGCCTGCTCGCGCAGGGCGCGTTCTACCTTTTCCCGAACATTTCCAGCTTCGGTCTCAAGGATGCCGACTTCTGCGCGCAATTGCTCGAGAAGGAACGCGTGGCCGCGGTCCCGGGCTCGGCCTTCGGTCTCGAAGGCTACCTGCGCCTCAGCTACGCCACGAGCGACGAGGTCATCAAGAAAGGCGTCGAGCGCCTGACGCGCTTCTGCGCGACGCTGAAGAAATAGCGTTTCTTTTGGAGAGCCGACCTTTCGTTGTGGCTCCTCCACGAAGAATCCTGGGCACGGGCGCGACGGCCTGACGGTATACGACGGTCCCTCGGCGCGCCCAGCGGTCGCGCCCTACCTCGTCAGGCTTCCGCCTCGCTTCGTTCCAGCATGCGGGAAAGGAACGCCTGTTCGGGACCGACGTGGGCAAAGCCAAGCGCACGGCGGAAACTGGCCGCGGCATTCTTGGCGTTGCCGAGACGCCAATGGAGTTCGCCTTCCACCGCGTGCAGCAAGTAGTGCGATTCCAGTTTCGCGCGCTGGTCGATAGCCGCGATGGCGTCGAGTCCGGCCTGCGGTCCGCTGAGATTGGCCACCGCCACAGCGCGGTTGAGCGCGATGACCGGGGAGGGCTTCAGGCGGAAGAGTTCGTCGTAGTGCCGGAGGATGTGCGCCCAGTTGGTGGAAAGATAGTCCGGCGCCATGCAATGCGTCGCGGCGATGCCGGCTTGCAGGTGATACTCGCTGAGTTCGTCGCCCTGAGCCGCCTCGGCCAGATGAACCAGTCCGCGCTCGATGAGTTCCTGATTCCATTTGCTGCGGTCCTGCTCGTCGAGGCGCAGGAGCTCGCCCTGTTCGTCGAGCCGGGTGGGAAAGCGCGCGATGGTGAGGAACATCAGCGCCAGCAGCGCGTGGCTGCGCGGCGTGCGGCCGACGGGGTGCGCCACGAGCAGCAGGGCCAGCCGGATCGCTTCCTGGCAGAGGTCCTCACGCAGGAGGCGGTCACCGGACGAGGCCTTGTAGCCCTCGTTGAAGAGCAGGTAGATGGCGGCGAGCACGCCATCCAGGCGAGGCGCCAGGTCTTCACCCTCGGGCAATTCAAAACCGATGCCTGCGTCGGCAATGCGTTGCTTCGTGCGCGTAAGCTGTTTCTCGATGGCCGAATCGGTGGCGAGGAAGGCGCGGGCGATTTCCGTGGTGCTGAAACCGCAAAGGATTTTCAGGGCGAGAATGACTTGGGAGTCGGGCGCGATGGCTGGATGCGCGCACACGAACATCAGCCGCAGGGCGTCGTCGCGAATCCCTTGGGTCGCCTCCCATGCGACGGCCGGCGTGGCGGTCATCTGCTCGTGGTGCGTGATGATCGCCCCTTCCTTGCCTGTGGCCATCTTGCGGTGCCGCAGGGCATCGCGGGCGAGATTCATCGCCACTTGCGTGATCCAGGCGGAAGGATTGGCCGGTATGCCACCCATGGACCAGGTGCGCAGGGCGCGAAGCATGGCCTCTTGCGCGACGTCTTCCGCGAGGGACAGATTGTGCACGCCGAGCAGACGGACGAGCGCGCCGTGCAACCGGCCGGTTTCATGCCGGAAGAAATGCTCGACCAGTTGCGCGGGCCGGGCGGAATTCGCGGAGGCTGACTCGGGATCGGCCACGTCGATTCAAACGATCTCGTTTCCAATCACGCACCCCGGCGCAGAGCGCCACCCCTCTTGATAGAGGGGATTCAAACCCAAGCAGCCGAAGTCCCCTCTATGAAGAGGGGTGCCCGACAGGGCGGGGTGTGTAGATCGGGAGGAAACGTGCATGGTTCCTTAATGCTTCGCGCCAGCTTGCGGAGTGACCGGTTTGGTGGTGACGCCCAGATGACATCCCGGAGTGAGCTCGCGGACTTCGATCATCATGCCGTAGGCGAGGGCCGGGTGGCGCTGGGCAATCGCGGTCGCTTCTTCGCGGTCGTTGACGAGGAGTTTCACATAACCGGCGATGGCTTCCTTGGCCTCGGGATAAGGGCCGTCAATGATCCGGGCGCCGCCGGGACCCGCGACGATCCGCGTATCCATTTCCAACGGCTGGCCCTCCACGGCCTTGCCCTCGGCCACGAGGGCTTCGAACCAGGCGTTCCAACGGGTCACGATATCCTGGCGCTGGGCCGGGGAGAGGTGTTGATAGACTTCCGGTCCGGTGTTCCGGAACAGAAGCATGTAGGCGGCGGGGGCAGGAGGGGGCGTGGAGGACATACGGGTTATTATGTTAGCGGTTATATCCCTACGACGACCGAATTCACGCCGGAAGGACATTGTGAAACAAAAATCCCGGCAAAAGTCGCCGCACGATGTCCGGAACGACTGGTCCTGATCGTTGCCTTATTGAACGGGCCAAAGCGCCCATCCCATCAACCTCATCGTACAAGGAGAATCCCGCCATGTCACAATACGCCGACGGATTTGTCATTCCCGTTCCCAAAAACAAGATCGATGCCTACCGTCGCATCGCGGCCAAAGCGTCCCGGGTCTGGCGCGATCACGGTGCGATCGACTACAAGGAATGCGTCGGGGACGATCTCGATGCCAAATTTGCGATGCCATTTCCCCGAGGCATCCGGACCCGCAAGGGGGAAACCGTGGTGTTTTCCTGGATCACCTACAAGTCGCGGGCGCACCGTGATCGCGTCAACGCGAAGGTTATGAAGGATCCGCGGATCGCTGCGATGTGCGACCCGAAGGACATGCCGTTCGATTGCAAGCGCATGCTCTACGGCGGATTCAAGGTCATCGTCTCGATCTGAGCCGCCATGAGCAACCACCCGCCCGCTTCCTTCTCGCCCACCACCGTGCAGCTCCGGCTCGACGCCTTGCGCACCGAACTCGCGGATCTCGCCTATGCCCTTGAGCGCCAGGGGCGGGTGGATGCCGCCGACGTGGTCATGCAGATCGATACGCGCGTGCGTGAACTGGCGGACGAAATCACTCCTGCATCAACGAACTCGCTTTGCTCCCTATGACCTCGACCACAATCAACTATCCCCGGGCTGTTTCGCGTGCGGAATGGCTCAAAGCACGCCTCGAGCTGCTGGCACAGGAAAAGGAACTCACCCGCGCCCGGGACCGGCTCAACACCGCGCGCCGCCAACTCCCGATGGTCCGGATCGAGCAGGATTACGTGTTCGATGGTCCGGACGGAAAGGTGCGCCTGCTGGACCTCTTCGCCGGTCGCCATCAGCTCATCATCTACCACTTCATGTGGCTGTGGGAAAACGGCCAGCCGCTGGACGAACCCTGCAAGGGATGCTCCGGTTTCGCCGACCAGATCGCGCGCGGCCATTTCACCACGCTGCATTCGCGTCAGACCTCGCTGGTGCTGACCTCCCGTGCGCCGCTGGCCAAGATCACGCCGTTCAAGCGTCGCATGGGGTGGAGGATCCCGTGGTATTCGTCGGCGGGCACGAGTTTCAATCGCGACTTCGGTGTCACGCTCGATCCCGCGGTCACCCCCATGG
>DATCRM010000058.1:0-5603 GCA_036568985.1 Lacunisphaera sp. | reverse complement strand
GGGAGGGCGAAACTTCTCCCCATGTTTGACCCCATCATTTTCCGTCAGCTCCCGGTGATCCAGAAGATCATCGCGGATGAGACGTGGCTGGAAGGCGAGCGGCGCGGTTGTTCGGTT
Source organism: Lacunisphaera sp. (assembly GCA_036568985.1). Lineage (GTDB taxonomy): Bacteria > Verrucomicrobiota > Verrucomicrobiia > Opitutales > Opitutaceae > Lacunisphaera. The sequence continues at coordinate 5,486 of DATCRM010000058.1, read as the reverse complement.
TCGCCGGAGGATCCGGTCGTGCGGGAGAACGTGTGCGAGATCGTGTTGCGGATCGGCGCGGCCTTGCGTGAGGCATTGACCGCAGAGATGGCCGGCGCTCCGCAGAAGATCGCGATGGACGATCATACGCCGCACGCGGCGTAGAAAAGGAAAAGGGCGGACCGAGGTCCGCCCCGATGGCCGGCAAGCCCGCGCGGAGCGCGAGCTCCACCTCACCGCATTCGTGAAAACGTTTTTGAAAGCAATTCCAGATCGGACGCGTTCTTCGTTTTCTCGCGGGTGGTGGCGATGAGTTTCTGTTCCAGGGCGTTTTTGGTTGGGCGCGTCTTGTTTTCGTAGAACACGCCGAACTTTCCGGGCCAGGCCTCGGAGGCGAGCTTGAAGGCTGCAATCTCGTCCGTCGGGTCATGGCGGGCGGCGTCCTCGGGGGAGCCATCGTTCTTCTTGAGTTCGATCGTCTGCCAGGCGCCGCCCTTGCGAGGGTTCGCGGCGTCGAAGGCGCCTTCGAAGAATTCGACGCATTCCGAGAGAATTTCGACGACGGAAAAGCCATCGTGTTGGGCCGCACGGTGCATCATTTCCACCATATGGTTGACCTGCGTGGCGTGCGAACGGGCAATGAAGGTGGCGCCGCTGTTGAGCAGCGTGCGCATCGGGTTGATCGGCTGGTCGATCGCGCCCCAAGGATCGGTCTTGGATTTGAAGCCGAGCGGCGAAGTGGGCGAGGTCTGCTTCTTCGTGAGCCCGTAGACGGAGTTGTCCATGATGACGTAGGTCAGTCGCGGATTCTTGCGCGCGGTGTGCACGAGGTGGTTGCCACCGATGGAGAAGCCGTCGCCATCACCGCCGAACACGAAGACGTGCAGGTCGTCGCGTCCGAGCGAGATGCCGGCGGCGAAGGGAAGGGCGCGGCCGTGGATGTAATGGCCCCCGTGGGTGTTGACGAAATACGGGAAACGGGAGGAGCAGCCGATGCCGGCGAAGGTCACGATCTTTTCCTGCGGGTAATTGAGTTTTTCGAGGACCTTGTAGAAGGAAGCGAGCACGGCGAAGTCACCGCAGCCGGGGCACCAGGTAGGGTGGTCGGCGGTCAGGACTTTCTTCGTGAGCGGGGCGCGCGGGGCGTCGGGGGCGGTGGCGACGGGGGCAGGAGTGGCGGCGGGAGCGGACATGGGGAAGGATGTGAAAGTGGAGGCGAGGGTGGGAGGATCGGAATCGTTCTCTTAATCTTTCCCGTTCTCGTAATCTCGGGTTTGGTCAGAGGAGAGAACGATTGGGATTAGGAGAACGAGATCGATTGGGGATCAGGAGCGGACGTTTACAGCGAGGATGCTCTGTTTGCGCATGCCGATGGTGGAGTCGGGGAGGTCGATCTTGTTGGCGACACGCTCCACGATCTCGCTGACCTTCCAGGTGAGACCATCGGTCTTGGTGATGCTTCCGATGGCCGGATTGGCGAAGCGGGCGCGGAGCAGGGTGGCCAGCTGGCCGTAGCCGTAGAGGCCCTCGTCGTTGATTTCCACGACGAGGATATGCTTGTAGCGGCTGAAGGTCTGTTCGAGTCCGGGAGCGAGCGGGTGCAGGTGGCGCATCTGCATGTGGGCGGCCTTGACGCCGGCGTGGCGCAGGCGGCCCATGGCTTCGCGGATCGGTCCGTAAGTGCAGCCCCAGCCGATGAGAAGCACTTCACCGGAGTCGTCGCCGGCCAGCTCGGGTGCGGGCACGGAGTTGGCAACCGCCTTGATCTTTTCGCGGCGCTTCTCGGTCATCTTGGTGTGCAAGGCGGGACTGGCCGTGGGATGACCGAGCTCGTCGTGCTCGAGGCCGGTGACGGTTGGATATTTTCCCGAGTTCATGACCGTACCCGGGGGCGCGTGGCGGGTCATGCCGCCGAGCGGATAGGGTTTGAACTCCGGCGGACGCGGACTCGTGTCGGGCTTCACGTCCACCATGAGTTTCTTCAGGTCGGGTTCCTCGAAGGCTTCGATGCGAGTCGCAATGGCCTGGTCGGTGAGGATGATGACCGGCGTGCTGAACTCGCGGGCGATGCGTCCGGCTTCGAGGGCGATGTAGAAGCAGTCCTCGACGTTTTTCGGGGCCAGCACGACGCGCGGCGTGTCGCCATGCGAGCCGTAGATGGCCTGCAACAGGTCGCTCTGCTCGATGTTGGTCGGCAGGCCGGTGGACGGGCCGCCGCGTTGGACGTTGATAACGATGAGCGGGAGCTCGGCCATGGTGGCCCAGCCGAGGGCTTCCATCTTGAGGGAAAGGCCGGGGCCGGAACTGCCGGTGATCGAGAGGTGGCCGCCGTAAGCAAAGCCCAGAGCGGTGGAGGCGGCGGCGATCTCATCCTCGGCCTGCACGAAGATACCGCCGTATTTGGGCAGCTCGGTGCGCAGGGTTTCCATGATGGAGGACCAAGGCGTGATTGGATAACCAGAGCCGTAGCGCACGCCGGCGGCGAGAAGGCCGTAGGCGAGGATGGAGTTGCCGTCGCCGGTGACCTGCGGGCGGGCGCCGGGGGCGGCGCCGGCGGATTTTTCGAGGCGGTAGAGGCAATTGCGCAGGCTTTCGGCGGGGTAGGCGTAGCCGGCGTCGAAGGCCAGCATGGCGTTGCGCACGATGTCCTCGTTCTTGCCGGCGAAGCGTTCCTTGATGAGTTGCGCGAGCTTCGGCACCTCGAGGTCGAACATGCGGGCGAGCAAACCGAGCACGTAGATGTTCTTGCCCTTTTCCTTGGCGTTGCCGCCGACGGCTTCGACCGTGGCGCTGGTGAACGGTACGCCGACCGCGGTGACCGTCTTGTCATCGGGGTCAGGCTTGACGTGGTCGCTGTCGTACAGCAGCACACCGCCCGGCCGGAGCGAAGCGCGATGGCTGTCGTAGCTGTGCTGGTAGAAAGCCACCAGCACGTCGGCGCGGTCGCCGGCGGACAGGATGTCGCCGGAGCCGATGCGGACCTGAAAAATGGATGGACCGCCCGAGATGGTGGACGGAATCGTCATGTAAGTCATGACGTCCTGGTCGGATCGGCCGGCGAGCCGGGCGAGGAAACCGCCGACGGCCTGGATGCCGTCCTGCGAATTGCCGGCGAGGCGGATGACTACATCGGGAATGGTGGTGGCGGACGACGCTGAAGCGCCGGTCGCCGGGGGGGGATTCGGGCTGACCATAGAGGGGTAGAGAAGGCACCACTATGCGCTACTTCGGGTACTTCGTAAAGAGCAGGTTCTGGGGCGGAGCGTCCGAATCACTGGCCTATAAGTTAGCCCATGGCCTTGGGCGCGGGCTGATTTGGGGAACTAATGGTCCGTGCGAATGCTGCGGAGGCGCGCATGTCAGTCTGGTGGAGGGCCCGGCTTCTGCCCGGCCGCGGTCGGTGCGGAGACCGGCCCTCCAGATCGAAACCCAGGGTGGACGGGGGCGGGGCTCTACCTTACTCCCAACCAATGGGGCGTCCCTTGTTCTGTTCCTCGAGCCACTTCAGGAGCGGAGCGTAGTATTCGACCATGGCGCGCGTGCTGAAGTCCTCGCCGGTGGCCTCCTTGAGGATCTTGCGCCAATCCTCGGTCTGGCCTTTCTCCATGATCTTGCGGAGAAAATCACCGACCTGCTTATTGCCGGCATAATTGCAGCTTTGCGGGGGCTGGTGGAGGATGTTTTTGGCGATGTAGTCGTGGAGTTGGTATTTGAAGACCTGCGCGATTGAGTAGCTGTAGTAGTAGGCGGGAGTGTCATTGATATGGGTCTTGGTGGCGGCGTCACACCACTCTTCACCGCGTTCGACCGGTGGCTCGACGCCCTGGAAGTCGCGGACGTATTGCCACCAGCGCTTGTTCCACTCGTTGACGGGCAGGTTGTTCGCGTAGATGTCGGCTTCCCAGTGCGCCATGACGCCGGATGACCAATACATGAACGGAACACCGCCGGAGCTCACGGCATTGCTAAGCAGGAAGGCGATGGGATCCGCTTTGAAGTCGGCGGGCAGCACGCCGAGCGATTTCAGGTAAGGCTCTTGCGCGGAGGCGAGGGCGGTGAGTTCCCCGAAACCCTCGTGAAACGCCGGGTTCGCGCCATCGCGCAACAGCACGGGCACCTCGGGCCGCGTGTAGGCCATGAAGTAGTAGATGTGTCCGAACTCGTGGTGGTTGGTGTTAAACCACCACGGGGTCGACTCGATGCTTTGCAGCGAACGCAGGTCCGTGTCGAAATCGAGGTGCCAGGCCGAGGCGTGGGTGTTCTTTTTGCGCGTCGAGCCGGCGGGTACGTTGTACAGATCGGATTTTTCCCAGAACGATTTCGGCAGGGCGGGGAAGCCGAGGCCCACATAGAATTTCTCCGACGACTGCGCGACCCACTCGGGGGAGAACTTTTTGAAGTATTCCGTCAGATCGGCGCCGTCGGCCAGGCCATCCCATTCCTGCGCCCAGCGGTTGTTGATCCAGTGGGCGGGGATGCGTTTGGGCACGGGCTGGTGGTAGCGTTCGGCCAGCTTGTATTTCGCCCACGTGTGAAGCTGCAGGTACAATGGCCGCAACACGCGCATGAATTCCTCGTTCAGCTTGATCATTTCCTCCGTCGTCATGCCGTAGCCGGAGACCTGCAGGGCGAAGTAGTCGTGATAGCCCATTTCCTGGGCGACGCCGTTGCGGAGGTCGCGGAGTTTCACCAAGCCGTCCTTCAACGCCTTGCCGGATTCCTTGGAGGCGAGCCATACTGCAAGACGTTTGTCGAGGGGCGTGTCGTTCGATTGGAGGAGATTGTCGATTTCGTTCACCGTGATTGGCTTTCCGTCGAGCTTGAACTCGAAGCCATTGAGGGTGGAGGCCTGCTTGGTCTCGGCCTCGATGCGGGCTTGGGTGAGCTTCGGGTTGGTCATGGGCTGTTCTGCGGCGAGGAGCAGCACTTTCTCGAGCTGGCGGATGGTGATATCGTCGAGTTCATGGCGCTTGAGCAGAAGGGCTTTGGTCTCCGTGATGACGGCTGGGTTGCCCATGAAAGCGGCGCTCGCTTTGCCCGCGGTTTCGGCCGAGGCATCGTGCACAGCGCTCACATCGGTCGAGGCGGCCCATTGGGCCTCGTTACGGACGTAAGACAGCGCCTGATAGGAGGCGTTCACGAGGGCCAGAAAGCGATCGGCGCGCTCCTGGGTCGGATTGCGGTCGGCGGCGCTCAGCGCGGAAGCGACAATAAACAGGGCCGCCAGCGCGGCACCACGGCATAACGGGTAGTTAATCATCCCCGTGTCATAAAGTTTCGGGAGCGGTCGCCAACCAAGAAAAAAGGCCGTGAATCACCAAGGTAGGTTTGGGCCATAAAAAGGCGCAAAAATACGGCGGGGGTTAGGCTCACAAGGCGCCTCTAGACGCGCGAGAGACGGAGTCTGTGAGCCAGATGCTTTTCACCTCTTCGTGCCCAAAAAATTCCCAGTTTGTCATTCTTCGCTGCGTTCAGGATGATGGAAATCCTCCGGGGCGGAACGGCGG
>DATCRM010000057.1:0-7341 GCA_036568985.1 Lacunisphaera sp. | reverse complement strand
CGCTGGTCTCGCTCCTCGTCCCGGCCATCACCGCCGGCAATACCGTGGTCGCCCTGGCCTCGTCCACGCAGCCGTACCCGGCCATCGTGCTCGGCGAGATGCTGGCCACGAGCGATCTGCCCGGGGGGGTGGTCAACCTGCTGACCGGGTTCCGCAAGGAGATCGTCCCAACCCTGGCCACGCACACGCACCTGCGCGCTGTCACCGGCGTCGCGAATGCTGACGAGCGCAAGACCCTCAAACTCGGCGCCGCCGACAGCGTGAAACGCATCAAGTTGCACAAGGCCGAGGAACCCGTGGACTGGTTCTCCGACCGGGCGCAAAGCCTCTACGAGCTCCGCGACACCCTCGAGTTCAAGACCACGTGGCATCCGATCGGGGCATGACCATGGCGACCGATCCCCGGCTGAATCAGGTCAAACCTCCGCTGCTTGTCTGGTGGATCCTCTGGAGCGCCATCCTCGGGGGGCTGGTGCTGATCTACCTGGCGCTCGGGCGCGGGCCGGTGAAACCCGCGGTGGCCGCCGATGTGTTGACCAATCTCTCCGGCGTGGTACCGTTGTTCGTGAGCATTGTCGTCCGCTGGTTGGTGCTGCCGCGCTATGGTGACCTGACGCGGGCTTTTCCAGTTTTCATCGTCGGTTTGGCGCTGGCGGAATCATGTGGCATCCTCGGCATTTTCCTCGGCGGTCCCTACCGCGACGACCTGTTTGCGCTTGGTGTGTTGGGGGTGGTCCAGTTTGTGCCGTTGTTTGCCCGGCGGATGCTTGAGCCCAAAGGGTCGGGTTTCATTCCGAACAATTGACGTTTCGTGGGGCAGGTCGGACGAGGTGGGGCGCGACCGCCGGGCGCGCTGTAAGAAATTCGCGGACGGTCCGGCGGTCCGTCCCTACCGGCGCTGTCGTGCCAAACTCCAAAGGCCACAGGCGTTTAGGATGAAATCTCAGCTCCCGGATAATTTCCCCGTTTCGGCCAGCCGCTCGATGAAGATCCAGCAGCGCTTGGCTTGGGTCTCAGCGGTCTTGGCGTCTGCGATGTAGCGGATCACCTGCCGGCGGATGGCGACGCTGTGCGCCAGCCAGCGCTCGCGGAGTTGGGGCCGGTTTTGAAAGGCCTTGTTCATCTCCGCGGGCAACTCGGGTTCGCGCGAGGCCGCGTCGGGTTCCAGGGTGAACGCGACCATGTCGCCGGCGTCCACTCCGGCGGCGCGCAGCAGCTCGGCCTTGATGGCGAGTTTGTAGCAGCCGCGTTTGCCGGGGAGGAGCGTGACGCGATCGAGATCATCGTTGAAACGCAGAAGCGCGTTTAGGCCAAAGCCACCGCCTTTGATGTCAGCCCGGGGCAGGTTGAGCGGATCGACGACGCGCCTGGGCAAGTCCACCCAGCGCACGAGGGCCACCTTGTAGAGTTTCGCGCGGAAAGGAGCGGGTCCAGTTTTCGCGGTGTGCTTGGCGTTCATCAGACTCTTAACCTTGAACCCTCAACCAATAATCGGGCCGCTCCGCCGCCTTACGCATGGTCGCGCCGGCGCAGAAAACGCGAGATCTCGCGGGCCGTCGGCATGGAATCGGCGGTGCCATGCTGGGTGACGGCAAGCGCCGCGACGGCGTTGGCGTAGTGCGCGGCCTCGAAGACGTTTTTGTTGAACTTCACGAGCCCGGCGGCAAAGCCGCCAACGAAGGCATCGCCCGCGCCGGTGGTGTCCACGGGATCGACCTCGTGCGCCTGCACCCGGGCGTAGACGTCGGGTTGCGAAACAAAGCAGCCGCGGGCGCCGAGGGTGACGATGACGATCGGCACGTTGAAAGTGCGGCAGAGGGTGTGCAGCCGGTCGGGCGCGAGGCGGTGCAGGGCCTCGACGGTGAAATTCTTCTGTCCGCTCCGCGGGAAACGATTCACAAGTTCGACGAACTCGGATTCGTTGGGCACGAGGACCTCGACATGACGGAGGATGGCCAGGTCCACCTTGGCATGCATGGGAGCGGGGTTGAAAACCGTGATGGCGCCGCCCCGCCGGGCCACGCGCAGGACGTGCGCGGTGGATTTCATGTCGCATTCGGCCTGACACAGCACGACGTCGGCTTCGGTCAATGCCCGTACTGGTATGTCGCGCACATGCAGGGCAAGGTTGGCGCCGAGGGCGACCAGGATTTGGTTTTGTCCGTCGGCGTTGACGGTGATTCCCGCTGTACCGGTAGGTTCCTTTTTCTTAACGATGAATTCCGCGCGCACGCGATTCTTCCGGGCGAACTCCCGTGCATGGGCCCCGGCGGCGTCATGGCCGATCGGGCCGAGAAAAAGGGTGGGAACGCCCGCGCGGGTGGTGGCAACAGCTTGGTTGAAACCCTTGCCGCCCGCTCCCGGTCGCAAATCAGCCAGCACGGATTGGCCCGGTTCGGGAAAATCCTTCACGTAGAAGGCCAGGTCCTGGACATAGCTGCCGACGATGACGACGCGTGGTTTCATTCGCTGAATCGGAGGGACGGATGCGCAGCGTGCGCACGAGCGTCCGGTGGGTAAAGGGGTTTTTCCGGTCCGGAGCGATTTTAACGGGACACGAACGTCCGTTTATCGCCCCGGCCCGACCGCTCGTCCTAACCGCCGTGTGGAGACGCCGCGGTCGCCGCACGGTCGCAGCGTGCCTGTTGCCACCGCCAAGCTTCCCGCATTTCGCCGTCCGGACGGTCTTGCCGCCGGTGCTGATGCCATGGTTCGCTTGGCGGCGATGAAAGCCGACCCCGAGGCCAAGCTCCTCCGCGCAAAGGACCGTCTTTACGTGCTCTGTCAGCTGGTCGGCTGGGGCGGACTCACGGGGATGCAGCTTTTCTATCAGGATGCGGTTGACCACCAGAGCCATTCCCGTCTGCACGACGATGCGATCCTGACGATGATCATGTTGCAGGGACTGCTGCTCACCCACTATTCGCGTCCGCTGCTCAAGCGTTGGGGTTGGATGCAACTGGGCTGGGCGCCGCTGCTGCCGCGCGTCGTCGCCCTGGCGATCGCAATGTCGTCGCTCTGGTCGCTGGTCGGATTTGGCTACGTCTATACGGTGCTCGGGGAACCGTGGAAGGCCAAGTTCGGTCCGGCTTTTGTGATCACGGCCGCCACGATCAACGGCGTGCTGCTCTTCATCGGGTGGTTCTGCGTCTATTTCATCTATCATGCCTTCGAGCGGTTGCGTCGCATGCAACTCGAGCAGCTCAAGCTCGCCGCGAGTGTCAAGGAGGCGGAGCTCCGCGCCTTGAAATCCCAAGTGAACCCGCACTTCCTTTTCAATTCGTTGAACAGTCTTCGTGCCCTCATTGACGAGGACGCGCCGCGAGCCCGCGAGTCCGTGACGCGCCTCGCCAACATGCTCCGCTACTCACTCCAGTCTGGTCAGCAGGAGACGGTGTCGTTGGACGAGGAAATCCGGATTGTGGAGGACTATCTTGCGCTCGAACAGATCCGGCACGAGAGCCGCCTGACCGTGCGCTGGGCCGTCGCCAACGACGCCCGCAGCCGGGCGGTGCCGCCCATGCTGTTGCAGACGCTCGTCGAAAATGCCGTCAAATATGGGATCTCCACCCGGCGCGAAGGCGGCGAGGTGGCCATCACGGCCAACATCGAGTCCGAACACCTGCACATCGGCGTGAGCAATCCCGGCGAGGTGGCCTCTCCTGCCAGTGCTGCGGCCGCCCGCGCGGGCTCGTCCACGGGCGTGGGATTGCGCAACGCCTCGGAGCGACTCAAACTTTTGTTTGGCGACCAAGCCCGCCTCACCCTGACGGCCGAACCGGTTGGGTGTGTGACGGCCCATGTGCGCATTCCCCTGAAACCGACGAAATGAAAGCCCTGCTCATCGACGACGAGCGCCTCGCGCGCAACGAACTGCGCCGGTTGCTTGCGGCCCACCCCGACATCGAGATCGTGGGAGAAGCCGTGGATGTGGAGGACGCGATCCAGAAGGTCGCTGCCCTCAAGCCGAGCCTGCTTTTTCTGGACGTGCAGATGCCGGGCGCGGATGGCTTCAGTCTGCTGGAGCGGCTCGAAGCGCCGCTTCCCGCCGTCATTTTCACCACGGCCTACGATGAGTTCGCCGTGAAGGCCTTCGAGTTCAACGCGCTCGATTACCTGTTGAAGCCCGTGGATCCCAACCGGCTTGTCGCGGCCCTGGAGCGGTTGCGGCAGCGGGATTCCGCGGCGCCGATCGAGGCTGGTGCCCCGGTTGCCACGCACCGGCTCTCGCTGGAGGACAAAGTGTTCGTCCGCGAGGGCGACCGTTGCTGGTTTGTGGCGGTGAAAAACATCCGGCTCCTCGAGTCCGAGGGGAATTATACGCGCCTCTACTTCGACGACCAGAAGCCCCAGCTTTTCCGCTCGCTTACCGCGATGGAGGAACGCCTCGATGCGCGGCATTTTTTCCGCGCGAATCGCAAACAGGTCATCAATCTCACCTGGGTCGATGGCATCGAGCCGTGGTTTAGCGGCGGATTGCTGGTGAAGCTCAAGGGTGGACTCAAGGTCGAGCTCTCCCGCCGCCAGGCGCAGGACTTCCGCGAACGCATGAGTCTGTGATTTGGTCACCACGAAATACACCAAATACACAAAATGAAGACCAGCGGGCTCCAATCCCCCTTGGGTGATCTTTTGGTGTGTTTCGTGTATTTCGTGGTTAATCAACCGCTCCAATGATCGAAGCCCGCCAGCTCACCAAGACATTCAAGGACAAGAAGCGCGGACTCATTACCGCGGTTTCGGAGGTTTCCTTCACCTGCCAGCCCGGCCGGGTCTACGGTCTGCTGGGCGCGAACGGCGCGGGCAAGACCACGACGTTGCGCATGCTGGCGACATTGCTCAAGCCCACCAGCGGCTCATGCACGGTGGCCGGACACGATGCCGCCGCGGCGCCGGAAAAAGTTCGTGCGGGCGTGGGTTTCCTCGCCGCCAGCACCGCCCTTTACGGCCGGCTCACCGCGCGGGAAATGATCACGTATTTCGGCCGGCTCAACGGCATGTCCGACGAGGTCATCCGCATGCGGATCAAGGTACTGGCCGACGAGCTCGTGATGCACGAATTCCTGGACCGCCGTTGCGACAAGTTTTCCACCGGCATGAAGCAAAAAACCTCCATCGCCCGGACACTCATCCACGATCCGGCGGTGATGATCTTCGACGAGCCCACCCTCGGGCTCGATGTGATGACCGCGCGCTCGATCGTGAAGTTCGTGCGCGATTGCCGTGACCGCGGCAAGACGGTGATCTACTCGACCCATGTGATGAGCGAGGTGGAAAAATTGTGCGACACCATCGGCATCATCCATGGCGGCCGGTTGGTCGCTGAGGGCACGCTGGCGGAGCTGCAGGGGCGTTTCGCCGAGCGCGACATGGAGGAGATTTTCGTCAAAGCCGTCGGCGGCGAGGCCGCGCTGGTTGCCGCACTCAAGGATGGGGAGACCCTGCCATGAACTGGAATGCCATCGTCACCGTTTACCTCAAGGAACTGAAGGATTCGCTACGGGACCGCCGAACGCTGATCTCCATGATCGTCATTCCGACGTTTTTGATGCCATTGCTAATGTTCGCCGCCGGGACCGTCATGTCCAAGGTAGTGCGTCAGGCGCGCGAAGAGGCGACCAGCCTTGTCATCCTGGGCGGGGCGGATTCGCCCGGTGTGGTGAACGCGCTCAAGGCCGATCCGAAATTCCGCATCGTCGAGACGAAGGAAGACTACAAGATGCTGGTTTCCGAAAAGCGCATTCGGCTCGCAGTGGACATCCCCGTGGGGTTCGAAGCCGCCTTGAAATCGGGCGAGCCCAAGACGGTCACTTTCTACCATTACGAAGGCGAGATGAAGTCCGGCATGGGCGTCGGCGAGGCAGAACGATTCTTCCGCGCCCTGCGCGAAAAAACCATCGAGTCGCGGTTGGCTGAGCGCGGCCTGTCGGGGGACCTGATCAAGCCGTTCGAGACCAAGCGCCAGAACGTCGCCCCGCCGGCCAAGGTCGGCGGCAACATCATCGGTGGCCTCGTGCCTTACATCATTATTCTCCTGTGTTTCACCGGCGCCATGTATCCCGCCATCGATCTCACCGCGGGCGAGAAGGAACGGGGCACCATGGAGACGCTGCTCTGCAGCCCGGTGCACCGGGTGAACATCGTGCTTGGCAAGTTCCTCATGGTCATGACCGCGTCCCTCGCGACCATTGCGCTCACCCTGACTTCAACTTCGGTGACGATCCTCGCCGGTGGCAGCCTGCTGGCGGGTGGCGGTGCCAAGGCGGCCGTTTCCGCGGCCAAGGCTGGGAGCGGATTTCTGCCGGTAATCGATCCCGCTGGTATTCTCGGCGTCTTCGCCATGATCGCGCCGGTGGCCATACTTTTCGCGGCGCTTCTTCTCACGATTTCGCTCACGGCGAAAAGCTACAAGGAGGCGCAGAGCTACGTGTCTCCCATGGTCGTCGTCGTCATCCTGCCCGCGATGATGGGCATGATGCCTGGCGTCGAGTTGAGTGCGAAGACCGCACTGATCCCGATCCTGAACGTCTGCCTGGCCTGCAAGGAAATGCTTTCGGGCGTCTGGCACTGGAACTACATCGCGCTCATCTTCGGATCCACCGCAGCGTTCGCCGCGATTGCGATCGGACTTTGTGTGCGGATGTTCGATCGCGAAGACGTGATGTTCCGCGCGTGAACGGGTCGGGGTGACCGACGGTTTCATATTCCTGTAAAAGCCGGGACATCAGCGGTAAACGTCGGGTAAATGGCCCCGACGCCTCTAGGCGTACGGAAACAAGGATGCTATAAGAGCAGTCAATCATCGCCATGAACGCATCCATCACCTCAGGAACCCAGGAAGCCGCGCACCTTGAAAAACTGCGCACGCAGATTTCCACCGACATTGAGACGATGCACCAGAAGGAGGCCAGCCTTCGCGAATACGAGCAGCGTCTTCGGGCTCTCGTCGACCATGTCCAGCATACCACTCCTCCGCAGGGTGCCACCCCGCAACCCGCTCCCGTGACCGGTCCGACGCAGGCCGAGCTGGATTCCCAATGGGAGAAATACGAGCGCGCGCATGCGCTGCTTGAAGCGGCCCGGCGCGGTCTGAGCGATGACCGCATGGCGCTCAAAGATCGGGAAGAGAAGATCATGATTCGCGAGCAGGAAGTTGCCCGGCGCGAAGCCTGGTTGAAGGTGCGTGAAGAGGAATTCGCCGCGAAGCTCGTCGTCCAGACGGCCGCCCCGGCCAAACCCAAGCCGGCCTTCACGGTCGCTCCTTTCCTTGCGGCGAAAAATCTTCTGCACCTGGGCAAGGCGAATTGAAGCTTTCGATAGTGTTGTGCGACTGACATGCCC
>DATCRM010000056.1:0-3857 GCA_036568985.1 Lacunisphaera sp. | reverse complement strand
GGCATGTGTTGCGCAACCGATAACTCGCGGGACTGATAGTCCCGCCTCCATCCAAGCCGGAGACGTTCGACCGAGCGCACGGTCCGAGACAAGCTCCGGGGTATTGGACCCCCGGGGGATAAACTCATGGGCGAGTCACGTCGGTTTTTATTGCCGCAAAAGAACGCAAGGAGCGCAGCGACCATTCCATCCGGTCAGGCTTCAGACTGTGCTTTTTGAGATCTATGCGTTCTTTCGCGGCTACATTTCGGTTGATCCGCGCTAGAGCGGTTCAAACTGAGGTGTAGCCGCACAGCTTCCGAGCAGGAACCCGATCTCCGCCACCGTCATCCTGAGCTCGGCGCAGGTCCGTCCTTACCCTTGGATCCATCGCACGGCTTCCGCCTTCGCCAAGGCTTCGGCGGACTCGGCAGGATGACGGTGGCGGGGGAACTTCGAGTTGTTCGGGAGTGGTCCGGCTACGATTTTATTCCCTGTGGGTCGAATACCTCGGAGCTTCAGCCTTCGCCTGGCCTACGGCTGACAGGTGCTCCGACTTGGTTGGAGGCGGGGCTATCAGCCCCGCGTTTGGGAAAGAGCGCGGCCTGCGCCTCGCAGGACTGATCGTCCTGCCTCCATTTCTGAAATGCCTCGGGGCTTGCCCCGGGGATCTTTTACGCACCGCAGCCGCCCACTACTTGCCGGCTTTGCGCTGGAGGAGGTAGGTCGGCATGTCGGGCGAGTTTTTAATGGGGATGACGCCGACCGGCTGGAAGTCGTATTTGCCTTCGAGGAGTTTCTTGGTGGCTTCGGAAACCTGGATCTGGCCGGGCTGGCCGTGCGATTCCATGCGGCTGGCGATGTTCACGGTATCCCCCCAGAGGTCGTAGGCGAACTTGCGGGTGCCGATGATCCCGGCCACGACGGGGCCGCTGTTCATGCCGATGCGGATGCTCCAATCGAGCTGGTGGCGGCGGTTGAAAGCCCGGACGGCCTCCAGAAACTCGAAGGCGGCGGTGGCACAAACTGCGGCATGGTCGTTGCGGATGACGGGCACGCCGCTCACCAGCATGTACGCATCGCCGATTGTTTTGATTTTTTCCAGGTCGAGCTGCTCGGCGATGCGGTCAAAGCTCGAGAAGATGTCGTTGAGCAGCTGGACGGTGCGCTGGGGCGATTGCTTGGCGGAAATGCGGGTGAAGCCGACGATGTCGGCGAAAAGCACCGTGGATTCAATGAAACTGTCGACAATCGTGCGCTGGCCGGCCTTGAGGCGTTCGGCAATCGCCTTCGGGAGTACGTTCAGCAGGAGACGCTCGGACTTGGTCCGCTCGACCTGCAACTGGGCCAGGAAGGCCTGTTCCTGGTCGCGCAGCCGTTTCTTTTCCAGAGAGGCACTGATGCGGGCGCGGAGGACGACCGGGCTGAAGGGCTTCGGGACGTAGTCCTCGGCGCCGGCTTCGATGCATCGAACGGTGCTGTCCACGTCGTCGAGCGCGGTGAGCATGATCACGGGCAGGTATTTCAAGCGCGGATCGGCCTTCATGAACTCGAGGGTCTGGAAACCGTCGAGGTCGGGCATGAGGATGTCGAGCAGGACGAGATCGAAATTGCCCTCCTTGAGCTTGGCGAGCGCTTCGCGCCCGTTGGCGGCTTCGGTCACATCATAGCCCAGCTTGTTGAGGCGACGGATCAGCATTTCGCGGTTCAGGTCGTCGTCATCCACGGCGAGCAACCGGGCGTTGGGCATCGGTTGGGCGGAGAGCCCGTAGTCCTGGGCGGCCGCGGCCTGCAGCAGCGGGGCGGGTATGCCGGCAGCGGCGCTGGAATCCTCCAGCGGAGAACGGCTGGAGCCATGTTCCGGCAGGTTGGAAGAGTCGGCGGTTTCCGCGAGGTGGAGAAGATTTTGGGCCGCGCGAAGGATCTTATCGAGGTCTTGGACGAGGTCGGCCTGTCCGGCCGAACGGGCCTTGCCGATGCACTGGGTGGCGACCGCGATCACCCCGCCGAGCGGACCGCGGAGATGCTCGCGCAGGGCGGAGAAGTCCACCTTGCCGGCCTCGATTTTCCAGGCCGCGAGGGCATCGTTGATCAGGGCCAGGAGTTCACCGCCACCCGAATGGATGCGTTGGAGCTCCGGCACCAGCGTGTGGGTGCCGGTTTCCTCGGCGGACTCCATGAGCAGCTCGCTGTAGCCGATGATCTGGTTGAGCGGCGTGCGGAGCGCGTGGCGCAGCTTGGACAGGCCTTCGTGGTCGCGGGTCTTGAGGGCCTTGAGGAGGGGCGTAAGGGTGAACGGCGTCGCTGATCCCCCGGTCGGACTGGGGTCGGAACCGCTCATGCCTTGGGCGGAAACTTCTTCAGCAGCTCTTCGATTTTAAGCAGCAGGCGGGGCAGCTCAACGGGTTTGGTGTCGAAATCATCACAACCCGCCTCGAGGGCCTTCTGGCGGTCGCTTTCCATGGCATGGGCGGTGAGAGCGATGACAGGGACTTTCGCCGTGGCGGGATCGGCCTTGACCTGCCGGGTGGCGTCCCAGCCATCGAGAACAGGCAGGGACATGTCCATGAGGATCAGGTCGGGCAATTCGCTTTTGGCTTTGGCAACGCCTTCGTTGCCATCCAGGGCGATGGCGACGGTGTAGCCGCGTTTTTCCAGACGGCGCGAAAGCATGTCGCGGTTCATTTCGTTGTCTTCGACGAGGAGAATCTTGGGCATGACGGTGGCGGGTTGAAGTTGCGCGTGGAGAATCAGGAAGTGATGACCGGCGTGGCTTTTTTCATGGCCGGCCGGATGTGGCCGAGCAGATCCTCGCGGCTGAAGCGGCCCTTGGCGAGGATGCCGACGGAACGGGGGACGAGGTAATCACGCATCTCCGCGGTAAGATCCATTGAGGTGACAATGACAACGGGAATTTTGCTCCAGACGGGGTTCTTGCCAATGACCTCGAGCAGCTCAAATCCGTTCATGCCGGCCATCTTGAGGTCCAGAACGATCATGGCGGGCGCACCCTGCTTGAGAAGACGCAGGGCGGCGTTGCCGTTGATGGCCGTGCGGGAGTTCAAGCCGTCGCCGTCCAGCAGCCGGGTGATCAGCGTGCGCGAGTCGGCGTCGTCCTCCACCAGCAGCACATAGGAGGAAGGCAGCGGAGCGAGCTGGGCGGCGATCTCCGCCGTCAGCTGTTGCGCGTCGACCGGCTTGAAAAGAACCGCGGCAGCGCCGAGGGACATGGCCATTTCCACTCCGCTGGCACCACTGAGGATGATGACGGGAATGTCGGCGAGCGCGGCCTTGTGCTGGAATTTGGTGAGGACCGTCCAGCCGTCCATGCCGGGCATCATCAGATCGAGAATGATGAGATGCGGGTGGATCTGGGCGGCCAGGTCGAGACCCTGCTGGCCTGAGGCGGCGGTGAAGACCTCGTAGCCGCTTTGGTCCAGAATCTCCGTGATCATGCTGCGAAGATCCTTGTCGTCGTCGACCACGAGGATCTTGGGACGCTTCTCGTCGGGAAAGGGGGAGCGGGTGAGACGCGGGCTGGCTTGGTTGACGACCTTTGGTTTCTTGGCGGCGACGGTGGCGGGCAGGTGGATGGTGAAGGTCGAACCGACCCCGGCGGTGCTGGTGACGGTGATGTCGCCATTCATCATCTGGGCAAACTGCTTGGAAATGGCGAGACCGAGGCCGGTGCCGCCGTACTTGCTCGTGGTCGAGGCGTCAGCCTGGCTGAACGCTTGGAAGAGCCGCGAGAGCTGCTCGGGCGTCATGCCGATGCCGGTGTCGATGACCGCGAGCTTAATGCTTTCGTCGTCCGACAGCCGGCGGACCTTGAGGGTGATGGTGCCCTTTTCCGTGAACTTGCTGGCGTTGCTCAGCAG
>DATCRM010000055.1:0-8469 GCA_036568985.1 Lacunisphaera sp. | reverse complement strand
CGACTGCAACATCGGCAGCCGCCTCACCATGAAATATCCCGGCGTCGTGCTGAAGGGTCGCAAAGCCCGCGGCGAAGTCATCTCCATCGCCCTCGCCAACGACGGCCAGCACCAGGACACCGGGGCCAAAATGATCCACGCGGCCGACGACACCACCTCCGTCGTGGTGTCCAAGTCCATCTCGGTCGGCCAGGGCCGCGCCACCTACCGCGGCCAGGTCCACATCCCGAAGCACCTCAAGGGTTGCAAGAACAACACCGAGTGCGACGCCCTGCTGATCAACACTAACAGCCGCACCGACACGTATCCGGCCATTTCCGTTCGCGGCGACAAAAACGCCACGCAACACGAAGCCAGCGTGTCCAAGGTTTCCGAGGACATGATCTTCTACATGCAGCAGCGCGGTCTCACCGAAGCTCAGGCCATGAGCCTCGCCGTGAACGGCTTCATTAACGATCTCGCCCGCCAGTTCCCGATGGAATACTCGGTGGAGTTGAAACGACTGATCGACTTGGAAATGGAGGGAAGCGTCGGCTGACCACCTAATTTACGATTTATGATTTTCGATGTACGATTTCTCCGTGCGTCGGCCCAAATCGTAAATCGTACATCGTAAACCATAAATATTTCCTAATGTCCGCAGTCATCTCCACTCCCACCGCCGGCTCCTTCACCCGAGAAGCATTCCAAGCGCACCTTGCGCGGATCGCCCATCTGCCTTCGTGGTGGCTCGCCCGCAAGCGCACCGCCTACGACCGCTTTGCCGCGCTGCCGATGCCCAAACGCACCGACGAAGGCTGGCGCTTTTCCAACTTCGGCGCCCTGACGCTCGATGGCTTCAACCTGCCCGCAGCCTCGACCAAACCCGCCCAGTTCGCCCTCCAGGCCGCCGCCTCGCTCGCCTTCGTCAACAACCGCGTCGTGCATCAGGATCCGCTCCCGGCCGACCTCACGAAGCGCGGAGTGATCTTCGAGACCCTTCAGAACGCCCTGCTCAAGCACGGCGAACTCGTGAAAGGCCACCTGCTCGCCCAGCCTTCCAAGCTCGGCTCCGACAAATTTGCCGCGCTGCACGAGGCCTTCCTCGAAGATGGCGCCTTCATATACGTGCCGAAAGGCGTCGAGCTCAGCGAGGTTTTCGCCGTCCATCATCAGGTCAACGGCAACGGGGCCGCGGTTTTTCCGCATACGCTCGTCGTCGCCGAGGACAACGCCAAGGTCACCGTGGCCGACTTTTTCTCTTCTTCTGGAGGCCCGGCGACCTCGCCGGGATCTGCGGGCGAGGTCGCCCGCACCCCATTCGGTTTCGATTCTTTCGCCTGCGGCGGCAACGATCTCTACGCCGGCCACGGGGCTGCCGTCACCTACGTTGCCATGCAGGACTGGAGCCGCGACACGCTCTCCTTCCAGTTCAACGCCATCGTCGCCCGGCGCGACGCGAAGGTGCTTTCCCTCAATCTCCACGCCGGTGCCCGCCAGGCCCGCCATGAGAGCTTCTCACAGCTCCAGGCACCTGGCGCGCATTCGGAGATGCTCGCGCTCACCGTGGCCCACGGCACCCAGGAATTCGACCAGCGTACGCTGCAAATCCACCAGGCGCCGAACACCAGCTCGAACTTGCTCTACAAGAATGCGCTGCTCGACCAGGCCAAGACCATCTTCTCGGGCCTGATCGTCGTCGATCCCGACGCGCAGAAAACCGACGCCTACCAGTCGAACCGCAATCTGATGCTCTCCGACGAAGCCGAGGCGCACTCGCTGCCCGGTCTCGAAATCCAAGCCAACGACGTTCGCTGTACCCACGGCGCCACCAGCGCCCGCATCGACCGCGAACAGGAATTCTACCTCGAGGCCCGCGGCATCAAGCCCGTCCAAGCCAAGGAGCTTCTCGTGTTCGGCTTCTTCGAGGAAGTCCTCGGCAAGATCGAAAACGAGGCCCTTCACGATACCCTCACCGGGATCATCCGCCAGAAGTTCAAGGAATGATTCTTCGTCCCAGAGAACACGGAGGTGACACGAAGCCCACAAAGGCTTATCGGTTGTTTTTCGTGATTTCTGTGTAACCTCAGTGCCCTCTGTGTCCCAATCCTTATGAGCGACAACCGCGAACGCACCCTCTCCCGCGACGTGACCGCGTCGCAGATTCCCTCGGGCGACAAGCACACGCTCTTCGCCAACACCAAGGTCTTCATCCACCAAGTGCTCGGTGGCAGCTACACGGTGCAAACCGATACCGGCCTTTACCGGCTCGACGGCAAGGACGCGGACGCCATCGGCGAAACCGTCAAGGACCAGACGGTACAGGCGGCCACGCTGGCCGACGGCGCACCGGATCCCGAGGCCGTCTGGGCGCAAATGCGCCAGGTCTTCGACCCCGAGATTCCCGTCAATATCGTCGATCTTGGCCTCGTTTACTCGATGGACATTTCCAAGCAGGACGACGGCGGTCACAAGGTGGACGTGCAGATGACCCTCACCGCCCCCGGCTGCGGCATGGGCCCGGTCATCGCCGAGGACGCCAAGTCCAAAATCCTCTTGGTCCCCGGCGTCGCGAACGCCGACGTCCGCATCACTTGGGAACCACCCTGGAACCAGAGCATGATCTCCGAGGAAGGTAAGATGAAACTTGGCCTCATTTGACCTGGAGGGCCCGCGTCTCTGCGGGCCGCTTTTGGGGGAATCGCCGGCCGGCCTTTTTTTCGTCTGAAAACCAAGCTCCTCTTCGTCTGCTCCGCCAACCAATGGCGTAGTCCGACCGCGGAAGCATTGTTCAAGAATCATCCGCGCTGCGAAGCCCGGAGCGCCGGCACCGAAAACGGCGCGCGCATCAAGCTCACCTCCGGTCACCTTGGCTGGGCCGACCGGATTTTCTCCATGGAACGCAAGCACGCTGACCGGTTGCGCGAGCGATTTCCGGATGAAATCACAGGGAAACCCCTCATCACGCTGCGGATTCCCGATGACTACCGTTTCATGGATCCGGCACTGGTGGATTTGCTGCGAACCGAGCTGGCCTCGCACCTCGAGCTGTAACACCGGCGCAAGCAACGCAGCCGGGACCAGCGTTTAGCCTCCCCGCCCTTCCAGATTCTGATAGTCGTCCAGCATGCGCGCTTTTCCCTCCGCTTTCCTATCAATTACCCTGCTGGCGGCCACCGCCTTCTCCGTCCCGCCCTCTTCTTCCCTCTTCAATGACCGCGACCTCGCCGGCTGGGAATTTGTCGGCACCCCGTCGACTGACATCGCCACCGTCTGTACCGTCCGGCCCGACGGCGTCATCGCCGCGACGGGTACGCCAGTGGGCTTCATCGCCATCACCACAACCCACGCCAACTACCGCCTCCACGCCGAATGGCGCTGGTCGGGCAAGCCGGGCAATGGCGGCGTGCTCCTGCATATCAGTTCGGGGCCCAAGGATCGCGCCTGGCCGCTCTGCTATCAGGTCCAGCTAAAGAACAAGGCGGTCGGCGATTTTCTCCCGATGGCCGGGGCCACTTTCGCCGAACCACTCACCAGCGCGCCAAACGCCGCCACTCCCCTCAAGGCTCACGTCGCTCCCGACAGCGAGAAACCCGCCCGTGAGTGGAACAGCTGCGACATCATCTGCCGCGGCGACACCATCGAAGTCATGATCAACGGCATTGAACAAAACCGCGTGACCCAGTGTTCGCTGAATAAAGGCTCCGTCGGATTTCAGTTCGAAGGCGCGCCGTTTGAACTGCGGCAGGTCAGCCTGACACCTCTGGACTGAGCCGCCCCAGACTCAGGCGAGTACGGCGTTGAAATCCTCCGTCGCGCGAAGGAGACGGCCGAGACGCTGGATGCCCGTGGTGTTCAGCGCCATCGCCGCGTTGAAGTAGCCGTGGATGAAACGATACGCGCGCTCGTCCACCCGGCCATACTGGCTCTCGTAAGCCGCACGGAAAAGAGCGTGCCAGTTGCACTTCGTGAATGGCGCGAGTGCGGAATCCTCGCGGCGGATGCGACACTGGTAGCAGCCGGTGCCGTCTCCCAACCCGGCGACCTCGATCTTTTCGCTGCGCAGAGCCATCAGTTCGCCGGTCGCATATGACTCGTACTTCACCAAATCCCACAATGGCGGGCCAAACGTCACCCCGGCGACCGACACCACATCAATCAGGATCAGCCGCGGCTCAGTTCCCTGAACCGCCATCGGACGCCAAAGAATGTTCTCCAGATGCAGATCGCCGTGCAATCGCACCGCCGGCGTACCGTCGATGATGCGAAGCAAATCGGTCTCGCGGACAATCTGCTCGAAGGCTGCACGCGGCCCCAAGGCCCGGCACCCGTTCAGCTCGATTTCATGAACGTCAACGAGCGCCGCGTAAGCGCGGTTCGCCACCAGACCGTGAAAGGCCTGTCGCACCGCGCAAGTCATGTGCTGCGAGAGCAACTCCGCGTCCCGACCCGTGGTCGTGTGCAGTCGGGTGAAAACCGCGTCGGCCAACTCGCCTTGAAACAAGTCGATTTCCTCCTGGGTCAGCACGCCGTTCCGAGCCAGCGTGCCGGCGTCGCGATGGTCGGCATAGTACGGCATTTCATAACCAACGTCGGGTCCCTGGGCGCCCGGCCGGTCCCAGCACGCGAGCAAGCGCGGCAGCACGTCGGCCGCTTCGCTTGAAACGGAGAGAAGGTAGCGGATCTCCCGGCGCAACGATTCGACGCCCCACGGACGCTCGGTCGTGGCACCCTTGCAACGCTTGCGCACGCGTCGCGAACCGTCGGCTAGTTCGATGACTTCGGTCAGGTCCCAGAAACCATCATGCAACGTGCTGATAACACGTCCGGGGCTGGGTGCGGACTCGGGATCGGGCATCGGAGACCCAAAGCTCGGATGCGGGCCCGCGGGAGGCAAGCCGGCACCACCAAATCAAGTCTTTGGGAGGGCGGAGCTCCCCCGAGGCCGCGCGTTGATTCGGCTTCGCAGGAGCGCGGCCCTCCATCAAGGCAAAACCCCCAACCGCCCACTACAGCCCGGCGAACTTCCACTCAGTATCCTTGCCATCCGGGGCACCGATGTATCGGAGCAGGGCCTTCTGGAAAAACTGCCCCTTCAGGGCTTCGGGAAAAGATTCGGCGAGCAGCTTGGCCAAGCCAGGATCCTCGTTGCGCGTTACCAGGCAAACGACGCGCTTCTGGTCGCCCGACGCCGGCACCGCCTTAATGATGGTAAACGAAGAGCTGACCATGGTCTTAGGCACGGTGCCGCCAATCACCACGGCCACATCATAGGTGCCGGTGCCCAGGCCCCAACCGGCGCGCGGGGCGTCGATCTTGGCCGGCTTGATCGGCGTGGGCATCTTGCACCGCTGGCTCATTTCGAAGCTCAGGCTCTCCTTGAAGGCGTCGCTCAGCTGGTCGCTGGCGGGATTTTTGCGATCAAGATCCACCACCGCGAGCGACAGGGCGCGGCTGGCCTCGACCTTAATGGTCTCGGCTTCGCCCCCATGCGCCAGGTTAAGCGCAAGCAAAAGGGACACAGCGGACACAACGGCATGGCGACAGGTTTTCATGGCAGGGATGGGGTTGGCAGGGAATCTGAGTACCCGGTTATCGGCACAAATCGGCCGCCCCTTAGGCCCAACACCGGTCGGACGCGTCAACGGCTCGTCAAAAGTTATAGCAGGACGGACCCGACCCCGGCTGGACAATGACGTCCGATTGGGCGTTGTTTGCCGCACCCCATGTTGCGCGTATTCTCCGACCCCCAAGGTCTCCTGCTCGAACAGGCCGGCAGCGTCCGGCGCACCACTGCCCTCAGTTTCGACGCCCTCTTCATGGCCGACGATCCCGCCGCCGTTGCCCATGCGGCTTGGAGTGACGGCCAGGCAACCACCCTGCCCGCAACCCTCGGCGCCCCTATCGGTACGCAGGAGGTCTGGGCCGCGGGTGTCACCTATCTGCGCAGCCGCACCGCCCGCATGGAGGAATCCAAGGACGCCGGTGGCGGCACCTTCTACGACAAGGTTTATCACGCCGAGCGACCTGAGCTTTTTTTCAAGGGCACCCCGCATCGGGTTGCCGCGTCGGGCACGCCGGTGCGCATCCGCCGCGACTCCAAGTGGAACGTTCCCGAACCCGAACTGACCCTCGCCCTCAATAAAAACGGCCGCATCTTTGGCTATACCATCGGCAACGACATGAGCTCGCGCGATATCGAGGGCGAGAACCCGCTCTACCTTCCCCAAGCCAAGGTCTATGATCGCTCGACGGGCTTGGGCCCGTGCTTGCTGGTGACCAACGAGCCCCTGCCCTCCACGACCGTCATAGCGATCGCGATCAATCGCGATGGCGCGACCGTTTTTTCCGGCTCCACTCAGGTCAGCCAGATTAAGCGTAAGTTCACCGAACTCGCCGAGTTCCTTTTCCGCGACAACTCGTTTCCCCGCGGCAGCTATCTGATGACCGGTACCGGCATCGTACCTCCCGATTCCTTCACTCTTCGCGCCGGCGACGAAATCCGCATCACCATTGAACCGATCGGCACGCTAGTGAACACGGTGGCGTGAGCATGCCGCCCTCGTTGGTTTGCAGCGAAGCCCACGACGCGCCACCTGCTTATTTACGATTTATGATTTACGATCTACGATTGAGCCGGCTGAAGTCCGAAAATCATAGATCTTAAATCGTAAATCATAAATTCCATGGACCCCATCCTCGATTCCGGTGACGATGCGATCTATACCCTTCGCACGACCGCGCCCGGACCGGCCGGCAGCCTGCCGCTCGATGCAGACCGCCTCCGCCGCATGTCCAGCGGCGATCTCTTCGGCTGGACCCAGAACGCGGGCATGGGCTGGTCGCCAGCCGCGATGCTCGGCAAACAGTTTCTCATTCTCAGCACGCAAGGGGGCATCCGCGCCCCGGATGGTTCGCCCGTAGCTCTCGGCTACCACACCGGCCATTGGGAAGTTGGCCTGCTGATGGAGGAAGCCGCCCGCGAGTTCACTTCCGCCAAAGCCATCCCCTTCGCCGGTTACGTCAGCGATCCCTGCGATGGCCGCACCAACGGCACCCACGGCATGCTGGACAGCCTGCCCTACCGCAACGACGCCGCGATCGTGCTGCGTCGGCTCATCCGTTCGCTACCGACCCGCCGAGGCGTGCTCGGCGTCGCCACCTGCGACAAAGGCCTGCCCGCGATGCTCATGGCGCTCGCCGGTTCATCCGATCTTCCCACCGTCCTCGTGCCCGGCGGCGTAACCCTCCTTGCCGAGGAGGCCGAGGACACCGGAAAAGTGCAGACGCTCGCCACGCGTTTTGCCCGGGACGAGATCACGCTCGAGCATGCCGCCGAGATGGGTTGTCGTGCCTGCGGTTCGCCCGGCGGTGGCTGCCAGTTCATGGGCACGGCGGCCACCAGCCAGGTCGTCGCGGAGGCGCTCGGCCTCGCCTTGCCTCACGCCGCTCTGGCTCCGTCAGGCTCCCCGATTTGGCGCGATGTCGCCCGGCGCTCCGCCCGCGCGCTGCTGGGGCTCGATCTTGCCGGCACCACGACCCGGGATCTGCTCACGGACGATTCGATTCATAACGCGATGGTCTGCCATGCCGCCTTCGGGGGTTCGACCAACCTCGTGTTGCATATTCCGGCCATCGCGCACGCCGCCGGTCTGCGCCGGCCGACGGTCGACGACTGGACGCGGATCAACCGCGCCGTGCCGCGCTTGGTCGACTCGCTCCCCAATGGCCCGCGCCATTTCGCGACCGTGCAGGTCTATCTCGCCGGCGGCGTGCCCGAGACCATGCTGCACCTCCGCGACCTCGGCCTGCTCAAGCTCGATGTCCGCACCGTCAGCGGACGCACGCTCGGCGAAAACCTCGCGTGGTGGGAGCAAAGCGAACGCCGTTCCCGTCTCCGCGAAAAACTTCGCGCGCTCGACGGCATCGATCCTGATAACGTCATCATGTCCGGACCGAACGCCCGCCAGCGCGGACTGACCAGCACCGTGACGTTTCTCCGGGGCAACCTCGCTCCCGAGGGCGCGCTCGTCAAAAGCACCGCCATCGCGCCGCAACTCATCGGACCCGATGATGTGTTTTTGCACATTGGCCCGGCCCGCGTTTTCACCACTGAAGCCCACGCCATCGCCGCCCTGAAGGCCGGCGCGGTGCGCCCGGGTGATGTGATGGTGCTTGCAGGCATCGGTCCCGGTTGCGGGATGCCCGAAACCTACCAGGTCACCTCCGCTCTCAAGCACGTGAAGGACGGCCAACGCATCGCGCTCATCACCGACGGCCGTTTCTCCGGCGTATCCACCGGCGCCTGCATCGGCCACATCAGCCCCGAGGCCTGGGCCGGGGGGCCGATCGGCAAACTGCGTGATGGCGACACGATCCGGCTGCGCGTGGACACCCGCGCCCTGGAGGGTTCGGTCGATGTCGTTTCGATTTCCGCCGCCGAACTGGCCGCCCGCCCCGTGCATCCTAACCTCCAGCCCAATCCCCATG
>DATCRM010000054.1:0-19094 GCA_036568985.1 Lacunisphaera sp. | reverse complement strand
CATCTACCCCTGCTCCTGCAGCCGGCGCGATGTCCAGCGGGCCGTCACGGCACCGCACGAGACAGTAAGGTCGGTCTCCGACCGGCCTGCCTTGGCGCGGTCAGAGACCGGCCCTACCCCCGACGACGAACCCCTCTACCCCGGCACCTGCCGGCCGGAAAACCTGCCTCCCGCCTCCCGCCTCCTGTTTCCCGCCTCACCGTCCGCAGATGACGGCGTCAACTGGCGCTTTCGCGTGCCTGATGGCGAAACCCTGATATTCCATGACGGCCACTTCGGCGAACAACGCGCCACCGCCGGCCGGGATTTCGGCGATTTTCTTGTCTGGCGCAAGGACGACGCCCCCAGCTACCAGCTTGCCTGCGTCGTGGATGACGCCGCGATGGGCATAACCGAAGTGGTTCGCGGGGCAGATCTGATCAAATCCACTTTCCGCCAGCTTTTGCTCTTTCGCGCCCTCGGCCTGACTGCGCCGGCCTTTTATCACTGTCCGCTCGTCACTGACGAAAAGGGCGTGCGCCTCGCCAAGCGCAACGACGCATTGGCGCTGCGCACGCTGCGGGATGCTGGAATATCCCCCGAACAGATCCGCACAGAGTGGAAATAGGATTGCCCTGACCCCGACCTGCGGGAGAGTCGTGGCGGAAGGGGCCACTTCCAAACCGCATGTCTGATCAACCTGCTTCGGCCCCGCTGGGTCCTTCGGATCTCCCCGAAGGCGTAGCGTCATCGAACTCTACCCCGCTTGAGGCGAAGGCCTCCTCTCTCCGGCTGCCCAATCCGGATCACCCACCAGTCGATTTGCTCCGGGCCATGGAGCCACAGCTCAACACTCCCACCCAATCTCCGCCCGCTCCCCCGCTGCTGCCACCCGAAGCGAAGCCCAGCGTGTCCCATCCTTTCGTGTTCCATGGCGATGCCCGGGAATATTTCCGGATCTGGATCGTCAACACCCTCCTGACTCTGCTCACGCTGGGCGTGTATGCCGCCTGGGCCAAGGTCCGCAAACGTCGCTACCTGCGGGGCAACACCGAGCTGATGGGGCACCGCTTCGACTACCAAGCCGATCCGCGACGCATCCTCGCCGGCAACATCCTGGTCGCCCTGATGTTCCTCGCCTACATGGTCGTCGGTGAAGTTTATCCCGCCGTGCGCTTGGGCGCACTGGCCGGCGGGTTGATCCTGCTCCCGTGGGTGATCATCCGTTCTTTTTCCTTCAACGCCCACAACACCGTCTATCGCGGGATGCGTTTTTATTTCCGGCAAACGTACGGGTGGACCGCCATGGTCTATATCGGCCAGTGGTTCTTCATCGTGCTCAGCCTGGGCTTTTATTATCCAGCCTGGGTGCGGAACCGGAAACAGCTGGTAATCGATAACCACCGGTTGGGCGACGCGTTCTTCCGCTTTGAATCGAAAGTGGGACCGTTCTTTTCGACATACCTCGTTGGCGGCGGCATGGTGATGGCCGCCGGCATGATCGGAGGTATTCTCACTTTCCTGGTCACCCAGACGAACCACGGCAAGCTGCCCACGACCACCCAGCTGCTGCCTTTCTTTGCCGTATATGGTTTCGCGATCTACTGCTCGAAGCACTACATCTATGCCACCCTCTTCAACCATATCTGGAACCACACCCGCCTCGACGACCATCGTTTTGTCGCCTCCTTGCAGGTGGGTGACTGGCTGAAACTCCAGCTCGTCAACCTAGCCGCCATCATCGTTTCCTGCGGCCTGCTCTATCCTTGGGCCACCGTGAGGTCCGCCCGCCAGGCGCTGTCCAGCCTGCAATTCCACCCCCGGGGCTCGCTCGAAAAAATCTCCCGGCTCGGACGCAACGATGGCAGCGCCATAGGGGAAACCGCCGCCGAGTTTGTCGGCTTGGACATCGGTCTATGAGCGTGACGATCCAAGGCACTTGCTTTGACGGTGAGACGTTGTCGGGCCGACCCGTGACCCTGACCGTCTCAGCCGGCCGTCTCCTGAATTCCGACGCTCCGGCCTGCGTGAATGCATCCCTCGCCGAGATACGGACTAGCGATCGGCTCGGCCACGTCCCGCGCTATCTTTATCTTCCGGGCGGACAGACCGTGGAGACTCCCGATAATGACGCGGTGGACGCCTTGCTGGCCAGCCAGCGTCGCGGCCGGCTAGTCGCGCTGATCCATGGGCTCGAAATGCACCACCAAGTCGCGGCGGCCGCCACCCTTCTGCTGGTGATCGCCGTTTCCTTTACGGTCTGGTGGGGCCTGCCGGTACTGGCGCGCCGGGCCGCGATGGCGGCCCCGGAAGCAATTGAACGGCAGGCGGGGCGGGCTGCGTTATCAACCATCAATCAGATACTGCCTCAGTCCCAGTTGACCCCGTCCGAGCGAAATCGGGTTATTGTCGTGACTGAGCGCTTGCGCAAGGCCGCCGGGCTGGCGCAAAGCCCCGAGCTGGTTTTCCGCTCCATGGGCGGCCAGACGCCCAACGCCTTTGCCCTGCCCGGCGGCATTATCGTGGTTTCCGACGAACTGGTGCGGCTCACCAAAATCGACGACGAGATAGCGGCCGTGCTCGCCCATGAGATCGGCCACGCCCGCCACCGCCACGGCATACAGGGCATCCTGCGCAATTCCGCGGCCCTGCTCGTCGTAAGCACGGTGACCGGCGATCTTTCGACCCTGACCACTTTCGCCGGCACCCTCCCGTTTCTGCTGCTGCAGCGCGGTTATTCGCGCGAGTTCGAGATCGAAGCCGACGATTACGCCTTGGATCTGATGGACCGAATGGGCATTGGCGCACACCACTTCGGATCAATCCTGAAAAAACTGGAAACGGCTCGTCCGACCCAAGGCAATGATTTCACCTACCTCAGCACCCACCCCAGCACGGCGGAACGTATCAGCCGGATCAAGGCCCGAGCTCCAATCCCGCCTCCGGCTGGAAGCGGCGAGGTTTCCCTGCCAGCTGACGATGCCCCTGAATTCGCAGACGAGGTGAACCCCGCCAATGAACCAATCAACGTTCAACCTGCAGCTCTTTTCCGACCCCCACCGCAATACCCCGCCCTTATGCGGGCCGCCCGCCTGCATGGAGATGTCACGATCGAGTTCGTCATCGATCGCAACGGCGTTGTGCGTGACCCGCTCGTTGTGCGATCAACCTACAAGGAATTCGAGGCACCGGCCATCGCCGCCATTAAGCAGTGGAGATACACCCCCGGCCAGAAGAACGGTCGGAAAGTCAACGTCAGGGCCAGTCAGCTCTTCGAATTCAACCTGGATGACGAGCCGAGCCCTCCAGAGTTCTCACCCCTCCCGAAATAGGCCTAATCCGAACTCAACGCATGCCGACGCCAATGTCGAGATCGCCTGGGGTGTCATGGACGTAGTTTGAGCGAGTCTGCGCAACCTACCTCGGATCCGTCGGTTAGCCGGAAGAATTTTTTTCGGGAGCCGATAGTACTGCCACGGGTCACTGATTCTGTGCCCCCCGCGCCTCGCTGGGTTCGCCCTCCTCCTTGGGAACCACCCCGCAACCCAATACAGATATGAAATCATTCCCTCATCTCACATATGCGCGCGCCGTCGTCCTTTTCTTCTCGGCGTTGCTTTGCGGTGTGCCGGGCTTGTTGAAGGCGGACGAACCCGTGGAAGCATCCGTCCGACGCCTGGACGACGACGCCAATCAGGCAGGCCGATCCAAAGTCGCCTCCGAAATCGGCAACCGGTTCACCAACTTCGCCGGTTCGCCCGCCAACGCCAGCGCGCTGGTAACCGGCCTGCATGACGGCACGGCCATCACGCTCACGACGACGGTCAACAACCAGGCCGCCACGATCGAATTCCAACCCACCAGCAGACAGCTTGGCTATGGGAACATCTTCATCGCGCTGGCTCTCGCGCAAGGGTCGCTCGCCAAAGCCGGCATAGTCCAACCAACGGCCGATCAGATCGTCGCGGCACTCAACGGCGGCGCAATCACCGGCAATGACGGCGGCGCGATCGCGCTGACGGGCGTCCTTACGCAGCGTGCGGCCGGAAATGGCTGGGCCGATATTGCCCAATCGCTCGGAGTAAACCTTGGCCCCGTGGTGCAAAACCTGCAGGCCGCGCACCAGCACATCGTGACAGGCTCGACCCAATGATCGCTTGCTCGTCTTCCGCGACCCGTCCTCGGCAGAGTGCGCCGTCCCTATCGCATGATCGGATTCCGCCACGCCGGCGGCAGGATGGCCTGCGTGCCGTGAATGTAGTTGCGGTAGTACAGCCAGAAAATCGCGGCGCCGAGCGCGAAGAGAAATGCGATCTCACCCAATCCTCCCGCCGCCGTCCGGCTGGTGCGCCGCAACGATTGCACCGTCCAGATGATGCCCGGCGCCACCGCGAAAGTCACCAGCGAGGCCCCGAAGAGCACCATGCCCATGATGAAAAGTGTGCGCAGCAGGTCGTCGGAAATCAGCCGGGCCTTGTAGGCGATGATCTCGTTGCAGAGATTGAGCAGCAGCAAGCAGCAAGGCAGCACGTAATGACGTTCGAGCGTGACGGAAGCTTTCATCGAATCGGTTAGTGACACATGCGCCGCCCGCAGGCAAACTCACTCACGAAAAGGAGGCTGTTATGCCTTACCTCAAAATCCAAACCAACCTACCCCTGTCCAAGAAAGCCGAACGCTCCATCTTGCGCACGGCCTCGACCCTCGTCGCCGAGGAACTCGACAAGCCGGAGGAGTACGTGATGCTCGCGCTCCAGGCCAACACGCCGATGCTTTTCGCCGGGACGGACGATCCCGTCGCCTTCCTCGAATTGAAAGCCATCGGCCTGCCCGCGAGGAAAACGCGACGCCTGAGCGAAGCTCTCTGTAAGCTGGTCGAGGTCCATTTGGGCATTCCCCCCGACCGGGTCTACGTCAAGTTCATCACCGTTCCGCGCGGCATGTGGGGCTGGAAGGGAGACACGTTCTGAGTCGAAGAAGTACCAAGTAACAAGTTCCAAGTATCAAGAGACGGACTCTCCCGCTTGCGAAATGAGAGTCTTGATACTTGTTACCTGCCACTTGTTACTTTCCCCCGCATGGCAACCTACGTTTACGAGACCATTCCCCGTCAGGACGGCGTGCCTGCCCGTCGTTTCGAGGTGGTGCAGAGTATGAAGGACTCTCCCCTCACCCGACACCCCGACACCGGCGAACCGATCCGCCGCGTGATCAGCGGCGGCTATGGCATCATGAGCAAACCCCAGGCTTCGTCGTTCACTGGGTCGGCCGCCGCCGCGTCGTGCGCTCCGGGATGCGCCTGTCACAGTTCATCCCGCGTGCCCACCCCGTGATCCTGCAGCCCATGATCAACTATCATGTCCCCGATCTTACCCAGCATCCTCCGCGCAGCCCGCGCGTACGCCTCGGCGGTTTCGCCCACCTGCCGCGCCTGATTGACAAGGCACGCGCAACCCTGGCCGGCACCCAGGGTGAATACACTTATGACTGCGCCATGGACGCGCACTTCTGGGAATTCACCGGTCTCAACGCCCAAACCTTCCTCGCCGAGGTGAAGACGGGCAAATGCGACTACGACCTCGTCAACTATGTGCTGGCGTCAATGCAGCCGAAGCGAGTCATCAGCGAAATCGTCGCGTGGTCCTCCTGGCTGGAAAACCGCCCGCCCATGGCGACCGAAGGCCGCGTCTTTTTCAACCAGGTGCATACCGCCGCTGGTCCGCGCCGCGAGGACATCGGTTCGTGGTTCGAGCTGCTCGACCTCGAGGACTTCGTCACCTTCGGTGGAAAATCCTGAACCTTTCCCATTATGTCCTCCCTTCGTTCCAACTACCTTAAACCCTCCGCCAACGCCGCCGGAGCCGTCAACCTGGCCGCGCCCGATCTCACGCGACACCCGCCTCGCAGCCCGCGCACGCGCCTCGGCGGCTTCGTCCATCTCCCGCGCCTGATCGACAAGGCGCGCGCGGTGGCCGCCGGCACCAATGGCGACTTTCACTACGACTGTCCGATGGACGGCCGCTTCTGGGCCTTCACCGGGATCAAGCCCGGCCCGTTCATGAAGCTGGTTAAGGCCGGGAAGAGCGACAGCGAGCTGCTCGCCTATGTGATGGCGAACTTGAAGCCAAAGCGGACGCCCAGTGAGATCAAGGCTTGGTCCGCTTGGTATGAGCAACAGGCGCCGGACAATCCCGACTCGCGCGCCTTCTTCAACGACGTCCACCGCAAGAACGCCGCCCATCGCAAGGATATCGAGACTTGGTTCGACTGGCTGGAGCTCGACGACTACGTGACCTTCGGCGGAAAGCCCTGACGGGATTTTCGACTTTTGAATCTCGATTTTCGATTGGGGTGCACGACGTGCGCCTCTTTCTCTGAGGGCGCCTGTGGGCCGGATTCTCCATCCAAAATCAAGAACCGAAAATCTCAGAGCTCCGTATACTTGTCCGAACGCCCTTTCGCCTTCTCGACGGGATATTTCGCGGCGTTTTGGGCCAGCTTGGACTCAATCGCCTTCGCCAGGTCGATGCCACCGATGTTGGCGAATTCCAGTGCGTAGATCACCACGTCGGCGAGCTCGTCCTCGATTTTCTGGCGTTTCTTGGGATCGGCCAGCGGCGCCGCCGAGTCCCGTGACTCGGTCCACAGAAAATGCTCCATGAGTTCGCCAGCCTCGGCGGCCAGCGCCATGCTGAGGTTCTTGGGCGAGTGGAACTGCTCCCAATCGCGCTCCCGGGCAAAGGCCAGCACGCGTTCGCGCAGGCCCGCCACCGTGGCGGTTTCATCGGTCAAAGGTTTCATGCCCCCGCAGCCTGCGCCGAAACTGTTATGGTGCAAGATTCACCGCGATGGCATGGTTGGCACGGTTCCGGCTATAGTTGGGAGTTGAAGACCCGATGCATCCATGCATCCTTCTCAATAGATCCAATGGTCAACGCCACTCCAGTCAAACGCACCGATGCCGGCACTTCGCTCACGAAGGCCGCCATGGGCTTTGGCCTGCGCCAGTCGCAGCAGCAGTGTGCCCATGTCTCCATTTGGGTCCAGAAACACACCGCTGCGGGCTGCCTGGCCTGACGCGATACCCAACCAAGGTAATCGCCCCTCCCAGGAGACCCGCCGGTGCCACCACCGACGAGCCCGCTCACCTATTTTCCCTTTCCGTCCATGCATACGATCATCCACCGCCACGATAACCTGAGATTCCCTGCCCTGACCCCGTCGAACGGGTCTGCCGCGAATTCCACCCCGGATTTCCGCTCGCCGCACTATGAGTGCGTGGATCTGCCGCAGGCACTCAAGCTTGCCGTTTACGTGCCGGGGGTGGACGCGAGCGGAGTCGAACTTACCACGCGGGACACCGACCTGTTCGTGACCGCCCGCAAGGCCCACCACATCCGCGTAAACTGGCAGGCGCTGCACCTCGAGACCGCGCAGCGCGACTACCAGCTCAAGCTGCGGTTGGGCACGGGCTACGACTTCGACTCTCTCCGCGCCTCTGTCACCAAGGGCGTGCTCACCATCGTGCTGCCAAAACGCCGGCCGGCCCTCGCCGAGCCGCCCGTGCGGCAACGCCAGGTGGCATAGTCCCCGTGTCGGCCGGGCGTGCGTCACACGGTGGCGCACGCCCGCTAGCTTCCAAAAAAATCGCGGAACTTTTCCGGGTTTTGCGGGTTCTCAATTCTGTGGTCCTGACCCGACCGCTTCCAAGCAATGACCTACTTCCCACACAATCCCTTCAGGCGCTCCGCCGCTTCGGCGGCCAACCCGCCGGTTGCTGTGCGGCAGAAGTTCAGCCGCGATATCCTGTGGAACCAGCCGGTGTTCAAAGCCCCGGCGCTGTCCAATCCCCGGATCGCGTTCGAGCCGCTGCCCTTCACGGCGAATCGTCTCACTCAGGCCCGCCGGCGGGCCTGAGTTTTTCTGTAGGTAGGACGGGATCGCTGATCCCGCCTTTTACCCGTAAGAACGTCGGGGCGCGCCCCTATTGTTGGTATTCACCTCTCCGGCACCAACCACTCGCATGTGGCCCTGGCGCCAGCATCCACCCGAAGTTTCTCGGCGAGGGCCGGCAGCACGGCGCGGATCTCCTTCTCGATCTGCCACGGCGGATTGAGCACCAATAGGCCGCAACCCTTCATGCGCAGCAGGGAGCCGGCTCCCGCAATGGTCAGCTCGGCGTAAAGCGCCGGCACCGCCAGTTCCCGCAGCGCGTACTGAAACTCGTCCGTCCGGGCCCGCTCGGTGATCGGATACCAGATCGCGATCACGGCGCCCGGCAGACGCCGCAACGCCTCACCCACGCCGCGTCCGATGTCGGCAAACTCGTCTTTGCTTTCGAAGGGCGGATCAATGAGGACCAATGCGCGTTTCTCGGGCGGCGGTAGTTGCGCCTTGAGTCCGGTATAACCGTCGAGTATCAGCACCTTCACCCCGGACTCACGCGCGAATTCGAAATCCAGCGCCTCGGCATCGTCCTCCCGCAATTCACAGAGAACCATCCGATCCTGCGGCCGCAGCAGCAGTTTTGCGATCCATGGGGAACCGGGATAAAACTGCAGTTCCGCCGCCGCGCCCCCTTTGCGTTCGTTGAAGCGCCGGACCAGTTCCAGATAGTCGTTCACCGCCGGCGGCAATCCCGTCCCACCACCCCACAACCGGCCGATGCCGGCTGGGTACTCGGCCTCGCGTTCACGTCCGTCGGGAAGCACCGACGGCATGGTCAGGTCGTAGCCGCCGCGGCCCGCATGCGTGTCGAGATAGAGAAAACCCTTTTCCTTCCGCTGCATCGCCCGGATCAGTTGGAGCAGCAGCACATGCTTGAACACATCGGCATAGTTGCCGGCGTGGTAATGGTGGCGGTAGTTCATTCCATGCTCCTCCGCCCTGACTACGAAACATCGACCGGCACCTTCACCACGGTCTTGTGGACGTTTCCGGTCCCACGCCAATGCAGCGATGGCATGTGTCCGTCCTCCGGAAAGAAAACCGCCACATCGCCCGCGCGCATCCGCAGCACCGAACCGACGCTGGTATCGGCATACTTGATCAAATCGCGCTCGGGATTATAGGCGGCGGTGGCCGACAACCGGGCAATGTCCTCCACTTCCATCAGTTCTTCGCCCGTGACGATCACCTGGACGTCGATGTACTTGCGATGCGATTCAAAAAAGCCCTCGGGCCGCGCCTTGGGCACATAGACCTGTTCCAAGGCAAACGAACCACCGCTCAAATCCACCCGTCCCGTCGTGCCGGCGGCAACCCGCGCAATGCGCGCGTTCGCCGTCGAGCCCGCCCGCAACGCTTCCGCGACATAGGCGAGCGCGGCGTTGAATCGCGGGTCGAACGCGATTTGGGATTTAACCGTCGAGAAGGGTCCGAGGATCGCCATAGGGCGGAGCACATGGCGCGCTCCAAGCGGTGGCAAGCTTTGAGCGGCCCGCCGCCAGGCAACTCAGCTCCGATCGGCATCACCAGGACAACGACCGATCGACCCCCCTGAAATTCACGCAATCCTTATGCGAAGCAACTTGCCCCGGGCCATACCCTCCAGCTAGAAATCCGCTCGCATGAGCCCACGCCTCCTACCCGCTTTTCTGTGTCTGCTCGGTTTGGGTATTTCTTCCGCCCGCCTTCAAGCGCAGACCCTGATACGCTATTGGGACACCAACGGGATCACGGCCGGCGCGGGCATCACCCCGAACGGCACTTGGGACGGAAGCATTACCAACTGGAGCACGGTCCTCGCCGGTACCGCAACCACGACCATCTGGAGCAGCGGGGCCGACGCGGTATTCTCAGCCGGCACGGACGCAACGGGAGCCTACACGATTACCGTCAGCGGTACCCAAAGCATCGGAAACCTCACTTTTGAGGAAGGCACCCCCACGATCACCGGCGGGAACTTGAGCTTTACTGCCACCAGCTCTTTCAATGTCGCAAGCACGGCGACCATCGCCTCCGGGTTGACCGGTACCGGAGGCCTCTTGAATAAAACCGGATCCGGCACGCTTACCCTGAGCGGTGTCAACACTTACACCGGCGGCACCACCGTTGTCGCTGGCACCTTGAACCTGACGGGCTCGGTTTCTCATACCAGCAGCGACACCCTTGTGAACAGCACGGTCGGCCCGGTCCTCAACGTTACCGGCGGCGGCGACTTGGTGACCAACCGGCTGAGGATCGGCATCACCGGCAGCACCTACACGGGAGCGGTCGTCGTTGACGGCACCGGCAGCACCGTCACCAACAGCACCTATCTTTACGTGGGCGAAGCGGGCACCGGCACGCTCACCATCTCCAACGGCGGCACCGTCACGAGCGTCGATACTTCCATCGGCAACAACAGCGGCGGCCAGGGCACGGTCACCGTCGCCGATTCCGGCAGCTCGCTCGTGAATTCCGGCACCCTCTACGTTGGCAGCGCGGGTGACGGCACTCTCAATATCCAGACCGGCGGCACGGTCACCAATGCCGCCGCCGTTGTTGGCAATAACGTCTCGGGCGCGGGTGGCCTCGTCGCCGTGGTTGACGTTGACAGCACTTGGACGACCACCGGCGCGCTCACCGTCGGTGCAGCCTCAGAGGGTTTCGTTTCCGCGTATAATTCCGGCGCGATCTCCGCCGCCTCCGCCACCCTCGGTGCCCAAGCCGGTATCTATGGTGATCTGGCCGTTTACTCGAGTGGGAGTTTTGCCACTTCAGGCAACCTCGTTATCGGCCACAACGGCTACGGCTCACTCTCTATCAACGCCGGTTTCGTCGCCACCGGTGGTCAGGCCATCCTTGGTAATAACGCGGGCAGCACCGGCTCCGTCTATCTGGACAATGCAGGTAGTCTTTGGACCGTCGTGGGCGATCTTTATATCGGCAATGCCGGCACCGGATATATGCGCACCATCGGTTCCTCCGTCCTCAACGTGGGCGGTGTAACCGGCACCGGCACGATTCACCTCGGGCATACTGGCGGCGTCGGCAGTCTGCACATCGGCTATGATGGCGAAGGCTACAACCCGGGCGGCGTAATCAACGCCGCGTCCATCACCACCGGAACAGGCACTGGCACCGTCCTTCTCGGCACGTCTACAGCCCCGGGCATCCCCTACTATCTTACCAAGGATGGGACCAGCAGCGGCACTTTTGTTACCATCGATGGCACCACCCAAGTCCAGCAGGTTGCCGGCTTCAACGTTCTCGGGGGCGCCTCCACTTATTCCGGCGGTACCGTGATCTCTGGCGGCACGCTGGTCGCCGCTACTTCCGGCGCCCTCGGCACCGGCACCGTCCAGTTAAATGGAGGCCAGCTTTCCCTGTCCCCCGGGGTCACCGTGTCCAATGCCCTCGCTTTCACGGTGGGTGGCGGTACCATTAGCGGCAACGGCACCTTCGGCTCGACCTTGACCGTCGGCACCAACGCCCATGTGTCCCCCGGCAAATCGGTCGGCACCTTGAATTTCGCCGGTGGGCTGACCCTCGCCAGTGGCGGCACGATCGACTTCGAGGTGCAAACCGCCGGTGGCGCGCCGGGCACCGGCTATGACCTGCTGAGCATTTCGGGCAGCGCGCTTAACATCACCTCCACCAGTGCTTCGCCTTTCACCCTCCGGCTCATCTCGCTGAACGGCCTGGGCGCCCTCGGCAACGTCAGCGACTTCTCCTCCGGCAATACCTACGCCTGGACGATCGCTTCTTCGGCCGCGGGCATCTCCGGATTCTCCGCCGACAAATTCGTCGTCACCACCCCAAATTTCACCAACAGTCTGGGCATAGGCAGCTTCTTTGTCACCCAGTCCGGCAACGATCTGATCCTCAACTTCACGCCGGTGCCGGAACCTTCGACCTACGCGCTCCTCGCGACCGGAGTTGCCCTGGCGGGTCTGAGCTATCGCCGGCGGAAAAACCTTCCACGCTGAAGTCCCCGCCTGGGCGGAGCAAAGTGGACGTCCCGCGTGCCTCGGATGGGTCGTGGTTTGGGTCGGCGCCGGCCAGGATCTGCCGCCGTTAGGGCACCGCGGATGAGTCTTGCCCCTTCAAACCGAGCTGCGTAGCTTGTCCCTGTGAAGGGAATTGGTTTATCGCCGGCCATCATGCTTGCCGGATTTTTCCTCTACGGCCCGGGGTTGCGGGCCCAGGTGCAAGTGCTCTACTGGGATTCAAACGGCACCACGGCCGGCGCCGGTACCGCGCCCGCCGGCACCTGGGGGAGCAGTAGTTTCTGGAACAGCACTGCGACTGGCTCCGGCACGCCCGGGTCTTGGAGCAGCGGGTTCGTGGCGGTATTCTCGGCCGGCTCGGATACCACCGGCGCATACACCGTTACGGTCAGCGGCACCCAGACCATTGGCGGCCTGACTGTTGAGGAAGGCACGCCGACCTTGACCGGCGGCAGCTTGAGTTTTTCTTCCGCCACGACCTTCGACATCACCGGCAATGCGACCATCAATTCGGTCTTGGCCGGTACCGGCAACCTCGCCAAGGCCGGCACCGGTACGCTCACCCTGGGTGGCGTCAACACGTATACCGGGACCACCACGATCAACGGCGGCACGCTGGCGGTCGACACGCTGGCCAACGGCGGCACCGGCAGCAGCGTCGGCACCGCGTCGAACGCCGCGGCCAACCTGGTGATCGACGGCGGTACCCTGCGCTACACCGGTGGCAATGGCAGCACGGACCGGCTTTTCACGCTGGGCGTCAACGGGGGCACCTTGGATATTTCCAACCCTACTGTGGCCGGCGGCTTCACTTTCAGCAACACCGGTAGCATTGCCCTGAGCGGGACCAACACGGCCCGGACTCTCTACCTGACGGGAACCCCGGGCTACAGCTCCACGGTCTATTTCAACTCTCAAATCGATGACAACGGCTCCGGCGCCACCTCGGTGGTCGGGCAGAACGGCTCTTTCTGGCGGCTCGCCGCCGCGAATACTTATTCCGGTGGCACAACCGTTCTCAGCGGCGGTTTCTTGATCGCCATCAACACCGCGGGCTCGGCCACCGGCACGGGTACCATCACCGTGAACAGCGGCGGCCGCCTGGGCATCGGTTCAAACAGCCCGAATGGTGCGATCAGCGGCGATGTGGTCAACAACGGCTCGCTGGAATTCAACCGTTCCACCAACTACACCTACTCGGGAATCATCTCCGGCACGGGCACCGTCCAGCACAACGGCACGGCCGGCACGATCACCCTGACCGGCGCAAACACCTACACTGGCGCCACGGTCATCGGGGGCAGCCTCGGCGGCGCCCTGGTCGTCAGTTCGCTGGCCAATGGCGGCCAGACGAGCGGTATCGGGGCGTCCTCCAACGCCGCGAGCAACCTTTACTTCAGCAATGGCGGCACCCTGCGCTACACCGGTGCCACCACGAGCACCGACCGCCTCTTCAAGATCAGCGGCGCCGCCACCATCGACTCCTCCGGCACCGGGCTTCTCACCTTCAGCAACACCGGTGCCTTCACCTTCAACAACCCGAATGTCGCCACCACGCTCAATCTCACGGGCACGTTCATCGCCGGGTACAACTACTTCAACCCGCTCATCACCGACAATGGGACGGGGGCTACCGCCCTAGTCATCGGCGGCTCAAGCAACTGGGCGCTGACCTCGGCCAATACTTACAGCGGTGGCACGACGCTCAATGGCAACTCCCTGCTGGCCGACAACGCCTCGGGTTCCGCCACCGGTTCCGGCCCCATCACGATTAACGCCGGCTATCTTCAGATCGGCAACGGCGGCACCACGGGCTCCGTCTCCGGCGCGATCACCAACAACGGCACGGTCAATTTCATCCGCAGTGACGCCATCAGCTTCGGCAACGGCATTTCCGGCACGGGATCGCTCTACAAGGCCGGTGCCGGCACCCTCACGCTTGCCGGCACCAACACCTACAGCGGGTTCACCCTGATCGGGGTCGGCACGCTCGCCGACGGCGGCACCAGTACCCTGTCGCCCGGCAGCGCGATCCGGGTGGCCTCGGGCGCAAACCTTGTAATCAATTTCAACGAAACCATCGGCGGTCTGGCCGACAACGCGGGTGCCGGCGGCAATGTCGCGATCAATGCTGGCACCAGCCTCCTGCTCGACATGGCCGGGGCAAATTCCTTTTCCGGCGTGGTGAGCGGCGCGGGCGCGCTGCTCAAGGCCGGCATCGGGACGCAGACCCTTGCCGGCGTCAACACCTACACCGGCGGCACGACCATCAATGGCGGCACCTTGGCCATCGTCGGCGGTTCGATCAATCACAGCGGGGCCGACCTCACCGCCGGCAGCGCCAGCACACTGGCCATCAGTGGTGGCGGTGACGCCACGACTTACCATGGCTTCATCGGTTACGGCGCCAGCGGTGGCATCGCCACGGTCGCAGGCAGCGGCAGCTCGTGGACCGTAGGCGATGAACTGATCGTCGGCGCCTTCAGCGGCGGCCAGGGCAACATGACGGTCAGCGGAGGCGGCACGGTTTCCGCGAACCGCGTTTCGATCTCCTACATCGGTCCGGCGACCAGCAACCTGACTGCCACCGGAGCCGGCAGCTCGATCACCAGCAATTCGTATGTTTATGTGGGCTCGGCCGGGGGCAACGCCCGCTTCTATCTCAACTCGGGCGCCACTGCCACGTCCTCGACCGGTGTGATTGGCTTGGACGGCGGCTATGGCTGGTCCACGCTCACTGGCACGGGCAGCACGTGGGATGTCAGCTCCGGCATGTACGTCGGCTACAATGCGGGCAGCACGGGTTTCCTGCAGCTCAACGACAACAGCCGGGTTAACGTCGTTTCTGGGACAGGCACGATTGCCCTCGGCACGAACGGCGCGGCCGGCACGCTCCGCATCGGCGAAAGCGAGTACTACGCCGCCGGCGGGATCGTCAACGCCGCGGCCATCACGACCGGCAGCGGCACGGGGTTGGTCCAATTTGATACCGGCACCACCCGCGCGAGCCCCTATTACCTCACCAAGGACGGCACCAGCGGCGGCACGCCGGTTGTGATCGCCGGTTCGACTTCGGTCGCGGGCAATAATGGCTACATCGTCCTGAACGGAGCCAACACCTACACGGGCGGCACCACTCTTTACGGCGGCACTATCGAGGCCCGGACCAACGCCGCCCTCGGCACCGGCACCATCACCTTCAACGGCGGTGCGCTTGATGTCGCCAGCGGGGTCACGCTGACCAACACCCTGGCTTTCGCTCCCAGCGGCGGCACGCTGGGCGGCTCCGGGACCTTCGGTTCCGCGGTCACGATCGGCAGCAACACCTCCCTCGCCCCGGGAAGCTCCCCCGGCATCCTCACCTTCAGCAGCGGCCTGACTCTCGCCTCCGGCGGCACGCTCGATTTCGAGGTGCAGGCCGCCACCGGCGCGGCCGGCACCGGTTATGATCTCCTGAGCATCTCCGGCGCCGCGCTCGACATAACTGCCACCAGCGGCAGTCCCTTCACGCTGAAGCTCATCTCGCTGAACAGCTCCGGCACCGCAGGCGCCGTCAGCGACTTCTCAGCCGCCAACACCTACGCCTGGACCATCGCCACCTCGACTGCCGGCATCACCGGCTTTGTCGCCGACAAACTCACCATCGATACGAGCGCCTTCAGCAACAGTCTCGGCATCGGAAGCTTCTTCGTCACCCAATCAGGCAACAACCTGATCCTGAATTTCACCCCGGTCCCCGAGCCTTCGACTTATGCGCTGATGATTTCGGGACTAGCCCTTGCCGGTCTCCAGTGGCGCCGCCCGCGAAACCGCGTTTGAGCTGCCGCACCGGTTGGGACGAACCCCCGGGCCATCCGCAAAAGTCTTTGCAGCGCGCCCGGCGGTCGCGCCCCACCTTATTAAACCGAGCTCGACAATCTGCTTTTCAAGGCGGCCACCCTTCACTGCAGCGCCTGCGCTTTTTCCACGAGCCCAAGGAACTCATTGCGGTAGCCGCCCGCGTCATTGCCCAGGCCGGCCCGGCCCCATGCCGAAACTTCCGCCAGCGTGAGCGAGCGCTTGTGTGGTGAATCGCGCAGCACGAGGCCAAATCCCGCCACCGCGGCGGCGAACTTGAAGTCCTCGCTCGCGTCCTCGAAACGCGCCCCGGTGTCGCGCAGCGCGAACTCCAGCTTGTTGCTGGCATCGCCCGCCGGCTCCTTGTAGCGGATCTTCACCGTGAGCATTTCATTGCTGCTTGGCGTTTGGCCTTTGGCGTTTGGCGTTCCCACCTTCCGATATTTAAGCTCGTCCACCGCGGGCGTTTCACCCGGCAGTTCCGCTCCGGCCGGCACCACTTCATACAGCGCCGTCACCGTGTGTCCGGCTCCAATCTCGCCGGCATCGACCTTGTCGTTATTGAAATCCTCCTTGGCCAGCAGCCGGTTTTCGTAGCCGATCAACCGGTAGGCCGTGACCTGGGCCGGGTTGAACTCCACCTGGATCTTCACGTCCTTGGCGATGGTCACGAGCGTGCCGCCGGCCTGCTCGACCAGCGACTTCTTCGCCTCGGCCAGCGAGTCGATGTAGGCGTAGTTGCCGTTGCCCTTGTCGGCGAGCTGCTCGAGCGTGCCATCCTTCAGGTTGCCCATGCCGAAACCGAGCACGCTGAGGAACACCCCGCTCTTCGCCTTCTCCTCGATGAGACGCACCAGTTCGCCCTCGCTGGTGGCGCCGACATTAAAGTCGCCATCGGTGGCGAGGATCACCCGATTCACGCCGCCGGAAATGAAATTGGACTTGGCTACATCATAGGCGAGATGGATCCCCATCGCGCCGTTGGTTGATCCGCCCGCATCGAGCCGGTCGATCGCTTCCAGAATCTCGGCCTTGCGGCTGGCTGGCGTGGAGGGCAAGGCGAGGCCGGATGAACCGGCATAAACGGCCAGCGCGACCCGGTCGTCCGCCCGGAGTTTGTCGACGAGCAGGCGGAGCGATTGCTTCACCAGCGGCAGCCGGTTGGGTCCTTGCATCGAACCCGACACGTCGATCAGAAAAACGAGATTCGCCGCCGGGCGTTGCGCGTCGCTGACCTCGCGGCCCTTCAATCCTATGCGCACCAAGCGATGCTCCGGCGCCCACGGGGCCGATGCCACTTCCAAGTGGGCCGCAAAAGGCGCGTTTCCGGTCGGAGGCGCATAACGGTAAGGGAAATAATTCACCAACTCCTCGATGCGCACCGCGTCGGCCGGCGGACGCTGTCCTCGCGTGAGGAAGCGCCGGACATTGGCATACGACGCCGTGTCCACATCGATGGAGAAAGTGGACAGCGGGTGATCGGCCACCCGCAGGTAGTCGTTGTCCTTCCGATAGCCATAGGCCTCGGTGTTGAACGACATCTCTCGCGGCGCCTCGAAAGCCATTTTCCGGAACGAGAGCTCCTGCCGGGCAAGCAGCTTCTCTGCCGCCCGCCCCGGTGCATTCGCCCGCGCCCGGTTCTGCGCCTGAGATACTCCGGCGTAATAATCGGCGGCGATAAAGTTATCCATCTTGACCGCTTCCGTCTGAGCTGGTGCTGCGACCCGCCCGACCGCAGTCGGAGCCTGTGGCAGAATCGATGCGCGCACATCGTTTGGGCTCAATAAACCCAATCCATCCACGGGCTTTCCGCGGCGGGCTGCGCCCTGCTCGTGTTCATTTTTCACCGCAGCTACGAGTCCTCCGTCCTTTAAAAGTGGTGGTGCGGGCATTTCCGCGACTTCGACCGCCGGAACCTCCCGCCCCATGGTAATGACCGGTTCAAGACCGACCGTTGGCAACGCGACGGCCACTGCATCGTCGGTCTTTCTTTCGCTATTGTCCGCTTCAGCCTGCTTGAATTTTGTCAGATCGACTTCGACATATTTTCGCTGGGCCTCAACCACCGGTTGGTTGTGCTGCCAATAGACGAAAAACACCGCAAAGCACGCCGCGGCGAGTCCGCTCACCATGTAGTAGAACTGCGGAAACCGGATCACCTTCGACGGGGACTTTTCTGCGCCTATCCCCGACCTGCCAGCGATAGGCTCGGCGACGGCCGGTTCATGCTCCAACGCCGCCATCAACAGGCTGCCGGCAGCACGGATCTCCTCCACCGCCTTCCGGGCCGCGGCATCGCCGCTCAGCAACTTTTCAAACTCCACCCGCTCCTCCGCCGCCATCTCATTAAAGGCATAGGCGGTGAGTCGCGGATCATCAGGCAAAATCTGGTTCATATTCATGTCTTTCAGTTCTCCGTGGTCTGTGGTCCTTAGTCCTTGGTCTTTTGTCTCTGGTCTTTTGTCTCCTCACTCC
Source organism: Lacunisphaera sp. (assembly GCA_036568985.1). Taxonomy (GTDB): domain Bacteria; phylum Verrucomicrobiota; class Verrucomicrobiia; order Opitutales; family Opitutaceae; genus Lacunisphaera. The sequence goes on along the minus strand of DATCRM010000054.1, from coordinate 870 downwards.
GGCTGCGCCGTCATCTGGTGGCGCAGGTTCTTGATCGCGGTGTGCAGGATGAAGCCGACATTGGTCACCGAGAGTGACGTGATGCGGCTGATTTCCTGGTAGCTGAATCCGTTTTGGAATTTCAGCCGGACAACCTCCTGTTGGTTGGGTGGCAGTTGGCCGACGAGTTTCAACACGGCGGCATGCTGCTCGGCGCGCTCGAGTCCCGTACCGGGTCTCGGTTCCGCCGCGACGATGCGCTCGGCCTGGCCTTCGACGAAGAGGCTCATGCGACCCTCCTTGCGCAGGACATCCGTGACGCGGTTGCGGCAAACGGTGAACAACCATTCCGCCACGTGCCCATCCACCTCGGCTGGCGGCTGCGCCATGAGACGGACAAAGGTGTCCTGAACCACGTCCTGCGCCCGGTCGGCATCGCCATGAAGCAGGCGGGTGGCATAGCGCAGCAGCGGCGCCCGGTGCCGGGCAACGGCTGACTGCACGAAGGAGCTGGAATCAAGACTTTCATCGGACTGTTGGGGTTCGTTGTTCACGCGACCTGCTCCTTACACGGATGGATGCCGGGTTTATTAGGCTTTGGACACAGAATTTTCCGACCCCTCCTTGCCGGCTTCCGAATCCCGGCTTTAATCATCCCATGCTGTTCCGCCCGGTCCTGTTCGCCGCACTGAGCTTGTTCCTTGCCTTCGCAGGCTGCGCCAAGCGCGAATCCCCCGCTGAGTCCGGCCTTCGCACCGGCACGCTTATCGTCGGCAATCTCGCGGAGCCCCAGGAGCTCGATCCGCAGCTCATCTCGGCCTACACCGACCAGAACATCGCCGTCGCCCTCTTCGAAGGCCTGTGCGCCCTGGACGAACGCAGTTCCCAGCC
>DATCRM010000053.1:0-9454 GCA_036568985.1 Lacunisphaera sp. | reverse complement strand
ACCTAACCCGCCCCGTGGCCCAGGTCGTGGCCGCCACCCGCACCAAGGCCGTGCGCACTGTGCCGGGCACGGTTGAGGTGAAGGCGGAATACGACATCGTGCTGAAAAGCGAGGTGGGCGGACGCGTGATGACCAGCGAATTGGAGATCGGCCGCCGCGTCTACAAAAACGACGTCCTGGTCATGATCGATCCCGGCGACGTGGATTTGGAGATTGAACGCATCAGCAACGAACTGGTCGCGGCCAAAAAACGTTTTGAGCTGGGCTCCACGTATCGTGCGGAGGTCCTGAATTCCAAGGACACCCTCGATAACCTTGAGCGGCAGACCAAGGCCGGTGCCTATCCTGCCGCTGAATTCGAGAAGGATCGCCGCAAGCACCAGCAGCTTGAGCAGCGCAAGCAGCTCGACGAGGTTACGCTACGTCTCGCGGTCGAGAACCTGGAGAACAACCTCAAGGCCAAACAACGCGAGAAATCCAAGATGGCCATCGTCGCTCCCACGGACGGCGTCGTCACCGAGGTGATCGCGCGTGTCGGGGATCTGATCGGCGGCAATTCCCCTATCGCCAATCTCATTTCCGTTGGGCGCACAATCGAGGCCAAACTCAGCGAAGATAATTTTGCGGCCGTAAAGCTGGGGCAGCACGCCACGGTGCGCTTCCTGACTTTTGGTAACGATCAGTATCCCGCAACCGTCTCCAAGGTGCTCCCTTCGGCGGATGTGACGACTCAACGCTATTCGGTCTATCTGGATGTGGCTCTGCCCGAGGGCAAGGTTGTCATGCCCGGCCTCACCGGCGAGGTGAGCATCACCATCGCCGAGCGTCCCAATGCCGTCAGCATTCCCCGGCGTGCCCTCGTGGGTGATTACGTCTATGTCGTCGATTCGGGCAAGGTGGTCCTGCGGAAGGTGGAGAAGGGTTACGACAGCCTCAACTACGTCGAGATTCTCAAGGGTGTCGCCGCGGGTGAAACCGTGATTGTTGAAAAGCAGGACAGATATCGGTCCGGTGAACGAGTCCGCACGGAAGTGCTGGAAAACTAACCGCCCCTTTGGGGCATCGGCTCGTTGTGTCGACCAATCTTCGCATCGCCCTTCGTTTTCTCACGGCCCGGAAGCGCTCCATGCTCATGAGCCTCAGTGGCATCGTGTTTGGCGTGGGCTTCTTTATCGTGACTCAGGCGCAGACCAGCGGATTCGAGGAGTTCTTCGTCAAGACCATCCTCGGCACCAATGGCGCGATCCGCATCGAGGACAAGATTCAGGCCACGATGTTCTTCATGGTGGCGACCGGGGCGCACACCGACAGCAAGTTCGAGGTGCAGACTCCGCGCGAAGCCCGCAAGTACGTGGAAGGCGTCGAGGAACCCGATGCCATGATGGATGCGCTGCGCAAATTTCGCAACGTCTCGGGCGTTTCCACTGTCGTGGAGGGATCGGTGATTGCGGACAGCTCCTTCAAGAACGACACGGCCAAGGTTTTTGGCATCCGGTTGGAGGATCATCTGGCGGTTTCCGACCTGGCGGCACAGGTCGTCCGGGGCGCAGGCACCTTGGAAAATTTTCGGACTACGCCGCAGGGTATCCTGATGGGCAAGGTGCTCGCGGAGCGCTTGGGCTTGACGGTGGGAGATTCGCTGATCCTGCGGGCCGGCAACGAGCAGCGCCGCTACCGTTTGTCGGCCATTTATTCCACCGGAGTGAGCGACATCGATCGCGTTCGGATCTACATGCACCTCGGAGAGGCTCGGTCACTGCTGAAGAAGGCGACCGGTGCTTCCTTCATCCAAGTGGCGCTGTTTGACCGGGATCGCGCCCCGCAGGATGCCGAGCAGATGGAGCTGGTTCTCAAACACGGGGCGAAAAGCTGGCAGGAGCGCGAGGAGAGCTGGCTACAGGCCTTCAAGGCGCTGCAGATTTCCGCCGCTTTGACGGTTTCGACCATCATCCTGATTTCCGGTCTCGGCATGTTCAATACCCTGGCGATGATCGTCATCGAGAAGACCAAGGAAATCGCGATTCTGCGCTCGATGGGTTACACGCGGCAGGACATCGCCCGCATCTTTATTTGGCTGGGGACCATCGTTCTGGTTTTGGGCACGATCGGTGGCTGGGGCCTTGGCGCCGGCGTGACCTATGGTGTATCCAAGTTCCCGATCAAAATCCGGGGCATCTTCTCCGCCGACAGTTTCCAAGTGCATTGGTCTGTCTGGCACTATGTGGTTGCGACCATTACGGCCACCATCGTCGTCATGACCGCCGCGCTCATTCCCGCCCGTCGGGCCGCGCGGCTTGAGCCAGGTGACATCATCCGGGGGACATCGCAATGATAGCGAAGCTATCATTGCGAGGGAGTAAGGAGAAGGGAGACCGGAGGCTGGCGTCACCGTCACGCTGCGGGAATCTGGAGTTTTTCGGGCCATAACCAAAATCGAAGAAGATACAGTCATGAACACGAAAAACGAGGGTATGGTAAAATCCCGGCGCGCGCCGGTACGGCGGTTCGAAGATCTCGAAGTCTGGAAGGAAAGCATGCAGCTGGCGGTGCGGGTTTATGAAGCCATGGAGCATTCGTGTGATTTCGGGCTGCGAGACCAGATGCAGCGGGCGGCGGTTTCAGTGCCATCCAACATTGCCGAAGGCTACGAACGCAGTTCCAACCGCGAATTCGTCCAATTTCTAAACTACTCGCGCGGGTCGGGCGGGGAGTTGCGTACTCAGATTTACTTGGCGGGAAAACTCGCGCGGATCGAGAGGCCTGTGATGAAGGAATTGTTGGATCGCAGCAGGAAGGTCTCCGCGATGCTGCACAAATACACCCAAGTCCGAAAACGCGATTTCTGATGCCCGCCATCCCCTCCGATTCCTCCGGCCTCCCGTCTCCGGCCTCCCGTCTCCGCTCCGCCTCCGGCGGAGCGGACATCGCCCTGCGTTGCACGAATCTTCACCGCTACCTCGGCCAGGGGGAGGGAAGGGTGCATGTGCTTCGGGGTGTTTCCTTCGAGGCCCGCCGGGGCAATGTGACTGCGATTGTCGGCCCTTCGGGTTGCGGTAAGAGCACGACGTTGTACCTCCTCGGCCTGCTCGACCGGCCCGATGATGGCTCCATCTGGATCCGGGATCAGCTGATGTCCAACAGCAGCGATGTGGAGCGCACGGCCGCCCGCGGCGAGCACATCGGCTTTGTTTTTCAGTTTCACTTTCTAATGCAGGAGTTCACGGCCCTGGACAATGTGATGATGCCCATGCGCAAGCTCGGGCGTCTCAGCGAGGAAGCGATGGCCGACCGCGCGCGCGCTTTGCTGGCCGACGTCGGCCTGGGGGAAAAAACGCATCGTTTGGCGACCCAGCTTTCCGGTGGCGAACAGCAGCGCGTGGCCATCGCGCGAGCCCTCGCAAACCAGCCGGCGATCATCCTGGCCGACGAACCCACGGGCAACCTCGACGCCACCAATTCGGGTTTGGTTTTCGATTTGCTCACCCGTCTCGCGAAGGAAAACGGCCAGGCGGTCGTGCTCGTGACCCACAATCCCGACATCGCCAACCGTTGCGACGAGATCAAACCGATGCGCGACGGCGAATTTGTGAAATAGCCGATGAGCTTGGGACACGTGTTCTGGTTCTTTGGGCTGAGCGGCTCGGGCAAGACGACGCTGACTACTGGCTTGGAAAGCAGCCTGGCTGAGACTTCCCTTAAGGTGTTACGGCTGGACGGTGATGAATTGCGAGCGGGGCTTTGCCGGGATCTTGGCTTCACGGACGAAGACCGCAGGGAAAATATCCGGAGGGCGGCGGAGATGGCTAAGCTGGCCATGTTGCAGGGGCAGATCGTGGTCGCAGCGTTTATCACGCCCCGGAAAGGCCTGCGTGATCTGGCGTGCGGCATCATTGGACGAAGCAATCTCGATTTCGTTTGGGTGGATGCCCCCGTCGCGGTTTGCCGCCAGCGCGATCCGAAAGGTTTGTACCGCCAATCGAAATCAGGCGACTTGATTGGATTCACCGGCGTTGACTCGGTTTTTGAGGAACCTGCGGAATGCGATTTTCGAGTGCAAACGGATCGGAGTACGTTGGAGCAGTCGTTCGAGGGAGTGCGAAAGCACTGCATCGCTCGCCTGCAGGCGCGTGGCATCCGACCGGTCGGGCGAAAGTAACGGACGGGCTCTCGAAACATAATTAGCAGTCCATCTGCCGCCCGGGTGTTTCCTAATATTCAATTCTCTCATGGGTTGTTTGGAAAATTTGTTTTACATCCCCCCGCGGCCCACTCTTTGCTCTGGACATCTTTTTACTGCTCACCACCCGCTAGCCTGAATTCTTCACTCAACTTGGGGGATTAGTCACCACTTCCTCTTCGTTTTGGCGAAGTCCAGACAGCCTAACCATGTCCAAGATATTTCCGAAATCCGCCAACGCTCTGCCTCTGCAGATCCTGATCTTCCTTGGCATTCTGGGCGGCGTCGCGGCGGCCGGCATCACTTACTACGCCACTCCGGCCTACCTGCGCGTGGGTTACTCGCCGGTTCAGCCCGTTCCCTTTGAACACAGCCTGCACGCGGGCCAGCTCGGCATCGATTGCCGCTACTGTCACGCTTCCGTGGAAAAGTCCGCGACCTCCAGCGTGCCCGCCGCGCAGACCTGCATGAACTGCCACAGCGCGATCAAGACCCAGAGCCCGCTCCTCGAGGTCGTGCGCCAGAGCTACCAGACCGGCGACCCGGTGCCGTGGGTGAAGATTCACCAGAACCCCGACTACGTCTATTTCAACCACTCCGTCCACGTGAACCGCGGCGTCAGCTGCGTCGAGTGCCACGGCAAGGTCAACGAGATGTCGGTCGTCCGCCAGGACAAGCCCCACAGCATGAGCTGGTGCCTCGACTGCCACCGCAATCCCGCCGAACGCATTCGCGACCCGAAGGATGTCTTCAATCTCGATTCCCCGACCCTCGCCGCGCAAGGCAAGCTCGAGGATGCCAAGAAATTTATTCATGACTGGAAGGTCATGCCGCCCACCAGCTGCTCCGGCTGCCACCGCTGATGAAACGCAAATTTGATCATTCCGCTCCCGCCCAGCGCGACCTCGCCGGTCCGAAATACTGGCGCAGCCTTGATGAACTGGCCGACACTCCCGGCTTCCGCGAGCACTTGGCCCGCGAGTTCCCCGAAGGCGCCTCCGTCATGGAAGGCGTGGATCGCCGCCAGTTCATGCGCCTGATGGCGGCCTCGTTCGCCCTCGGCGGCTTGGGTCTCGCCGGCTGCCGCCGTCCCGAGAAGCACATTCTGCCCTACGGCAAATCGGTTGAATACACGGTCCCGGGTCTTCCGCTCTATTTCGCCACGGCCATGCCGCTGCGCAAGTCGGCCATTCCGCTCCTCGCCGAGACCCATCAGGGTCGCCCGACCAAGGTCGAGGGCAATCCGACCTACGCTCCGCACGGCGGCGCCAGCACGCTGCTGGCCCAGGCTTCGGTGCTCGATCTCTACGATCCCGAGCGCGCCACGGCCCACACGCAGGGCGCCAAGACTCTCAATGTCGCCGACGTCAACGATCTGCTCGCGAAGATCCGCTCGACGTACGCCGGCAACGGCGAAGGTCTGGCCTTCCTGGCTGACGAGTCCGCCTCGCCGACCCGCGCTCGCCTGATCGCGAAGCTGAAGCAGGATTTCCCGCGTGCCATTTGGGCCGAGTACGAGCCCGTGCAGGACGAGCCGCCGGTCGCCGCCGCGCAGGCCGCCTTCGGCCAGAACGTCAAGCCGGTCTACCGCTTCGCGAAGGCCAAGCGCATCGTCAGCATCGACGCCGATTTCTTCCACGCCGAGGCCGGCTCGCTCTACTACTCGCGCGACTTCGCCAAGGGCCGTCGTGTCGCCAAGCCGACGGACCCGATGAACCGCCTTTACGTGGCGGAGAGCGGTTTCTCGCTCACCGGCAGCATGGCTGACCACCGCCTGCGCCTCGCCAGCAGCCACATGCTGGCGTTCACCGCCGCGCTCGCGGGCAAAGTGCTCGGAACCTCGCAATACGAATCGCTCACCAAGGGCCTCGACCTCAATCCGCAATGGATCGAGAAGTGTGCCGAGGACTTGATGGAGAACGAGGGTGCCTCGCTCGTCGTCGCCGGCGCTCACCAGCCCGTGCAGGTCCACCTGCTGGCCTACGCGATTAACGCCAAGCTCGGCAACATTGGCCAGACGATCGACTTCGTCGAGGTTGCGCCTTCGTCGGCCTCGACCATCCAAGCCCTCGCCACCGCCATCAAGGGTGGCACGGTCAAGACGCTCATCGTCCTCAACGGCAACCCGGTTTACAACGCTCCCGCCGATCTCGGCTTCGGCGCGCTGATCAAGTCCGTCCCCGAAGTCATCCGCTACGGCTACTACCAGGACGAGACCTCGGCCCTCGCCGGCACCCATCTCGCGGCGACGCACTACCTCGAATCGTGGGGTGATGCCCGCACCGTGGACGGTACGATCGTGCCGATCCAGCCGATGATCATGCCGCTGTTCAACAGCCTGACCGAGGTCGAGCTGCTCGCCCGTCTCGCCGGCGAAGCCAAGCCCGACGCCTACGAGCAGGTCTATGCGACCCGCGGCGGCGACAAGAAGGCCTTCGAGAAATTCCTCCACGACGGTCTCGTCGAAGGCTCGGCCTACAAGATCGTCAACGTCACCTTGGGCAACCTGAACCTCGACCTGGCCAAAGCGCCGGCCTTCGCCGCGGTCGATAAAAACAGCCTCGAAGTCCGTTTCGCGACCGACCACAAGATGGACGATGGCCGCTTCGCCAACAACGGCTGGCTCCAAGAGTGCCCGGATCCGATGACCAAGATCGCGTGGGATAACGCGATTCTCATCAGCCCGCGCCTCGCCAAGGACCTTGGCATCGTCCCCGGCGGCAGCCTGCTTCAGGTCGCGCGCAAGGAAGAGGCCGAGTTCCAGCAGGGCAAGGAGAAGGCCTACATTGGCGAAGTGACGCTCAACGGCCGCACCGTCCGCGGTCCGCTTCACATCCAGCCCGGCCTTTCGAATTACACCATTGTGCTTCCACTGGGCTACGGCCGCGCCAAGACCGGTCACATCGGCACCGGCGCTGGCTTCGACGCCTATGCGATTCGCGCGAGCGACGGCCTCGGTTTCGCCACGGGCGCGAAGCTCGTGGTCACCGGCGAGCGCAAGCTTCTCGCGAACACGCAGGAGCACTGGTCCATGGAAGGCCGCGACATCGTCCGCGAGGCCAACTACGACGAGTTCAAGGAGAACCCGGCCTTTGTCGACGGCATCGGCATGGAGTCCCATTCGCCTGCCGTGCTCGGCGCGGACAAGAATCAGCCGCTGGCCTTCGTCGCCTCGACGACGCCGCGCGGCAACTCGCTCTACGAGACGCCAAACTTCGACGGCATCCACCAATGGGGCATGTCGATCGACCTCAACACGTGCATCGGTTGCAACGCCTGCATCATCGCATGCCAGGCGGAGAACAACATTCCAATCGTGGGTCGCGAGCAGGTGCTCCGCGGTCGCGAGATGCACTGGATCCGTCTCGATCGCTATTACTCTGATGGCCACGCCGACGCCGAGGCTTTCGGCGCCGAGGGCAACAAGCAGCTCCCTGAGGATCCTCAGGTTTCGTTGCAGCCCATGACCTGCCAGCACTGTGAACTCGCGCCTTGCGAGACGGTGTGTCCGGTCAACGCCACGGTGCACGACAACGAGGGCCTCAACACGATGGCCTACAACCGCTGTATCGGTACCCGCTATTGTGCGAACAACTGTCCGTACAAGGTCCGCCGTTTCAATTTCTTCGACTTCAACAAGCGCGCCACCGACGCCCTCTACATGGGGCCCCTCGGTCATCAGAAGGAAATGCCCGAGCTCGTGAAGATGGTGAAGAATCCCGACGTCACCATCCGCATGCGCGGCGTCATGGAGAAGTGCACGTACTGCGTGCAGCGCATCCAGCAGGCCAAGATCGCCCAGAAGCGCAAGGCCGGCGCCAGCGGCGACGTCGAGATTCCCGACGGCACGATCAAGACCGCCTGCCAGCAGGTGTGTCCGGTCGAGGCCATCGAGTTCGGCAACGTCAAGAACGAGACCAGCAAGGTCTCGCGCCTGAAGGCCCAGGAGCGCGACTACGCGGTCCTCGGTTACCTGAACATCCGCCCCCGCACGACTTACCTCGGCAAGCTTCGCAACCCGAACCCGCACATGCCCGATTACGCCATGCTTCCGCTGAGCCGCGTGGAGTACAACCAGAAGAACGGCCATGCCGCGCACGGCCACGAGGCCGCCAAGCACGAGCCTGAACACGGAGGGCATAACTGATGTCCAGCCACGCTTCCGATCATCCAGCCCCGGCGATCCTCGCCGAGGTCAAGCCGGTCGAGATTCCCCGCCGCGAGCTGGTGGAGAATCACCGCGACTTCAAGTGGATCACCGACAAGATCTGCGGCATCGTCGAGGGCACGACCCCCACATGGTGGTGGTGGTGCTTCGGCCTCGCGGCGATCGTCGCCTCGTTCACGGTCTCCGGCCTCGTCTACCTCGTCTCCACGGGCGTCGGCGTCTGGGGCCACGCCAACCCGGTGAACTGGGCGTGGGACATCGTGAACTTCGTGTTCTGGATCGGTATCGGCCATGCCGGCACCCTCATCTCGGCGATCTTGTGCCTGCTGCGCCAGAAGTGGCGCACGTCCATCAACCGCGCCGCCGAGGCGATGACGATCTTCGCGGTGGTTTGCGCCGCGATCTTCCCGGTCTTCCACGTCGGTCGCATCTGGTTCGCCGTGATGCCTGGTTACCTCTTCCCGTTCCCGAACTCGAACGGGATCTGGCAGAATTTCCGTTCGCCGCTGGAGTGGGACGTGTTTGCGGTCTCGACTTACGGAACCGTGTCCTGCCTCTTCTGGTATATCGGTCTCATCCCTGACCTCGGCACGATGCGCGACCGCTTCACCGCGGCCGGCAAGTTGATCCGGGCGCGCGTTTACGGCTTCTTCGCCATGGGCTGGCGCGGTTCCAACCGCCAGTGGAGCAACTACGAGATGGCCTACCTGATCCTGGCCGGCATCTCGACCCCGCTCGTGCTCTCCGTGCACACGATCGTGTCGTTCGACTTCGCCGTCTCGCTGATCCCGGGCTGGCACACGACGATCTTCCCGCCGTATTTCGTGGCGGGCGCCATCTTCTCCGGCTTCGGCATGGTGCTCACGCTCATGCTGCCGCTGCGGGCCATCTACCGCCTCGATGACCTGATCACGCAGTATCACATCGACTGCATGTGCAAGATCACCCTGGCGACCGGCACCATGGTCGGCTACGCCTACTCGATGGAGTTCTTCATCGCGTGGTACGGCGCGAACCCCTACGAGGGCTTCGCGTTCATCAACCGCGCGTTCGGCCACTACGCCTGGGCCTACTGGATCATGATCGGCTGCAACGTCATCACGCCGCAG
>DATCRM010000052.1:0-33064 GCA_036568985.1 Lacunisphaera sp. | reverse complement strand
TCGTTCCTGCGAAAGTGAGGGTGTGCCCCGCCGTGGGCGCCGTGTTCCAGTTCGCCGCCGTCTGCCAATTGGCATCCGCGCCGCCGCCCGTCCAGGTATCCACCTGGGAGCCCACGCCCACGGCGAGTTCGGGAGCCTGCGCCGTGTTGCCGGACGCTGTCGTCGCGAAGACCGTGTAATAATAAACATTGCCCGTAGTGACGGTGGAATCCGAGTAGCTCGTGCCCGCGATCCCGCTCTGGAGCGTCGTGTAAGGGCCGCCCGACGTGGAGGACCGCTGGACCGTGTAGCTCGTCGCACCGGCAAGGGCATTCCAGGTGAGATTCACGGCACCGCTGCTGAAACTGCCTGCCAGTCCCGTGGGGCCCGGCGCCGGCGGATCGGGCAGATTCGGATCGCTCGCGACCACATAGCGCAATCCCATCGGCGAAGGCGCCGTGCCCGCGCCCGAGAGCGCGCCCGTGGAAGCCGTGAATATCGCCTTGGTCAACGGCGACCACGTATTGCTCGCCGCCGTGTAAATGTCGTGCTTCCAGAACATCTTGCCGCCCACCGCGGCCTCCCAGTAGCCAAAGATCGAGAGCTTGTTGTCGCGCGAAATGCGCGTGCCGGTGGCGATGGAATTCGTCGTGCCGTCGAGCTTGATGCCGTTGAAGGTGAGCTGCCAGCGACTCTTGTTGAGGTCCATCCGAATCTCCACTGGCGAACCGGTGCCGGACAGGTAGCCCGTCTGCGGGTTCGTCCACGCGGTCGCATAGGCCGGACTGAAGCTGAAATTGCCGTCATAGAAAACGACCTCTCCCCCTGAGTCCGGACGCGCGCTGACCACCATGCGATTCACCGAGCCGTTCTGCGTAATCGTGATGAGAATTCCGGGATTGCTTGCTGCTGTCACGGAAGTCGGCGCGCCCCCACCCCACGTCTCATTCGCGAACCACAGTCCGAAGCACGTCTTCTGGTTCGTCGGCGCGGCGTTCTTCACCTCCCAGAGCCAGCGCACGGTCGAGCCGTTCGCGTTGTCCCAATAAAACCCCGTGTTCGTCTTCGCGGCCGCCGTGGCAGCGAGCGTGGGCGTAAGCGTGTAGGTCGTCGCCCCCGAGGTCGCCTCCACGGCCGAGGCTCCGGCCTGGCTGATGTCCGTCATCCCCGCGAAGCCGCCTGCGCCCGCGGTGACGTTGGCGTTCACCGGGAAGATATCGTCGCGGTCGAGATAATCGATCGCCTCCTCCATCTCGGCATCACTGGGATCCGTGTGCTCCCCTGGAGCATTGTAGAGAAAGCACGCCTCTCCTTGTGGCTCATAGGCGCAGTGGAAGGCTTCGACGAAGTATTCCTCCCGGTAGTCATTTTCACGCCCCATGATGTAGGAGCGCATTTTTTGAGTTCGCGCGTTTGCCAGGATGCTCGTCTTCTGGCTGGTCCCATAAAAGGCAAAATAGAGGTTCGAATAATTGTAGAAAGACTCCGGGGTGTTATCGAGGGTCGGCTTCGTGAGGTAATCCGGCGACACGGCGGTCAAACGCGGCACGCAGACTCCGGCAGACGGGGCGGTGCCTTTGACGACCTCCGGGTGGAGAAACGCCAGCGCGCTGGCAACGCGGGCACCGCCGGACTTGCCGGACGTGTAAACGCGCCGGGGGTCGATGTTGAACAGCTCCTTGGCGCGATAGAGTGCCAGCAGAGTGACTCCAAAACGGAGAGTGTAGTCCTGCCCGTTGCCAACATATCGCGGAGCGATCCAAATGAGATTCTTGTCGGCCGCGGCAGTCTGCAACACCACTCCCGTCGTGGCATCCGATGTCGTGTAAACCATCACCCCATACGGCTTGGTGCCGTCATAGGTGGGCGGCACGTAAACATCGACCGCCCAGGTGTCGATGGCGGCGTCGTAATCGACGATCTCGGGCCACTGGCGATTGATCACCGCTGAGTCCTTCAACGCACCCAGCGTGGTATTGCTGATCAATCCCGTCCCTTTCGTCCACGGATCCGACGGCGCTGCCCGGAGCGACGCCCCTGCCCCAAAGAGAAGGAGTATGATAGTAGCGACCAGAAACGACCTTCCCACGCAACGCGCTGCCGCCGGGACAATCGCACCGCAACAGGCAGCTCGAATGTTCATTTTAGAAAAAGGGGAGGTAGCATGCGCTCAACATCACCGAGCTGCAATCAAACTTACGTCCGACGCACCTTGGGGTTTTTCTTCCTAATGAGGGATTCTTCCAGACTCGAGACGCATGCGTAGCGGCACTCTCATCCGAAAATCCACCAATTCGCCACCGGCGGATACACGAGTTCGCTGCGACACAGCAGCGTTACCTGTCTCTGGCCGAGAGATATTTGATCACTGCCTCCGTGCGCGATTGCACCTGAAGCTTTTCGTAGGTGCGGCGAATATACGTGCGCACGGTGTTCAGGCTGATCTCCATTCTGCACGCGATCTCTGTGTAACTGCAGCCTTCTGAAAGCAATTTCAGGACGTCGTTTTCCTTGGGGGAAAGACTCTCCAACACCCAGTCCACCCTTTGAGTCGCCCCACGAGAAAGCTCTCCTGTCAGGCGGGTATTTTGAAAATACTGCACGACTTTCCTGGCAATCGAGGGCGTCATCGGTGCGCCGCCGGCCTCGAGTTCTTCCAGAGCCGATTTGAGGTCGTCCGGCCGCGTGTTTTTGAGGAGGTAGCCGGAAGCTCCGGCCCGCAAAGCGTCGAAGATGCGATCCCATTCTCCAAGCATCGTGAACATGAGAATTTCCAGATCGGGCAGCGCGCGCTTCAACTCCCGTGTGCATTCGATCCCGGACATCCCGGGCAGTTCGATGTCCATTAGCACGAAGTTCGGCGGATTTTCCGGCAGCTTCTCCAGAGCTTCCTCCCCGCTGCCGAACTCCCCCGTCACACGATATGCCGGCCACTGGTTGAGCACCTTGGTCCACTCTCTCCGGCTGTTAACGTCACCTTCGATAATTGCAATCTTCGCGACTTTTTCAGCGGATTTTTCGGAATCGTGGCGCATCAACCTAGGGGGGAGGGTTATAACCGGACATACAGCATCAACCCGGTAGTGGCTACGACCGATGCGTTTCAACGAAAGAAATTCCTCGACGACTCAGTAGCAACTGGCGATCCGCGGGGCTCGACGCGAGGCGCAACGGCCAGCCGCGCCGCTCCCCTCATCCACAGACATTCCCGCTGCGCTTTCTGCCAAAGAAGAAGTTACCGTTCGCCTTTCGGAGTGGTGCGGCTCTGGTCGATGGAAAAACCCGAGTTCGGAGAGCTGCGTGACTTCGGCGCCATGGTTGGCCGTGACGTTCAGGCGATAATACCGATACGCTCCCGGGGTGGCGATACCGTAGGGAACGGTCTGAAACCGGCAGGCAAAGCTCTGGTCGCTTCGCGTGTCGAGGGTGGCCCAGGTCGAGCCGTCGTTGGAGCCCTGGAACTGCCAGTCTTTCGGGTCGCGCCCGGGCACATCGTCGGCGCTGGTCATCGTATAGCGATTGATCGTCCGGGCCTTGCCCGCGCCGAAGTCATATCGCAGCCAGCCGGGCCCGGGGCGAGCCACTTCGAGCCGTCGAGGCGTGCCCCTGGTCGCGACCGGTGTCGTCGACAGGCCCTTTGACGAGAGTGTCCCGCAATCCCGTGTCTCCATCCGTGAGAGCCCCTGGGGGCCATGCGGAGAGTCGAATTTCACGGAGCGCGATACGGATTATTCGATGCGCGGAAATACAGCTTCTTGCGGCGACTTTTGGCACTGAGCTTGCCGCTGAACCCTAAGAAAAACGAAGCGGCAGCCCGGCTGGCGGACTGCCGCTTGCGACTTGAGCCAGGTTTGTGGGTTACAGTGCGAGTGAAGAACCATTTCTGGTTCAGCACGCCCACGTAACTCCACTGGTAAACGCCCGCTCTGTCGGCTGAAGCTTCAATTATTTGAGGTGAGCACTCCTTTTCATGAAAAGGGGGTCACATTAGAATAGAGCGACAATCAGCTCCGAAATCCGACAGCCCTTCAAAAGCAAATGCTCACCCCAGCACTGCCTCTAGAATCACGAATTTGCCCTCCGCCACGGAAAGGCGGATGAGCCCGGAACACCGTCATTGAAAAAAAGCGCCGCGCCCCTGGGAGGGCGCGGCGCGGTTTTGTTCCAAAGGGTGATCAGCCGGGAACGCGTCAGGGCGTTGGGAGCATCAGCCATTGCTGATTGCTGGCTCCGATGTCGTTATACTGGAGGATGGCTGCTCCATCGGCGGTCGAGTTATTCTGGACGTCGAGCGACTTGCCGCTGTTGACGTTCAGGACCTTGATGAAGCCGTCGTTCGAGGGCTTGATGGTCCACTTCTGGCAGTTGTTGTTATTCGAGGGCCAGATTTGGACGACTCCGCCATTTGAAGTGGAGGCCCCCGAGATTTCGAGCAACTTGCCGCTTGCCACGCCGGTCAGCTGATACTGGCCGTTGCCAAGATACGCGAGGTCCCACTTCTGGTCGGTGCCGCCGTTCCAGCCCCACTGGATGGCATCAGTGCCGTCGGCGGTGCCACCGTTGACGAGGTCGATCACCTTGTTGCAGAGGCGATTTGTGAAGGCATAGCGGCCGTCGGGAACGGTGCGGCCGGAATCACCCCACAATCCCAGTTCGGAGATGGCCATGCCGCTGGTTCCCCCGTTGTTGGCGGTGACGTTGAGCCGGTAGTAGCGGTAAGCGGTCGTGTTGCCGATATTGTAGGTATTCTGCGCCATCACGACGGAGAAGGACTGTCCGCTCTGCGTGTCGAGAGTCGTCCAACTGGAGCCGTCTTGTGAGCCTTGGAACTGCCAGCTTGTCGGGTTGCGATCCACCACATCCGCGCTGTTGATCGTGTAGCGCTTGATCACCTGCGCGTTGCTCGAGCCGAAGTCGTATTGGATCCAGCCGGTGGGCGAGTTCCAGCAGTGCCACTTGGTGCCCGGATTGCCGTCGAACGCGGTGTCGGATTGTCCATTGGCGGAGCCGGCGTTGATGCTTGCCGTCGTGGTGCCGCCGAAGGCGATGTTCACCATCGGCGCAGGAAGCAGAGCGGCGCCGAACTGCACCGAGTTGCCGCTGGTGCCGGCGGAGTTTTTCGCGCGGACGACATAGTAGTAGGTCGTGCCGGCGGCCGCCGTCGTGTCCACGTAGCTCGTGCCGGTGAGGTTGCTGGCGAGAACGGCGTAGCCGGAGCCCGAGGTGGTGGAGCGGAGCACGTCGTAGGCGGTGGCGCTATTGGAGCGCAGCCAGCGCACAGTGATGGCTTTGTTGGAGCCGCTGGCGAGCAGGCCCACCGGGGCGGCCGGAGTCGTCACAGGACCGCCGGTTCCACCGGTGAACGCCACGTTGTCAAAGGTGGCGGTCTGGGCCGTCGTCGTGCCGCTGCAGAGGAACAGGCCGATGTAAATGGTGGACGGGAGATTGCCGTAGTAGGCGCAGGCCATGGGCGACCAACTGGCGCCATCCAGCGAGACGAAGGAGGTCACCTGCAAGCCCCGGCGTTCGATCTTGAACCAGTAGGGTAATGCCGGTGCGGGGGACCACACGTCCGAAATTTGGTTGTAGCTACCGGTTTGGGTGTAGCCCCGCTCGAAGTGGTCCATCACATTGGTATTTGGGTCATTGGTCCACCACGAAACATCGACAAAGGCGCGCTGCGAAGTGGTGGCGTTCAGGGAGTCGCGGATCATCAACCCGGTCTTGCCCGCTTGACTTCCAGATTTTGTGAATGAGGTGACCCTGGCCACCATGGCGCAGTCGCCGGTCATGGTTGTGTAGGCAAACTGGGCGTCGTCCGTCGTATTGTTCCACACCGTATTCCCAAGACCGGTCAGCGTCCACGTGCCATTCGCATAAGAGAGGCTGCGGCCGGAGGTCTGGCTGCCGAGGGTGGTGAGGGTCAGGCCGCTCGAGGCGGGCGAAACCGCGGGGAAGCTGGCCGGTGTCATCGCCGTGGCGGTGCTGAAGTCGGCCGTCCTGGCAAACATCCAGTTGTAATTATTAAGGGGCTGGTCCTGAAGTTTCCGGTCGATCCAGGGCGTGGGCAGGCCCTTGCGGTTCTTGTAGGCGTTTTGGAGGATGTAGAAGGCGGCACGGTCGCCGACGTAGGGTCCGGGCTTATTGGTCAGCCACTGCCAATCGATGGTGCCGAAAGGAACGTAAGGATTGTCGGTGGTGTAGGTGTTGCGGGAGTAGTATTCACCGCAGGCGAGCAGCCGGTTGTCCAATTCCGAGAAAAGGTCGACCCCTTGTTTCCACGCGACCTCGGCCACGAAGGCCAGGGCGTTGAGGGAACCGAAGGCGTGGCCCCCGTCGCGGCCCGTCTCGCCCAACTGGCCGGTGGGCAGGGTATCCATCAGGCCGGAACCATGGTAGGTGCGGTAAAGATTGACGACGTGGTCGAACTTCGCGGTGTCGTCGCAGAAAACGGCGATGGCGATGCCGGCCTCCTTGGCGATGTCGCCTTTGTTGCAGGGACCGGTGACGTTCAAGTTCGACTGGCAATTCGGCCAGAGGACATTCGCGAAGTAGTTTTGGACCGTGGCCGTGTCCGCGGCCGTCCATCCGGGCCAGGTGCCGCGCAGGATGCTCGCGCCGCCGGCGAAACGCGCGGCGTGGTCGCCAAGGGCGAGGCCTGCTTCGTTGCCATTGAAGGTGGTGTTGGTGGTCGCCCACGCGATGAGGATGTCGCGGGCCTTCTGCGCATAGGCCTCGTTGCCGGTGAAATACCACATCAGCGAGAGGTTATACACGGCGGACATGGAATTCGACCATGCGGTGAGGTTGGCGTCGTAAGAACCCGCCCGGCTCACATTCGCGTAGGGGCCGTCCATGCCCCAGTCGAGTTTGGCCGTGGCGGTGTTCGCGAGCAGGGCGTAGCCGGACTTCCACGGCTCCCGATTGAGGCTGGCCTTGATGGTGGCCAGATCCTCGGCGGTTTGCGGAATGCAGGGATGGGTGTAGGCGTGGGCGGAGGTGACCATTGCGCCGAGAAGCGCAACGGCTGTGAATACAGCGAGTTTTTTCATTGGGGGGGCGGACCCACACACCCGGAAACAGCGGAAATCAGCTTCAGGCTGAGATTCGCAATCTGGGGGAGGTTCGAGTTTGGTTAGGGGGAGAGCGCTTCCCCGATGGAGAGAAAGGCTTCGAAAGAGAAAGCGAAAACCAACCGCAAAACCCGACAAGGCGCACGATTACCCGATCTCACTGTCCACGAATGACTTCCAACTGCCCCCCAACACTTCCAATCAAAGGGAGACTTTCAGTCGCAAGAAACGCCGCGGATGGTCGCTGATGAGCTCCGTGTCGGGAACCGTCACCGATCCCCCGACGTTGGAGGCACCCGTGCTCGTCCAGATCGCAGGCCAAACGGCTTGATCCGGTGAGTCGGCCGCCTCCACGGTGTAGGTCAGCGCCGGGTCTGCAATGCGAGAGAACGTGAACGTCAGCCGCAGGCCGTCCCCGGTTTTTCCAGGCACGCCGGACGTCGCGCCATCGGACTGCTTCGGATCCGAGCCCACGGCGTATTCCATAAGATTGCTACGGCCGTCGTTGTCGGGATCCGCCGTGTTTGCCGCGTTGCCGGTATTCGCGACCTGCCCGAAGTTTGCGAGCCGCCAGGCCTGCCGCGCGTCCACGGGGAGAGCGTTCGCTTCGATCGACGGCCCGCTGGCGCCCACGGAATTCGTTGCCGTCACCACGTAGTAATAGGTCGTTCCATTCGTGACGGTCGAATCCGCGTAAGTTGTGCCGGTCAATCCCGTGGCGACATCCGTGTAAGGTCCGCCGCCGGTCGTGGCCCGCTTCACGGTGTAACTCGTCGCCCCGCTCGAGGCCGGCCAGCTCAAATTCACCTTCCCGTCCCCTGCCGTGGCCGTGAGGGCATCCGGCGCATCCGGGTTCGTCTGGCCGGTGACGGACACCTGATCGAAGGCCGCCTGCATGAGGGTCCCATCGTTCACGCTGGACGCAGCAAGTCCCACATAGACGCTGGAGGCCATGGTCACGGACGTGGTGCCAACTGTCGTCCATGTCGTTCCATCGGCGGATCGATCGGCGGTAAAGGTGTTTCCGCTGCGCGTGAGCCTCAGCCAATAGGGAGGTTTCAGGCCGGTGGGGTTCGCGACGCCCGACGCCGAGCCACCGTTGGACGCACGCCGCTGCAAAGCGATGCCGTTGGAGGGCGACATGTAATTGATCACGTAGGCCGAGTTCGCATTCAGCGATTCGCGAATCATGAGGCCCGCCTTTGCCCAGGCAGCCGTGTTTTGCTGGCTGGTGATGCGTGCGGTGATCGAGCCGTCGCCGTTCAGTTTGCGGCAGGCGTAATAAAACTCGTCCGCCGTGCCCCAGATGTCCGCACCGGAGCCGCTGATGACGATGCGGTTGCCCGACTTGGCGAACTCGCCGTTCGTGCCCACCGCGCCCACATCCTGGCCCAGCCAGCTCGACGACCCGGCGAGGATGCCGGCCACCATCACTGAATCGGACGAAACCGCCGTCCCCTGCGTCGCCGTGACGACGTAGTAGTAGATGTTGCCCGTCTGCGCGGTGGTGTCCGTGTAAGTCTGAGTGGTAATGCCGCTCGCGACGGGAGTGAACGGGCCGGCGGGATCAGTGGCACGCTTCACGGTGAACGTGGCGGAGATCAGCGAGGACGACCATTGGAGCGCCACGCCATTCGCCGCGGAATGCGCGTAAACATCCGTCGGCGTGGGCGGTCGCACGATGGAGGCCGGTCCGATCTTGAAACCCACGCCGATCTTGAACGAGGACATGCTGGCCGGACAGGTGATGTTCAGATCCGTCGCGGTCTGGCTCCACGTGAGCGTGCTGCTGCTTCCGAGCAATTCCACGGATGTGATCGGCCCCGCCAGGTTGCCGTCTCCCGTGCCAAGGGCGGTGAGCGTGAGCTGCGCGCCGCCGACGGGCACCGTCATGCAATACGCGTAGAGATAACCGTCCGCGCCCACCGTGTAGCGAAAGTCGGCGTTGGTGAAAACCTTGTTCGCCTGTGTGGCGGTCAGGTTTCCGGTCGGCAGTTTGTTGGGCCCCTCGCCCCAGAGATTCCATGCGCGGCTCCCGTAGATGCCAATGCCGTTGATCGTCATCCAGTTACCGATCGCCTGAAGCTGCGTCACGCTGCCAGGATCGAGCGAGCCATCGGGCCGCAGCGCGATGTTGATGGTCGCGGCGCCGTCGCGCGACACGCATTCGAGCAAATAGCGGACGACCATGCCGGGGTCATAACTGAAACCTGTGTTGTAATACCAATCGCCGACCGCCGCGTCGCCGGTCCAGGGCTGGTCCGTCTTGATGTCGGCGGGATACGACGCCTCGAAGGTGTTCACGACTCCCCGAGGATTCGGGTTGAATTTCACGATGCCGAAGGTGTCCACCGTGCCGCGCCGTTCGAGCGTGCGATTGTAATAATGCGCCAGCACGCGCTGCATGGCGTCGCATTTGTAGCCGGAGCCGCTCTTGTAGCCGCTGAAGGGCTGCGTGGAATTGCCGTCCGTATAGATGAAATCGGGATCGTAATTTTCGATCACGTCCAGAATCCGCAGCGCCCACCACGTCGCATACCAGTGCGCGAACTCGAGGTGATTCACGAAGATACCTTGATTGAGAGCCCATCCGGTCTGGTCCATCGCATTCGCGATGCCGATGTATTCGCGCAAGTTGATCGTATAGAGCTTGCGCAAATCCATGCCCTCCCACCACTGGCCCATGCCGAGCGCGGTGTTGGGATCGGTGGTGAGATTGCCGTCGTAAGGCACGCCCTGCTTGCCTTGGTTGGTCGTCGTATCCGCCCGATAGGCGCTCTGCCACCACCACCATGTGTATTCGTGGTGGAAGGCTGCGCCGAATCGCATCCCCTTCGCGCGGAGCGCCGCCTTCCACTCGCCGAGGAAGTCGCGTTTCGGTGCAAGATTCATCGAATTCCACGGCTGGTATTTCGAGTTCCAGTTGTCGTATTGATCGTGATGAACGCCCTGGACGAGCACGAAACGGGCGCCGGCGTTGTAGTAGGCATTCGTCAGCGCCACCGGATCGAGCGCCGTCGGATTCCACGTCCGCACGAGATCCTTGTAGCCCACGGTCGAAGGATGGCCGAAATCGCGGATGTGGTTGTTGTAAGCCGTCTGGCCCTCGATATACATGCGCCGCGCATACCAGTCGCCGCTCTGCCCCACTGACTGCGGTCCGAAATGAACCCAGATGCCAAATTTCGCCTGCCGCAACCACGCGGAATCCTTCGTCGGATAGTTCGCGAGAATCGACGACCACGTGGGCGAAAACGGACCGCCCTCGATGGGGAAATCCATCTGCACCTCGGCAAAATTGGCCGGATTCCCCATCGCGACCGTGCCCGGCGCCTGCGGTGTCGGCGGCGTGGGCACCGGATCCAAATCCGGCAGATCGTAGGCGAGAAGGCGGGAAACCGAGAAAACCAGGGCGCTTAGAACACCAAGCGGCGGCAGGCGAAAGCTGGATTTGAAAAGCATGGGGGGGAGTGAACGAGCTGGGGGAAGTTCTCGCAGAATCAATAAAGCCCGAGCCTCCAGGAGAGACTCGGACTTTATTTCAATTTCTTCGATTTTTCAGGAAATCATCGGAGTTTTCGAACGGCGGAAAACAAACAGGCCGATGAGCAGTCCCAGCGAAACCAGCGCCACCGTGCCCGGCTCGGGAACAGCGGAGAGCACCGTAAGCGTGCCACCCGCACTCGTGAACGAGATCGAGGAGCCGGCGCCCAGAGCATTGAGCTGGGTGGCGTCGTAAGTGCCGGCGGCCACAGCGGTGCCATTGAGCACAAGTCCGAAGACGGTTTCCGAGTCGGAGGCAAAAGCCAGATCGAGCGTGGTGCCCCCCGCGAGGCTAAGCACGATCGTGTCATCAAGCGACACGTTCGTCGCCAACGCGAGCGTTCCCTCGTTCACAATGGCATTGCCGGTGAAGGTATTCGTGCCGCCGAGGCTCAATGTGCCCGCGCCACTCTTAACCAAGCCGCCATCGATGACGTTGCTGCCTGCATGAACGAGCGCCGTGTTGATGTTCACGTTGAAGCCGTTTGTGTCGATCTTCGCGCCGCCCTCCGCAACGTTGGTGGTGACGACCTGGAAGTTACCGGTGGTGGCCGTCTCGAACCAGCCATTACCCTGTATCTGGTTGGCCTGCGCCCGGAGCACGCCGCCATTGAAGTTGACAATCGCCGTGCCCGTGCCTTCCGTGCCGCCGGCGCTGCCGTCGCGCACGAATTGGCGACCCGTCGCCAGCGTGCCGCCGTCGAGGTTGATGATGCCGGTCGCATTGTCGCGGCCCATCGCGATGAAGTTCTGCACGTTCTGCAACGTCGCACTGCCGGCGGTGATCGTCGCCGTGCCCGAGGAAATCGTCATTACGCCCGTGGAGGCCGCATTATTATTGCCAAGCACGAAGCCCGTATTGCCGCCAATCGTCAGCGTGCCGCTGCTGCTCTTGTCGGTCGCGCCGACATTGATGGTGCTGTTGCTGAGATTCTGCCCAATGATCGTATTGGGCTTGATGCCGCCGGTCGTGCCATTGATGGCGAGCGAACCGCCGTTGAGGATGGTTAGCGTGGCGTCGGCTCCGTTGCCAATGGTCGCAAATCCAGCGTTGGTGTTTGCGCCACCGTCGATCGTGGTTGAGCCCGTGATATCCACCGAGCCCGCACCGATGAGCAAGCCCGCGGAAGACGTCAAACTGTTGGTTCCAGCAAGCGTAATCTTATTGGTAGGGGTAAGAGTCCAGTTTCCAGCGGGCGAGCCGGTGATGTTGCCGCTCAGCACCATGTCACCGCCGCTTGCCGTGAATGTGGCCGCGTTGTTCAGCGTGAAGTTGTTGGCAAGCGTCACTCCCGTGGTATTCGACAGGTTGCCACCACTCATGGTCACCGTCCCGGTGCCCAACGCGTTATTGCCGCCCACCGAAAGCGTGCCACCGTTCACCGTCGTGCCGCCGCTATAAGTGTTGGCTCCAGTCAATGTGAGTATGCCGGGTCCAGTCTTTGCCAAGGTCAGGGTGCCGGCGCTGCCATTCTGGAGGATGCCATCGAAGGAACCGCTGCCAACCGTCAAGGAACCATTGGTGGCATTCGAATTTTCGATCGTCGTCGTGTTGTCCCCGTCGAGTGAGCCCACAGTGGCGGCATTGCCATTGACCTGCAGTTTGGCGTTGGACGATGCGCCAAATGTCAGCGAGTTCGTCGAAGCGCCCAGCGCGGCGGCGTTGCCCAATCGCACGACTCCGGCATTGATCGCGACCCCTCCGTCGAAGGTGTTGGCCCCGTTCAAGGCCAACGTGCCGGTCCCCTCTTTGACGAGGCCAGCGCCCGGGGGCCCGCTGATCGCCCCGCCCACGGTCAGAGTCTTAGTGCCGTTCGTGGTGAGATGCAGGGTCGTTGCAAGTGTCACGGCTCCGGTGCCGAGATTCAGGTCGTTGGTGCCGCCGAAGGTGAAGTCGCCGTTCCAGAACTGTGTGTTATTCGTGGACAGGGTGACGGCGGATGCACTGGTGTTGTCGATCGTCGTGCCGGCGGCGATCGTCAGCGAGCCGGTGCCGATGGCGGAGGCGTTGTTCACGTTGAGCGTGCCGCCATTCAGCGTGGTGCCGCCACTGTAGGTATTGGCGGTATTCAGGGTGAGACTGCCCGTCCCGCTCTTGGACAGTGTGCCGCTCGCGATGCCCAGACCAGTGTCGCTCGAAACACTGTAGTTCTTGAGCGAGTTATTGAAAATCACGCTCGCCGGGCTCACGTTGGCGTCGGTGATTTTGATCTCGGTCGTGCCGGTGGCGGTGTCATCGAAGAGCACCTGATCGTTCGTCAGGAACTGGGTCGTCGTCCCGGCGGTCTGCAACTTCCAATTGAAGGGGGAGGGCTGCGCAGTGGTCGTCCAGTTCCCATTGGCGGCGCCCGTCCAAACCGGCGTGTCACCCGCGATTGCGAGGGTAATGAACCCGCTGCTTGCGCCCGTATTTCCAAGCGTGGCGCTCTGGCGGGCGCCGAGGCCGGTGATGGTGCCCAGGGTGAAGTCGGTGTTCGCGCCGTTGAAACTGCCGTAGCTGATGAGGTTGTAGGTGCTTCCGTTCACCCACGCCGGAGCCGTGAGCACGTTCAACGTGATTTGCCCGTTCGCCGCCGTCGTCGTGAATGCGCCAGTGACGGCCAGCCCCACCGTGGATATGTCGCTAGCCTTGTTCAGGCTGATCGTGCCCGCGCCATTGAAGGTCAACGAATCCATCGTCAACGCGGAGGTGCCGCCGTTGCCGTTGGTCACGATGCCGCCCGTGCCATTGCCCACGGTGACCGCGCCCACCGTGCCCGTGCCGTCCAGCGTGCCCTGGGTCAGCGTAATCGGGACAATGCCCGCCGTGGAGCTGGTCTGGACGAGTTTCGCCGTGCTCCCGTTGATCGTGACGCCGCTGCTGCCGTTGATGCCGCCCGTGCCGCTGACAACCAGCGTGCCACCGTTCACCGTCGTGGCGCCCGTGAAGCTATTCCCGCCGGAAAGCGTCAGCGTGCCCGTTCCGATCTTTCTAAGGCTGCCGCCTCCGCTCAGGATGCCGGAATACGCTCCTGGGCTCGTATTATTGTTGCCGACCGTCAGGGCCACGGCGTTGGAGCCGTTGTCGGCAAGGGCAATGTTGGACGTGCCGGTGAGACCGCCGAGGGTGAAGGCGTGCGTGGCGACCGTGGAGTCGAAAACGAGCGCGGCCGCGCTGGTGTAGCTGAGCGTGCTGTTCTGCAGGGCCAGCGAATTGGCCAGCCGCAACGTGCCGGCGCCGATCGTTGTCGCGCCGGTGTAGGTGTTCGTGCCACTGAGGACTATCGTGCCATTTCCTCCCTTGCTCAGGCCATGACTTCCGTTGCTTTCACCAATATTCCCGGAAATGGTTCCCGTGCTGCCATTGCCACCGACGGTGGAATCGCCAGCGCCTGTGATGTCGCCCGTCAGTGTCACGTTTCCTGAAACGGTTGCGCCATTCTCCAACCGGAGTTGACCGAGGGATTCACCGGTGTCGCCGCCGCCCAAGGTAATATTGCTCGGGAGGGTATTTGCCTGGGCGTAGTAAAGAGTCGCATTAGTGGCCACGTTAATCGTCGAGCCAGCGCCCAGTGTGGCGTTAGTAATGTTAACCTTGCCTGCCCCAGCGGCTGCCCCAGTGCCGATGTTGATCGTGCCAGTAAATCCGGTGCCGCCTTTAAACGTAGTGCCTTGGCTCCCGGTGCCAACGGTCGCATTGACGACGCCCGAGCCGCTCAAGCTGGCAAAGCCATAGGTCGTGTTACCCGTGCTCAAATTCAGGGTGCCGCTGGAGCCGACAGTCACCGTGCCGGTAGTGCCCAACGCGTTCGCAACCGTAGCACTCACCGTTCCCGCATTGATGTTCGTGCCGCCAGTGTAGGTGTTTGCCGCGTTGAGCGTCAGCGTGCCGCCGCCAGCCTGCGTCACTGAACCAGTGCCACCGATTGCCGCGGTGCTGAAATCGGTGCCCTGTGCGATCGCATTGGAGCGGTTGAAGATGAGGTTGCCGTGATTCGTGATCGTGCTGCTCGTGGAGAGCGAACCGGTGGTGCCGCCATTGCCGATCTGTAACGTGCCGTTGCTGATCGTTGTTGCGCCCGTGTAGGAGTTCGAGCCGGAAAGCGTGAGCGTGCCCGCGCCGGTCTTTGTGAACGCATTCGTGCCGTTGGCGATGATCGGAGTGCTGATGGTCAGCGCATCCGAGGAGCCATCCACCCGCACCACCAGTTCCGCGCCGTTGGTCGTCGCCGCGAGGCTGGCGCCACCGCTGATCGTCGAGGCGCTGTTGCCCGACACGAGGATGCCATCGGTCTGGAAGGCCGCGCCCGTGTCGAGCGCCAGGGTATTCGCCCCCATGTTCAGGGTATTGATCGCCGCGCTGGCCTGGGAAGTGACGTTGCCGGTGAGAGCCACGTTGTTGGTCGCAGTGTTGGCGATGCTGTTGGAACCGGCGGCGGTCACATAGTTCGTATCGCCGGAGCCGTAGGCTCGGACAAAGCCACCCGAATCGTAGGCCGCATAGCTGCTGCCGTTGTAGAAGTAACCTTTGTCCAACAGCGTTCCCGTGGAGGGAGCCCCACCGGCGACCTGCGTGAAGACGATCTTGTTCGTCGTGCCGTTCGTTCCGCCCGAAACCACGAAGTTCGCCGTCGAGCCGGCGTTGCGCGCCACCACGTCCGAGAATGTCAGGCTCGTGTTGCCGCTGCCGCCGTATGTCGACCGCACCGTTGCCGCCGCGCCCGCGTTGACCGTGAGCAATCCCATGCTCTGGCTGGAACCGGCGGCTTCGTTGAAGTTGATCGTGCCTGTGCCGGAAAACGTCAACGCGGTGGTCCCCAGGCTGCCCGACGTGCCATTTCCCACGTTGAGCGTGCCGCCCTGAATGGTCGTCGTGCCCGTATAGGTATTTGCCCCGGTAAGCGTCCAACTGCCGACGCCGCTTTTGGTCAACGAGGTCGCCCCTGTGTTGTCGCCGATGATTGCCGCAATCGTATTCGCGCCGGTATTCGTGCCGGTGAGGGTCAGCGTCTTTGCCGCAGTGCCGCCGTTGAAATCCATCGAGCCGGTGTTGGTGAAATTGACCGCGCCGGTGCCGGATGCATTGATGCTGCTGCTCGCCTGCAGCGAGAAGAGACGATCCGTGCTGACTGCGGCACCGGTATATTGAAGAGTGCCGCCGTTCAGGATCAAATTCGACGCCGCGTTCGAGGACGCGCCGATGCTGCTATTCGAGCCGCCGTCCGCCAGCGAGGAAGCGCTCAGCGTGCCGGCGTTGATCGTCGTCGCGCCAGTATAGCTATTACTGCCAGTCAGATTCAGCGTGCGGTTGCCCACCTTGGTGAACCCGAAGCTCCCGCCGCTTTCCCCGATGGCGCCACTGATCGTTCCGTCGGTGCCGCCGTTGACGCCAATGACCGAGTTTCCCTTCAAGGTCACGGATCCGCTTTGAATCACATCGTTCTCGAGACGCAGCGCACCAAGATTTTCTGAATTGCCGGCGCCGAACAGTTCGACCTTTGCCCCGTAATTAAGATTTGTCTTGTTCAAGTAGAGCGTCGCACCGCTTTGAACCTGGATGGTCGCGCTCGACGACATGACGCTCGCCTGTGTCGTGTTCGAGAAGTTGACTTTGCCGAAATTGCTGGCGCCCGCGAGGATGTTGAGGGTGCCGGTAAAGCCGCTGTAGATGCCGCCAAGCTGAAGCGTGTTGCCGCCCGCACCGGCAGGATCCTGCGCCGTGACCAGACCCGCGCCGGAAATGTTATTGTTCACCGTGCTGTTCCCGGTGCCCGGATTGATCGCCAGCGTGCCGCCGCTGTTCACGGTGATGGCGCTGGCGCCGAGGCCGGTGGCCGCATTGAGGTTGAGCGTGCCGCCGCTGATCGTGGTGGCGCCGCTCACCGTGTTGCCACCTGTCATCGTGACAGAGCCCGTGAACGTGTTATCCAGCGTGATCGTGCCGATGGTGAGGCCCGTCGCCGTGGTCACGTTGTTCGTCGGCGTGCCCGAGAAGAGGGCATCGTTGCTGTTCGTCCATGCCGCCGTGCCGGAATCCCAGTTCAGCTCCGAAAGATCCCAGACGCCGCTGTTCGTGCCGGACCACGTCTGCGTCGCGGCCTCGGCGGAGGAAAAAACGCCAGCAACGGCGCCAATGAAGATTGTGCTCACAGCGCGTTGGAGCACACCGGCAGGAAGCAGTGTTCTTGTCATGGGGGGATTTGAGAGGGGAAGCGATCCTTGAGGGCGCAGACCCAGAACGGACCTGGGGAGCGAGCTAGGGGGAGAATCTGGAGGGAGGGAAAACCAGAGAGAGGGGATCGCGAATTCGCGATCCCCTCGCCCTTGAAGATTATGCCTGCTGGTTGCGGCGGCGCATGAAGACCATCACGCCAAGCAGCCCCACGATCGCAAGTGCGAATTCATGCGGCTCGGGAACCACCGTGAGTGTCCCCCCCAGAGCACCCGCATCCACGAAGTTGGAGCCACCGAAGAAGGAATTGAGCTGAGAAGCCGTATAGGATCCCGCCGCAAGAGTCAGCGAACCGTTGGTGACACTACCCAGCACGTCGCTTCCGGTGAAATTCATGTTAATGGTCGAGTTCAACGCGAAGGTAAGGGTCGCGGAATCTCCAAAGGACACAGCGCTTCCAAGAGTCAAAACCACCGGACTTGTTCCATCCAAAGTCACATTACCCGTGCCGAGCGTGCCCGTGCCCGAAGTGGCGAGCGTGCCATTACTGACCAGCGTGCCACCCGTGTAGGTGTTCGCGGCAGAGAGCGTTGTCGTGCCGGCGCCGGCGAAGGTCATGCCGCCGCTCGTGTTCGCGGCCGTCGCGATCGTGCCGATCGTCGCGGCCGTCGTCGCGCCACCTCCCGAGAGGGTGACGGTCGTGGGATCGACCGTGAAGGTGCCGGGGCTGGTGATGACGATCGAGGAAACCTTGAAGGTTCCATTGCCGGTGCCGTCATCCACCATCACCGCGTAGCCGGTCGCCGTATTGCCGGTGCCGCCTGTGATCTTCACCATGGGCGCGCCGATGTAGCCACTGCCGCCGTCGGTCACGGCGATCGAGGTGACACCATTGCCGGTCGCTGCTCCAAGAGTGTTGCCGATCGTGATGTTCGTGCCGTTGTTGTCGATCGTGCCGCCGCCGCTGTAAACCGTCACGGCGTCCATGTTGGCGCTGTTCATGAAGTTGACACCCGCGTTGGCTGCGTTGGCCTTCAGCGTGCCGCCGTTGAAGTTAAACAGTGCGGTTGAGGCGGCACCGCCTACCTGGACTTTGGAGACCGTCAATGTGCCATTGGAAAGCACATTTACCACGCCGGTCTGGCCCGCCACGTTCGCAACTGACACGTCAAGGTAGTTCCCTGCATTATTCACCCCCGTCACGGAGGCTGCGCCAGCTCCACCGCCCACGTTGAGGATAGAGATCGCTCCCGACGAGCCGCCCCAGTTCAAGGCGATGTTATTCGAGTTGGAAGTGACCGAACCGCCCGTGACATTGAGCAGACCGGAAGCCGTGCCGCCATTGCGACCCAAGACAAGCCACGAGCCAGTGGTGAGCGAGCCTCCCGTGACGTCCATCACGCCGGTCGAGCCGTTACCGCTGCCGACAAGCATGTCACCCGCGGTGTTTGTAACCGTGCCACCTGAGAGCTTGGAGTAGCCATAGCTGTTGTTGCCACCGGCAATCCTATAGGTATTGGCCGTCGAAAAGGTTCCACCCTCATGATAAATGGCTCCCCTTGCATTGGTGGCTTCTGCAACGTTCAGCGACTGATATCCCTGAGTTCCGGCACCGGAAGTGATTTTTAGCACGGCATTCTGCGCGCCGACGTTGTTGACCGAAAGGAAGTCCGCTGTTCCCGAGTGGGTGTGGCTTCCCGACATAATCAGTGTGCCTGCGTTCGCGCGCGTGCCACCCGTGTAGGTGTTCCCACCACTAAGCTCCAACGTGCCAGTGCCCAGCTTCGTAACATTCAGCACATTGCTGCCGCCATTGGTATTTGCGATCGCGCCGCTGTGGGTAAAAACACCCCCGCTGGCATTGGTGGTATCAAAGCCGATCACCGAGCCGCTCAGGAAGCCGCCAGTGACCGTCCCCAGTCCAGTCAGAGTGCTGATATCCGATGAAGTAAACTCGCCCGTGCCGCCGACATTAAAAGCCGCCGTCGCACCCGAATTCACCACAAGGTTTGTGGCCGTCCAACTTGCCGTATTATTGTTGTAAAGCGACACCTGCTTGGCGAACTGCAACGTGCCGGTGCCACTGACTGTCGTCACGCCGGTGTATGAGTTCGTGCCCGAGAGCGTCAGCGTATTGTTGCCCACCTTGGTGAAACCAAAGCTCCCGCCACTCTCCCCAATGGTGCCACTGATCGTTCCGGCACCGCCGTTGGCGCCGATGAACGAGTTTCCTTTCAAGGTCACAGAACCCGTCACGTTCGCGTTGGCTTCAAGGCGAAGGGCACCGAGGCTTTCCGAGTTACCAGCTCCGAACAGTTCGATATTCGCCCCATAATTGAGCGCCTTGTTCAAATACAGCGTCGCACCACTTTGAACCTGGATGGTTCCGCTCGACATGATGTTTGCTTGGGTCGTGTTCGAGAAGTTGACCTTGCCGTTGTTGCTGGCGCCCGCGAGGATGTTGAGGGTGCCGGTAAAGCCGCTGAGGTTACCGCCGAGCTGAAGCGTGTTTCCAGATGCAGCACCGGGATCCTGCGCAGTGACCAGACCAGCGCCGGAAATGTTGTTGGAGACCGTGTTGTTTCCGGTGCCCGGATTGATCGCCAGCGTGCCGCCACTGTTCACGGTGATGGCGCTGGCGCCGAGGCCGGCGGCCGCATTGAGGTTGAGCGTGCCGCCGTTGATCGTGGTCACGCCGGTCACCGTATTGGTGCCCGTCATCGTGACAGAGCCCGTGAACGTGTTATCCAGCGTGATCGTGCCGATGGTGAGGCCCGTCGCCGTGGTCACGTTGTTCGTCGGCGTGCCCGAGAAGAGCGCGTCGTTGCTGTTCGTCCATGCCGCCGAGCCGGAATCCCAGTTCAACGCCGAAGTGTCCCAGACGCCGCTGGCCGTGCCGGACCATGTTTGCGTCGCCGCATTCGCGGAAGAGGCCATACCAAGAGCTGAAAGGAGCCCGAAAAGCGCGGCGGTAGCTTGAGGGCGATGGCTCCGGCGATTCGCCGAGATCGAGACGGATTTGGACGGTCGTTTTTTCATGAAGTTATGGAGGTGAGCGACTAATGGAGGAAGGGAACACGCCCCCGTATGGATACAGGGCCTGCACCCAGAAGAGCGGAACACACCGACAAAACCCGACACTCCTCACGAAAATTTTTGGCGGAATTTTGATATTTTTCAGCCGCCGGTGACGCCTGTCCCCCATGGTGAGCGGGCGACTCCTCCTCAGATCGCGCCGATTTGCGCAGATTCAATTCAGAAGCCGAGGCCGAAATTTTCCCAACTTTTCAGGGCCAGGACTTTGAAATTACTGGATTCGATCTGTGGGCGCGGCACCTCGGCGGTGCGGGGCGGACTCGCTCTTCATTCAGAGAATCTCTGCGCAAACCTGCGTAATCTGTGGATCACAACCCTGTTTCAGCGCGCTCTTCTTAAAGACGGCCGCGTCGGCGACGTCAGCGGCTGGCGCGCTGGAAATTCCCGTGATCTCCAGGCTGGCGGCGGTTTGCTTCCAGTTCACGCGGACCGGAATGTCGAGCAGGGTTTTCCGGCAGGAAGTTGTTGCAAACCGGGCGCAGTCCCGAACTCCGCCGGAGCATTACCGGATCGTGCTCTCCGCCTCGCGCAGGAGAATTCGTGCAAAGACCCAGTCATACCAGTAGCCCTGAGCACCGTTTCCGAGGTTCAGGCGGCGCGCAAATCCTGCGTCCACGATCTTCCGCGCCCGGGCGACATTCGCCCGCGCCTCTTCGATCTTTCCCTCGTGAAAAAGAGCCATCGCGAGAATGGCGCAGTTCGTTGCCGTGGCTCCCGAGGCATCCGACTGCCCTTCCTTCGGGAGCGCGAGTTCCGCCGCGCCTCGGTAATCTCCGCACCGATAACGCCAGAGACTTACGGGGATGGCCGCCCACGGGTTGTCCGAATGTCTCGCGGACCAATGCTCGGCGATTTTCGCCAGGGGTTGAAGCGCAGTCATCAATTCTGCGTTCGGCGGCCGCAGGAGGCAGGATTTCAAGATTCTGCAGGCCGCGTCTCCATTGGTCTCTCCGGCATACCTCGCCACAGTCGTCCGGCAGAACTGCGCGTAAGTCGAGAAATCGCCGGTCTCCACGAGCAGGACGGCGTAGGCCTGGTAATCGAGCGTCACCGAAGCCCAGATATCGAGCTGGTCGAGATGCATCAGGAAGGAATACCGGCGCGCGGCTTCCTGCCACTTTTGCTGGACGGCCAGCCAGTCGCCCATCGCGCGAAAGGCCGAGACGGCATCGAGGCTGGGACGCTGGGGCGGCGTGTGAACCTGCTCCAAAAGAGCGTTGGCTTCCTGAGGCTTGCCCTCGCGCAGGAGAAATGCGGCGCGCGTGATCACTTCGTTCTTCTCCGCCTCGGCGAGCAGTTTTGCCTGCTGCTGTCGGACCTCGCGTTCCCGGAAAAACAGCACGGTCGAGGTCCCCAGGCCGACGACCAACGCCGCCGCCACCGCCATTCCCGCCGCGAAGGCCGCCCGGTTTCGCCGCACCAGCTTGCCCAGCGCATACATCCGGCTCGGCGGACGGGCCGATACGGGCTGGTTGCGCAGATAGCGCTGCACGTCCACCGCGAGGCCGTTCACGGTCGCATACCTCCGCTGTCGGTCTTTCTCCATGGCTTTCGTGGCGATCCAGTCCAGATCGCCCTTCAATCCCGCGATCAATCGCGCGGGCTCGCAGCGGCGTTTTTTTGCGACTTCCACCAGTTCCGAGCTCTCGAACGAGAGAAGGAGCTTCGAAGGGCGGGGCGGATCCTTCTCGATCAACTCCCGTCGCATCTGCTCGACACCGAGCGCAAGCAGTCGGTCCGTATCGAAAGGCGGACGACCCGTGAGCAGCTCGTAGAGAAGCGCGCCGAGGCTGTAGATGTCGCTGCGGGTATCCACATCCGTTCCGCCCGTCTCCGCCTGCTCCGGGCTCATGTAAGCCGGGGTGCCGATGAATTGCTCGATGAACGTGACGGTCCGCCTGTCGCCGAGGCGTCCTTCGATGGCCTTCGCGATACCGAAGTCGATGACCTTCGGCGTGGCTTTCTCGCCATGCTCCACGACGAGGATGTTCGAGGGCTTGATGTCGCGATGCAGGATGCCCTTCTGGTGCGCGTGCTGGATCGCCTGGCAGACCTCGATGAACAGCTCGAGCCGGCTTGGGATGTCGAGCTGATGCTGGTTGCAATAGTCCGTGATCCGCACCCCGCGCACGAGTTCCATCACGAAATACGGTCGGCCCGTTGCCGTCGCACCGGCGTCGAGCACCTGCGCGATGTTTGGATGGTTCATCAGCGCCAACGCCTGCCGCTCCGCCTCGAAGCGCGCGATCACACGCTCGGTATCCATGCCCAGACGAACGATCTTGAGCGCGACTTTTCTCCGCACGGGCTCCTCCTGCTCGGCGAGATACACCACGCCGCATCCCCCCTCGCCCATGCGCTCGAGAAGCTTGTAGCGGCCAAGGCGCACGCTGGCCCCCTCGATCGAGGACGCGCTTTCCTCCCCCGGGGACGCCGCAACACGGCCCGACTCGCGCTCGACAACAGTCGCACGCAAGGGATCCATGTCGAAAAAGCGCTCCGCCCGGATGTGCGCGGCGAGCAACGCCTCCAGACGCTTTCGAAGCATAATGTCCTCGCCGCAGACCCGATTCAGAAATTCCTCGCGAGCCGTGTCCGGCAGGTTCAACGCGGCGTCGAACAAAGCCTTTTCAATTTCTCTGGGGGTGTGGTCCACGGGGGGAGGGAAGCCTCACGGCAAGAAGCGAATTATCGGGAAAAATCCCGACAAGGATCGTCTCATCCCCGAGCCAGGATCATATCCAACAGGCTGGCCTTCGCATAAGCCCAGTGCCGTTCGACGGTGCGCTCGGACACGCCCAGATTCTCGGCGATCTCGCGATTCGTGAAGCCGCCGAAGAATTTGAGGGTCACAATCTTCGCGCTCTCCGGATCATTGACCTCGAGCCGGTTGAGAGCCTCGTCGATCAGCAAAATCCGCTCGTCAGGCTCGGTGATGCAGATCTCAATATCCTCGATATTCAAATGTTCCGCGCGGGAGCCGCCCTTGAGGCTCGATTTATGGCGCGCGCGATCCACGAGGATGCGTCGCATCGCCTGCGCCGCCACGCGAAAAAAGTGCTGGCGATTATTCCACGTCCGCGCCTCGCCCTTCACCAGCCGCAGCCAGGCCTCGTGAACGAGCGCCGTCGGCTGCAAAGTCTGCCGGGCATTCTCGTTGGCCAGCCGAGCGACCGCAAGACTCCGCAATTCATCGTAAACCAAGGGCAGCAGCTCTTCCGAAGCACTCCCCCCGCGCCCGACGACTTCCAGGAGCAATGTGACATCGTTCATTCGTTCGGACATGTATCTATCATCAAAAAGAATACGACTTCAAACACCGCCGCCAGTCTCTCGTTCGAGCCTTTTCAGCAAAGAGGAGATCAGCCTCCGCAACGCGAAAGCGCGAGAAACAAAGACGGCCGGCGACGAGTGGGGCATTTACGGAGCGTTCCGCTGGACCTGGAGACGAAAGAAGCGCTTCGCCGCAGTGCTGAAGGAGGGGTCGTCGTGGACGGTCACCTTGCGCGGCGTCACCGACGTGTCCTCGTCCACGGTTGCCGGACCGGTCCATGTGTCCGCTCCATAGGCGAGCGTGGCGATGTCGGCCCACGCCCCGAGGTCGGACGAGGCCTGCACGACGAACTTCGCGCGCGCGGGACTGAGTCGCGTGAAACGAATGCCACGCGAGGGCGCTGCCGCCGGCGTGAAAGGCGCGTTCACGACGGCTCCGGGCGCAGCGCCGATCGCATATTTGAGCAGCACGGGCGTGCCATCCGAGCCGGGAGTGGCGCTGTCGGCAATGTTCACGTCCAGCCCGGACGCGATCTTCCATTGCTGGTAGTCGCTGTAGAGCGTCGTGGAAGCTGCCGCGGAGGCCGAGCTCTCGCCGCCGGCGTTCGAGCCCGTGACCACGTAGTAATAGGTCGTCCCGTCCGCAGTCGGCGAATCCGTGTAACTCGTCGTCGTGAGGCCCGAGGCGACGATCGTGAACGTGCCGCCGGCGGACGTGGAGCGCTTGATCGTGTAGCCCGTGGCCTCGGGCACATTGCTCCACGAGATCTGGATATTCGCGCCACTGGCGGAGGCATTGACCGTGTCCGGCGCGGCGGGTGGCGCGACGAGTTGATCCGGCCCGAGCGACTGCGTCGCATCCACGTCGCGTTGGACGAACGCGCCTTTGTAGATGCGGAACTCGTTGAGGTTGAAGTCGAAATACGAATCGCCGCTGTAAAACGAACGCCCGATGTAGCTGAACATGTTGTTGATGGCGCCCAGCGTGGTCGTCACCGCCGTGCTTTGCGCCTTCAGCACGCCATTGACGTAGAGCGCCATCCGGGACTGTGTCGGATCGAACACAGCCGTGATGTGCATGTTCGTCTGGTTGCTCCAGTTCCCGGAAGGATTGGGCGTCGTGCTCTGCTCGGCGGTGTAATTCGAGGGCGTGATCGCGAGGCGGCCCGTCCTGGGCTGGCAGAAAATGTAGCTCGAGCCGGAGGTGCCGCTGATGTTGCCGAAGCCGAAGAAAAAGCAGTTCGTGGGCAGCGTCGAGGGGAACGTCACCCACGCGTCGATGGTCACCGCCGTGTAATCGCTCAGGATCGCAGCCGGCAGCTTGACGTATTGCGAACTGGCCGCTTTCAGCTGCACCTGCCCGCTGCCGAGGGTGCCGCCATTCGGTAGCGTGCCGTTCCACGCCGAGCCGCCCACGGAATCGGCCACGGTCGTGCCACTCGTCTCGCTGAAGCTGTAGCGATGAACCAGCGACACCACTCGCGATTCCGGCGGGGCCGGCGGGGCGGCTTGGTCGTAATCGTAAGCAAAGGAATCGACATCGATGGCGCCGGCCTCGGTGGTGTTGTTGAAAGTGAAGATGCCTAGGCGGTCGCCGCGGTAGTCGCCCGAGACGAGCTGGTAGGCTGAGCCGAAGCTCGTGAAGTTCTGGCCGTCGGTGCTGTAGGAGTAGCGACTGAGGCCGTCGGCCGCCCAGGTGGAGCGGAGCCAGAGACGCGTGGAGGTGATCTGCGGGCCGGCGGTGAACGTGCCGTTGTATGAGGTCTCGAGAGTCACGACGCCGCTCGTGCGGCGCACGTTGATGGTGGAGGTGTTCGCCCCGTAATGGCAGAGTCCGGCGACCTGTCCGTCGGCCATGCCGGAGATGTCGAGCGCGACTGTGGCGACATTGTAGGGCGTGCGCATCGAGCGCTGCGTGAGCGTGTTTCCCGCTTTCTTCAGCGTGTCGGTCGTCAGCGGCTTGAACGCGCGCAGGCGCAGATAACCGGGCCGCTCGGTGAGCGACCACTTGTCCGCGCGCGGCTGGTAGTTCCATTCCCATTGAAGGCCGAGCTTCGGGCCGCTGAAATCGTCGCTGGATTGCGGGTGCGCCACCGGCTGGCCCTGCACGGGTTTCGTGCCGCTCCAGACCATCCGTCCCATGCCGTCGCTGGCGACGGCGCCGAGGATTGGCCATCCGTCGACCCAGGTGACGGGCAGCAGGCTGGCAGGGCGGCCTTCCCAATCCATGTCGCCGTGGTGGGTGAGGAAATACCAGTCGCCGGCTTCAGTTTGCACGATGCCGCCCTGGTTGGGCTGGTGCCATTCCTTCTGCGCGGCGCTCAATTGCTTTTTCTCGGTGTAGGGGCCGGCGATGTTCTTCGAGCGCTGCATCATCACGTAGCGCGTGTTGTTCGCGGACTCGCTGTAGAAGTGGTAGTAGGTGTCGCCGACCTTGAAGAGCTTGTTGGCCTCGCGCCCGGAGCCTTCGTTGATGAGGACTTCGGAGCCGGCGACGAGGTCGCGCCCGTCGGGAGTCAGCTTGTAGAGCCAGGTCTTGTAGTTGTCGCTGAAGCGCGTGCCGACGAAATATCCCTGGCCGTCGTCATCCCAGAACGGGCAGCAATCGTCCCAACCCGACTGGGCCAGCATGCGATAGAGCGGCTCCCACGGGCCGGCCGGATCGGGAGCCGTGGTCATGAAGTAGCCCTCATCGGGAGTGCCGAAATAGACCCAGAATTTCCCGTCGTGGTAGCGGATCGCGCCGGCCCAGACGCCGCGCGCGTAGCCATTCATGCTGCTCCAATTGAACCGGGAGGCGATTTGCGTGACGTCGCTGACGGCATGGCCGACGATGGACCAGTTGACCAGGTCCTTCGAGCGAAGAATCGCCACGCCCGGCGAATACTGGAACGTGGACGTGATCGCGTAGTAGTCCGACCCGACGCGGATGCAATCGAGGTCGCTGTAATCGCCCGGCAGGACGAGATTGTTGTAGGTGCCATCGCCTCGATCGCCCCAATTCGGCCAGTCGCCCCAGAACCGCGGGACTTGAGCGTCGGCGAGCAGTGGCATCAGACAAAGCAGGGCCGCAATCAGGAGCAGCTGCCTTGATTTTGCTTTCACGGCAGCAATGAGAGCGGTCGCATCAGGGAACGCTGCGCTGCAGCTGTAAGCGGAAGAAGCGTTTTGCGTCGGCGCCGGAGGCGGGGTCGTCATGAACGGTCACCTTGCGCGGGGTCACCGTCGTGTCCTCAGCCACGGTGGCCGCGCCGGTCCACGAGTCCGATCCGTAGGCCAGCGTGGCGAGGTCGGTCCACGCGGTGAGATCGGACGAGGCCTGCACGACGAACTTTGCGCGTGCGGGACTCAGGCGAGTGAAGGAAATGCCTCGCGAGGGCGTCGCCACCGGCGTGGAGGGCGTGTTGACGGTCGCGCCCGGCGCGGCGCCGAGGGCGAATTTGGCCAATACCGGCGTGCTATCCGAGCCGGTCGTCGCGCCGTCGGCAATGTTCACGGAGAGCCCGGACGCGATCTTCCATTGCTGGTAGTCGCTGTAGAGCGTCGTGGAAGCCGCCGAGGAGGTCGCCCCCTCGCCCGTGGAATTCACGCCGGTGACGGCATAATAATAGGTCGTGCCGTCCGCTGTCGGAGCATCGGTGTAGCTTGTCGTCGTAAGGCCCGAGACGACCGTCGTAAACGTCCCGCCGGACGAGGTGGAGCGTTTGATCGTGTAGCTCGTAGCCCCGGACACGCCGTTCCACGAGATCTGGATGTTCGTGCCGCTGGCCGAGGCATTGACCCCGGTCGGCGCGGCGGTCGGCGCGATCAATTGATCCGGACCGAGCGACTGCGTCGCCGCGACGTCATTTGCCGTAAACGCACCGTCGTAGATGCGGAATTCGTCCAGATTGAAGTCGAAATACGAATCCCCGCTGTAGAACGATCGCCCGATATAGCCGAACATGTCGTTGATGGCACTCAGCGCAGTCGTCACCGAAGTGCTCTGCGCGGCCAGCGTGCCGTTGGTGTAGAGCGCCATCTTACGCTGCGAGGGATCGAAAACTGCCGTGACATGCAGGTTCGTCTTGTTGCTCCAGTTCGAGGAAGGATTCGGTGCGGTGTTCTGTTCGCCGGAATAATTCCCGGACGTGATCGCGATGCGGCCGCTCCGGGGCTGGCAAAAGATGTAGCCGGACCCGGAGGTGCCGCTGATGTTTCCAAATCCGAAGAGCCAGCAGTTGGTCGGCAGCGTCGAGGGAAACGTCACCCACGCCTCGATGGTCACCGCCGTGGAGCTGCCGAGAATTCCGGCCGGCAGGTTGACGTATTGCGAACTGGCCGCCTTCAATTGCACCTGCCCACTGCCGAGGGTTCCTCCGTTCGGCAGCGTGCCATTCCACGTCGAACCCCCGACGGAGTCCGCCACGGTCGTTCCGCTCGTTTCGCTGAACCTGTAACGATGCGCCAGCGTTACCACATTCAGGGCCGGCACAGCCGACACCGGCGCGGAATCGAGGCTTTCGACGCCTCCGGAATTCATGGAAACCACGTAGTAATACGTCGTGCCATTGGCCAATTTCAAATCGGTGAAGCTCGTCGCGGTGACATTGGCGACAGTCGTATAAGGGCCGCCGCTGGCGGAGGCCCGTTTCACGGAGTAGGACGTCGCGCCGGGAAACGCGTTCCATTGCAACGTCACGTTCCCGTTGCCCGGGGTCGCCGTGACACCGCCCGGAGGAAGATTGAAGGCGTCGTCGCGGATCACGGTGCCGTGTTTGATGGCGCTCATTCCCGGCCAATAGATGAGGGGTGACCAGTCGTTGATATCGGGACTGGTCATGTATTGGGCCACGTCATACATCGGGTCCACTTGCATCATCCACGAGCCGTCGGTGAGTTGCACCGCGCAGGGGCCTTCCAGGCTCTCCCAATCCGAACGATCCGGAAAGTAAGTCCACGGTCCGGTGATGGACGGCGCGGTGGCGTGCCGCATCTGAGGGGTGCTTTTCGTAAAGCAATGCCAGGTCTCCCCCACTTTGAGCAGCTGAACATCGAGGTTGACCGCACCGATGTTAATGTCCACCGGCCCGCTCCAACTCGTCAGGCTACTGTTGGTCGCCGTGTAAAGATATGGCCGCAAATCGCTGGCCGTGGACGAGCAATTGACGGTGAACTTGGGGACACCGCTGCCGTCCACCACCCACTCCGGCGCCCAGCTCAATTTCACGCCCGGAATACCGGTCGTGGACATGTTGGGCATCGTGTTCCACGTCTGCAGATCGGTGCTCCACGCCAGGCCGACAAAATTCTGGTTGGCGTAGGGCTTGTTGTAAGGCGGTGCGGTAAAGACCAGGTAATACCGGCCGTCCGTATGCTTCATGATGCTCGGATCGCGCAGCGAGCCGGTCGGACCACCGTAGCCCGTGAGGGAATAGAGCGAGAAATTGATCCCGTCCAACGAGACGTAAATGCGCAGCTTCATGTCCTCCGCGCCGTCGCCGGAAAACGTGGAAAACACATACACGGGCGGCGGGGCGGCGGCGGCGGGCCGCATCGTTTCCAGCACGAGCAAGACGACAATTAGCGCTTGCAACGACCATCGCGTGAATCTGCCAAAGCCGATATGTCGATTTTCCATGAGGATCATTCTTTCCGCGGATGGGTCGAAAGAACGCATTCCCCGAATGGACTCACCGCGATGAGTTCACGACGTTCTGGAAGGCTGGCTTGCCCTGCAGGGCATCGCAAAAAATCAACTCTCATAGTCTGGGGGGGAGGACAGGGCTTGGTAACATCGCATGCGAACCTGCCTTTCGCACGGCTTTCCTACGTCAAAGCCTCCGCGCAATGCGGAGGCTTTGACAAGAAAAGAAATGAAAATTCGTTATGCCACCAGGTGACGTCGACGAGCGAAGACCTTCACCATTCCGAACAGC
Organism: Lacunisphaera sp.; assembly: GCA_036568985.1. GTDB lineage: Bacteria > Verrucomicrobiota > Verrucomicrobiia > Opitutales > Opitutaceae > Lacunisphaera. The sequence continues at coordinate 4,031 of DATCRM010000052.1, read as the reverse complement.
CCGGCCGTCAGGATCAGCGCAATCACCTGCGGCTCGGGCACGGCCGCGATACCGATCGACTGGAACTGGCTTCCGTTCGGATTCGAGCCGAGGCTGTGCAGGCTGGAAACCGTCGAAGCGTCGAGAGCCCCGGTATACATCATGAATGAGTTAATGTTCACTCCGGCCGTGTTATCGCTCCCGAAGGCGGCATTCTCAACGCCGCCAATCGCGAAGCCACTCGTAAGTCCATTTAAGCCCGTGAAGTAGGGAACACTAAATGTGGTGCCGACTTGAACGCCATCCATATAGACAGTGAAAGTGGACGTGGCCATCGAGTAAGTCACCACATAATCGTAAAGCGTATTGAGGGACGCGCCCGTGCCGCTAGGGATATTGTTATTAGAATCAAAACCATATTTGGAATTGTTACCGACAATCGGGCGGATCCGGTCTTTCGCGCCGTTATAAACCGTGAAAAGCGCCTGATCGCCCGTCAAATTGCCATCCGCAGACGCCGTGGTCGTGCCTCCATACAATGCGGTGTTTGCTTCAATGGTAGCTGGCGAGGTATACCAAATCTGGAGACTGAAGTCGCCCGTGTAGCCAGTAAGCGTGCTCGCAGCCATCGAGACGCCCGTGGTGCCCCCATCGGTGCCCGCGGTAATCGAAAGGCCCGTGCTGGTCAAAGCCGTGGCTGCCGATTTCACCGTAGCCGAAGTGCTGCTGACGCCATACGCACTACTCGTGATGGAAGAGCCTCCCGCCACCGTGCCGTAGGTCGTGAAGTCGAAATAGGTCTGCAGAGTCGCCGCACGCGCCGGGACTCCCAGCGTGAAGATTCCCAGAAGGGTAAGGGCTGCCAGATGGGGGGATTTCATAAGGGATGATCGGAGGGGGTGATTTTATTCGCGGCGCAAGCCGCTCACAAAGGGCTTTTCGGGGAACTTGATCAACGGGAGACGTTTGAGTTTGGTCTCGACTCGAATTTGAAACGCTCACGTTATGTGCGCTCTTTCAGATTTTTGTCGGGAACGAACCGCAGATGACGTTTTCATTGAATAGGCATTACAGTTCACATCCGCCAGTCACATAAATAGCGCATAAATGTCACCCAGCACGGCATCATTGATGATTGAGCCCCTCAACGAGGGTCGTAATCCGCGACTCGAATCGGTTCACACCAACTCTCGCTCGTGCGTGCCATCTGTTCGCGTGATCGCATTCACGCGCGGGTGCTGTCAGTTCTCGCCGATCGGAGACCATCGAAAGCCCCCTTACAGCGAATGCAAGAAAGGAAAATCGAGACACCGCATCCGCATTGAAGGGAGATCTCCAGTCTCAAAGAAAAATGCAGCCCCAAAAAAACATGGAGGCTGCCGACGACGAAACTTCTTTTATCTACAGGTTATAACCGCTGGTTGCGACGACGGACGAAGATCGCTTTTCGGTGAAATCTCAGTCCAAAGACGTGCGCGAGGAATTTCACCTGTTCGGAAATCACTGGACGACGACGACCCGGTAAAACCTCTTCGACTACGCCGCGCCGTCCGTATCGACGATCTGCATGCACGGTTATTCGTCGGAATTTCGAGCCTTTGCGGGCACTTGCGAGCCATCGGTCCACGCAGCGAAGCCGAGCTTTCAAACGCCCCAAAAAAACGAGCCGCGGCACCTTCATTGGGAAGGTGCCGCGGGCATTCTCATTACTGAGGAGGAGATCTCTCGGAAACTTATCCAAGATGACGCTTGCGGCGCGCGGTGAGCATCACTCCACCGAGCCCCATCACGAGCAACGCCACCACTCCGGGCTCGGGCACCACCGATGTCGCGGTGAAGCTCAGGCTGCTGCCATTCAGTGTGAACGTGCCGGAAGCACCCGTGGACGAAAACTTCGACGCGTCCGTGAAGGTGGTGCTGCTAAAGGACATCAACGTGTATGTCTCACCCACAAGTCCGCCCGAAAAGTCGAACGTATATCCCGTTCCTCCATCGGTGAGCGCGTTGTTCACGAGAATCATATCCGAGTTCGAGTCGACCCCACTCAAATCGAAGGTGAAATGGCCGCCATTGAGCGTGAGCGAATTGACCGTCAGCGTGCCGATCGGATTCGTGCCGTCCCCAGGGGCCAGAAAATTCCCGGCACTGAGCGTCACGTCACCCACCGTGCCCGTGCCAGCGAGGGTGGCGCCGGTCGAAGAGAACCCCACCGTGCCCGTGCTCAAGAGGGAGCCGTTCACCCTGAGCGTGCCGCCATTGATCGTCGTCGCGCCCGTGTAGGTGCTCGCGCCGGACAAAGTCAATGTGCCGCCGCCAACCTTGGTCAGCGCAAAAACGCCCGCAGCGTCCTTGATCGTGCCGGTGAATGTCGTGCTCGTGTTCAGAGCGCCAACGCTGAGAGTCGAGGTCGTGCCGCCGGTGTTGTTCACCATCTGCCCGTTTCCAGCGAGGGAGCCGAAGTTTAACGTGTTATTTCCGACATTGACTCGCACACGACCCGCATTGCCATCGTTGAAAACCCAGGCGGCATTGGCACTGCCAGCACTTGCCGAGCCGAAATCGACCGCATTGTTGGCATTAAAGGTAATGGTGCCGCTGTAGCCGCTGTTGTCGCCAGACAGCGCGAGCGTGGCAGGCGCGCCAGAATTCGTGAGATTCAGCGCCGCGGAGCCGCTGAGATTGCCACTCAGACCCACATTCTTCCCAGCCAGATCGAATGTCGACGTGCCCGCGACGCTGATAGCGTTCGGCAGAGCCCAGTTGGCACTCGTGTCCGCTTTCAGCGTGCCCGCATTCAGTGTCACCGTTCCCGCGCCGAAAGCAGCATTGTTTGCGAAAACCAGCGTGCCAGCATTCAGCGTGGTGCCGCCGGTGTGAGTGCTCGCGCCCGAGAGCGTCAGGGTGCCCGTGCCGTTCTTGACAAGCGCCACGTTGTTCTGGTCCGTGCCCGCACCTCCGAAGTGCCCGCCATAGCTGACCGTTCCGCTGGTATCGACCGTCAGCGTCGAGACCGCACTGTTGCCTCCGACCACCGCATTGGCCGTGCCGGCGCCCGCCGTAGCGATGCTCGTGACAGTTGTATTTACCGCGCCGTTGCTGTCACCCAATTGGAAAATACCGCTGGTGTCGCCCGTGGCGCTGCCAAGCGTGAGCGTGTTGCTCGTGGAAAGACTGCCGCCATTCGCAAGCACCAACGTGCCGTTGCCGACAGTCGTGCCGCCCGTGTAGGTATTTGTGCCGGAAAGCGTCAGCGTTCCCGTGCCGCTCATCGTCACTCCACCCGACCCCGCGATATTCGCGGCAACGATCGCGTTGCCCGTGGCGTTGGTCGCGGTCAGCGAGTTCGGCGTCAGCGTGCCATTTTGAATCACATTGCCGCTGGTCGCTGGCGCTGTAATCGCCACTGCGCCGACCGTGCTGCTGCCATTGCTCAGATCGAGCGTGCCGCCGCCCAGCGTGACCGTGCCCGAACCCAACGTGCCGGACCCACTCAACGCGAGCGTGCCACCGTTGATGTTCGTGCCGCCCGAATAGCTGTTGACCGTGCTGATCGTCGCCGTTCCGGTGCCGGTCTTCGTGAGTGTGCCGGTGCCGGCGATGCCAAAGTTGCCGGAGCTGACGAGGGTATAATTTTTCGAACTGTTGTCGAAAATCACTGCTGTGGGGCTGACGTTCGCCGCAGAGATATCCACCGTCGTGGTTCCCTCGGCCAAATCATTGAAATAGACGACGTCCCCCTGAATGTAATCTGTGGGGAGGCCTGCTGGGGGCAATTTCCAGTTGGAGTTTGCACCCGTGCTGCCGACCACCCAGTTGCCGTTATCCTGGCCGGACCAGCGGGGATTGGCGCCGGAGATCGTGAGGGTGATGAATTTGTTCGTCGTATCGAGCCCCAGGCTCGCGGTCTGACGGGAAGTCAACCCAGAAACCGTGCCTTGAGTAAAGTCACTCAACGACCCACTGAAGCTGCCGTAGCCCAGCAAGTTGTAGGTTTGAGCGCCCCAGGCACTTCCCGTGACGTTGATCGTGACCAGACCCGAACCCGGCGTCGT
>DATCRM010000051.1:0-3322 GCA_036568985.1 Lacunisphaera sp. | reverse complement strand
CCAAACACGCCGATGGATCCTGTAATCGTGCTCGGCTCGGCGAAGATTCGCTCACCCGGCGTGGAAATCCAATAACCCCCGGACGCCGCGTAGGCGCCCATTGAGATCACCACGGTCTTCTTCTCGGCCAGCAGCCGCACTTCACGGGCAATCGCTTCGGAAGCGGACACGCTACCGCCGGGACTGTTCACGCGCAGGACGACCGCCTTGACGCTGTCGTCCAGCCGGATCTCGCGCAGCATGCGCGCGGTTTTGGCTCCGTAGATGTAGCCTTCCTCATGACCGGAGCCGTCCACGATCTCGCCCTCGGCATAAACGATGGCAACCTTGCCCCTCGAACCGCCCAACTCGATCTTGTCGGAAGCGGAGCGTTTCGCGACCACGCCATGGTCGCTCACGAGGCGCGCGTAGTCCTTCAATCCGATTTGCTTGAAAGGCTGGCTCGAGTTTTTCGCGCGTCCGGTGGCAACCTTGAGTTCGGCCAGCACCTCGTCGATGTAGGCGACCCGATCCACGAGCTTGTATTCGCGGGCGGCGTCGGCGCGGATGAGGCCCTTCTCGTCCACCACGCGCTGGATCGCACCCGTCGGGAGGTTACGCGCCTGCTCGATCGAAACGGTCAGGGTCTTCCACAGGTCGTCAATGAGCTTCTGAAGCTGCTCCCGGTTCTCCGGACTCATGTCCTTGCGGGTATAGGGCTCGACGGCACTCTTGTATTTCCCGACGCGCGTCACCTGCACACCGATGCCAAATTTCTCGAAGGCTCCGGCGAAGAACATCGGCTGCGCCGCCAATCCCGGCATCAGAATCACCCCGTACGGATCCAGCACAACCTCGCTGGCCACCGATGCGAGGTAAAAGTCGCGGGTGCCGGCGTAGGTCAGGTATGCCTTCACCGGTTTCCCGGAAGCCCTGAAGGCCAGCAGGGCCTCGCGCACTTCCTTCAGTGCGGCGAATCCCGAGCCGTAGCCCGCGGCGCGCATCGAGCCCGTCAGATAAAGTCCCTTCACTGCGGGATCCGACGCCGCCGCCTGCAGCGCGCGGGTGACCTGTCGCAGCTGGAGAACATTGGGCGCTTCGCCGCCCAACGCCTCGATGAACTCCTCGAGCCCTTCGTTCTGCAACGGCGTGTCCACGATGTTGGCCGTCAGGTCGAACACCAGATACGAGCCGTCCTGGAGCTCAACCTGATCCTTCTGCCCCATCGCAATGAGCGCCCCGAGAAGCAGGAACCCAAGGATAAATCCTCCAATGAGGAATACGATGAGCGCGCTGAGCGTGGCAAAAAACGACGTGAAGAAGTTCTTCATTTCCCGAAGCTAAGCCCGCCCGGGGCCCCCGCCAGCGAAAAACGCCTCGCGGCCGGTCATAGGGACAGGCGGAGCCTCGTCGCGATAAGCGGCACTGCGACCGATGGATTGGATTCATGGGACCGAACGCGGCTAGACATTTGCGGGCACCGACCTAGTATGGGTTACGCTGCCTCCCGCTATGAGCGAAAAACAGGAACTACTGACCACGAACCGCAAGGCCCTGACCATCAATCTCGATGGCACGCACTATGGCACGATTGCGGAGATTGGCGCCGGCCAAGAGGTCGCGCGCGTGTTCTTCCAAGCGGGCAGCGCTTCGGGCTCCATCGCCAAGACGATCTCGGCCTACGACATGACGTTCAGCGACGCCATTTACGGCAAGGCGCCCCGCTATGTTTCGCGGGAGCGTCTGACGACGATGCTTGGCCACGAATACAAGCTTCTCCAGGAACGCCTGCAGGAGAAGCGCGGCGAACGCACCTGCTTTTTCGTCTATGCCGACACCGTCGCCACCGCCAGCGCCAAGAGCGGCACGAGCGGACACGGCTGGCTCGGCATCCGCTTCCAGACCAAACCGCTCGAGGAACCGAGCGACATCCTCATCCACGTCCGCACGCTCGACAAAAAGAACGTCCTCCAGCAGGAAGCCCTCGGCATCGTCGGCACCAACCTGATCTACGGCGCCTTCTACTACCGCGACCAGCCTGACAAATTCATCCCATCGCTCGCCGACAACCTCGGCACCGACCGCGTGGAGGTGGACATGCTGCGGTTCAGCGGCCCGGCGTTTGCGCATATCGACAACCGCATCCTCTCGCTCCACCTCGTGAAACACGGCCTGACGAATGCCGTGATGTTTTCCCCCACGGGCGACGTGCTCCAACCCTCCGAGGTCATCTACAACCGCCCGGTCCTGGTCGAGCGCGGGAGCTTCCGCCCCGTCACGCACGTCAACGTCGACATGCTCAACTGCGCCACCGCGCAATTCCTCCAGGAACCGATGGTCAAGGGCAAGGATGTCGTCGTACTCATGGAGATCACGATGAACAACCTCCTTGCCGAGGGCTCGCTGGACGAACAGGACTTCCTCTCGCGCGTGGACATGCTCGGCCACATCGGCTTCACCGTGCTCATCTCGAACTACTCGGAGTTCTACCGTCTCGTCTCCTATTTCCGCCGCTACACCAAGGAAATGATCGGCGTCGCCATGGGCATCAACAACCTCCTCGAGATCTTCAACGAGAAGTACTACGAAAACCTCGAGGGCGGCATCCTCGAGTCGATGGGCCGCATGTTCCGGCATGCCGTGAAACTCTATATCTACCCGATGCAGCAGGTCGCCTACGACAGCTACATCAAGACCGGCCAGCCCTCCGAGGCCGGCCAGGCCCACGTCGCTCACGCCTTCGCCGCCAAGGTTCTCATCACCGCGCGCAATCTCACCGTCACCGACCGCCTGCGCAACCTCTACGCCCATCTGCTCGAGAACCACTACATCGACTGCATCAACGGGTTCAACGAGGACTACCTCAGCATCTTCTCCCGCGACGTCCTGCAGCGCATCAAGAACAACGACTCTTCCTGGGAAAAACTCGTGCCCGCCAAGGTCGCCGAGGTCATCAAGCAGCGCGGCCTCCTCGGTTACGGTCGCTTGCCCAAACCCGCGACGGCGCCGGCCGCCTGAGCGGGTCAAGCTGGTCGGCCCCGATGTGGAAAACGTTTAAAAAGGTAGGGCGCACCGGCCCGGTGCGCCGTTCGGCGAATGCACGCCACGGGTAAATCGCGGCGGACCGGGCCGGTCCGCCCTACCTACCAAGGTCTTTTTTGATACACGCTTAGTCCTCCACGGCAACCGCTGTGTGCTGCTCCGGCGACGCCGCGGCCGCCGCAGTCCGCTTGGTCAACGCCCCGCCGGGATTGACCAGATTCGCGGTGACGAAGATGAGCAGATTGCGCTTCTGCGTGCTCTCTCCCTTGGTGCGAAATAACCGGCCGATGATCGGCACGCT
>DATCRM010000050.1:0-2555 GCA_036568985.1 Lacunisphaera sp. | reverse complement strand
TGGCCGGCATAATATCTGGCGAGGGCGGCGGCGAAGAGCGCCTTGTCCTCACCCTCGGCGGCGGCTTCGAACAAGGTGAGGCAGGAGCGGAACTTGAGGTCGTCGGGGGAGCCGAAGATGGCGTGGGCGGAGCGGCCGGTCCGCTCGCCAGCGGCGAGCACGGTGGCGACGCATTCGCGGAGGCGCACGCCGAGGACGGGATCGGCGAGATAGGCGCGGGCGGCGTCGAGGTGTTCCAGCCCATAGAACTTCGCGGTCGGCGAGCGGCCGAGCGCGCCCAGCTGCGGGAAGACGAACCACATCCAGTGCGTGCGCTTGTCGCCGGCCCGGAGCTCGGCGAGCACGGTGGCATAGACAGGGTCCTGGGCGGCGCGGAAGTGGTCGAACATGGAGCGGCCTCTCAGTCGGGTCCTTCTCCCGCCTGCGGGGGAAGGTGTCGCCGAAGGCGACGGAAGGGGGGTGCCGCTTGCGCGATGGCGGCAAGGACTGCTGCCGGCCGCGCCTCGACCTCTGCGGCGGCGAAGCGGAGGACGGTGACGCCTTCCTTTGCCAGCCAGGCCGTCCGGCGCTGGTCGTTGTCTCGTTGCTCGTCGTGTACCGGTCCGTCGACTTCGACGCAAAGCCTGGCTTTGGCACAGTAGAAATCGAGCACATAGGGTCCGATGGGATGCTGGCGGCGGAAGTGGAGGCCGAGCGTGTTCCGCCTGAGGACGGACCAGAGCTGCCGTTCCGGCTGCGTCATGGTCTTGCGCAGCGAGACGGCTCGTTCCCGGATGAAGTCGGGCGACCGCAAGTCCGCCTCCGCGCAAGGTGCTCCCCCCTCCACCACGCTATGCGTGGTCCCTTGCCCGCCATTCGGCCATAGGCCTCATGGCCTCCTCCCCTAAAATCGCTCCACCGGAGCGATTTTTCCTTCGGCCGGCTCGGAGCCCCGCAAGCGGGAGAGGAATCCCGACTGAGAGATCGCGCCGGCGACCGCGTCGGCCGCGTCCGCGACCCCTAGGGCAACCTCTACTGGCTGCAGACGCGGGAGGAAGAGGTGAGCGAAGAGGAGATGAACCGGCGGTGGAGTGATCCGGTCTGGGCCGAGCGCATGGCCTATGTGCAGGGAGGGCGGTTTTTTGAGTGAGGGAGGAGGGCTGAACTAGGGACCGGCTCCACTACATCCGGCGTTTCCGTGCCCTCGCCCGTGCCGTGGCGGGGGCGGCGGATCGCTGCCCGCTAGGTTGGCCACTTTTCCCAATTGATGGCGCCTAACTCCTTGTGCACGGCTATACTGCCGGGCTCCACACGCTCGCAGAAAATCACGACGTTTGAGCAAACCCACCGCGCGCTTGGGACGACCAATCCATCAGCTCCCAAAAAGAACGCCCCCTCTGCCAGTTCCTGTAACCGAGGGTACTCGCGCTGACGATCGGCATGCGACAGCTGGGCGAATGTGGATGTGTCTACAAGCTGACTAAGCGCAGTAAGGTCGGCGAAAACAATACAACTTCGCAGCTCTACGTGCAGTTCGTAGAGGCCATACGAGACCTTTGACGGGAAGACCGGCTGACCTTTTGATAGGTGAAAGCGTATCTCCGCTACCGCCCCCTCAGCTTGCTCTGAGGTGTAGAGCACATCAAAGGTCCCGTCGTCCCAGCGACCACCTGGAGCGTTGCACTGGGTGGGGTCCCTGCCATCACGAACGGCGCGCCAAACAGATTGACTACGCTGCTGTCTTGGCAACGCATCCAATTTGTCGAGCAGTAAGTTGTCCCTCGCCAGCCGCCGGCCGTTCGTCATCTACAGATAGGCCTCGGCATCCAGTCGATCCAATACGGCCAAAACGTCTTCCGACTTGCCCTCGTTAATTAGATCTATCGCCCGCTTCCCATCAAGCTGAGGGTGTCGGGAAAACAGCCATATACGAGTCTCCTCGGCGGTATAATACTCGGAAAGTCGTCCGACGACATAATTAAGGTCTGATATGACCAGTTGTGTACCCGGATGAGGGCGACCCGTGCCACTCCTCCATCGAGACACAGTCGCCTTTGATACGTCAGTGATGTTGGCCACATCCGTACCCGTTAGGCCGCCGTTGGCCTGTAGCTCATCAAGTATGCGTGCTACCGCACTGCCGCCGCTCATTTGTTTGCTTCTTTCGAGTCAGACGCCGTGGCCCCGCGCATCGCGATTGGCTTGGCTCTAGGTGATTCCGTCCCGCGCTTCTCGTGCAAGTTTTCAAGCGTGGACGCTAGCTTGTCGACGAGGTGAGAATGCGCGGTGTACCGCCGCATAAGCCCCTCTGGCTCCACTTCGAGCCGATCGGCCTCGGCTTTCGGTAAGCGGAGCTTGGCCACCTCCTTTGCCGTACGCACGACCGTCGCCATCGGTCCGTTCAAGAAAAACGCTTCCCGGTGCGGGACTGATACTTCCTCCATTGCTCGCATGCCTGAGGTCGCCTGGAAGGCTGCGTGACTTCGAGGATCGCGCAGCATGTCATCTAGCCCATGTGGGCAGCACTTCTTGTCCGCGCATGAGCATAGCCTCCTGCCGCCTGGAGCGGACGCCAG
>DATCRM010000049.1:0-3348 GCA_036568985.1 Lacunisphaera sp. | reverse complement strand
CTCGATGTCGCGTTCATCCACTCGTACCAGTTCAAGACCGGCAAGCTGAACAACACGCTGACCTATACGCCGACCTTCGAGGACTTCGGCAACTATCGCGTCCACCACGAGAGTACCTACGAGATGCCGATCACCGCGTCGCTCTGGAAGCTGAAGGTGGGTGTGGCCAACGACTACACGAGCCTGCCCCAACCGGGTATCGACCGGCTCGACACGTTGTACTTCACGAGCCTGATCCTTAACTGGCAGTAACCCGCATTCGCTCTATCGAGCTCCGGCGCGGCCGGGGTCGCTCCGATTTCGGGCCGGTGGAAATTCCGCCGGCCTTATTTTTTGTCCGGTGTCCGCCGGCCGAAGGCGCCGCTCATGGCCAGCGCCGGGCCCCACCAGCCGAGCCGCCGCAGGTGCTCGGCCCAGCGGGCCGGACGGAGCAAAGACACCACGGTCATTACCAGAAACCCGACCGCCACGAAGCGCAGCGTGAGCCAAGCCACGCTTTCCCACGGGCGGCCGGTGGCGAGCAGGATGCCGCCGACAATGAGCAGCGGCAGCCAGAACTGCCAGTGGGCGAGCTCATGCAGGCGTTTTTGTGGGGGCCGCGGGGCGGGGGACTCGCCCGACTTTTCCCTCTCGATGAGTCGTTGCAGCGCGGCCGGCGGCGTGCGGAGCCGCCAGGCAGCGAAGGAAAACCCGCCTGAAAGCGCGGCGCAGGAGACCGCCCACGCCACCACCAACCAAGGCAGACTCGGAGCTGTCACGCCCCACCGATCGGCCACCATCAGGACCACGGTGTCGTACGCCCGGGTCAGTTCGCCGCCGAGAAGCAGATATTGGAAAAGAAATCCCTGCAGAACGGACCACGCCCCGATGAGAGCGCCGCCCATGGTTACGCCCCACGCGCTCCACCCCAGCGTCTGAACGGCCCCGCCGTAGAGCAGACCTTGCGCGCAGATGGCGATCATCGGGCGCACCCGGCTGCCGGCCGGTGAGAGCGCCTTGAGGCCGGCTGAAATGAACGGCACCCAGATCACGCGTCCGGGCTGCCTCAGGCTGAAACCGGCAAAGGTCATCATCACGCCTTGCAGGCTGCACAATATCAATCCGGTCCCGGGGATGTGGGCGGCGTGAAGCATGGAACCCACCGACATCTCCACTCCGCCCGAAGCGCCGCCCATCAACCCGAGCCGCGTCCATTCTCCGTAGTCCTCGGCGGCGCGTTGCAGGCGGGACAGGGCATCGGGCGAGCCGGCCGCGATGCGAAGATCGAAAGGACGGCCAAGCAGCCTCTCGACCCGGTTCAAGAGTTCCTCGCGCACGGCGATCACTACGATCTGGGGTTGTGCGTCAACGACCACGGGCCAGACGGGCATCAGCCCGCGGCCAGCCAGCTCGAGCTTGCCAAATTCGTCGATCAACAAAACCGGTGTCCGTCGGGGTAGTTGCCGAGCCCAGTTGCGCAGCCTCCGTTCGGTTTCCGGCTCGAAGCTGTACGGCGGGTTCGACGATTCATCGCGCACCGCCCAGCTCAGTTCGTCCTCGGTGCCGACGATGCGCAGCCAATATTCCTCGGCGGGTTGGTCCGGCATCGGCCGTCGTCCCGCCGGAGCGAGCACGCCCTCGACGCGCCGGCCGCTTTCCGCGAGTGTCCGGGCGAGGTCCGCCAGGAGGCTGGTTTTGCCGGCGCCGGGTCCGCCGGTCACTGCGATGAGCAGACTTGGGGCGAACGAAGCCGTCGGAGAAATCGCGTCAGGCATGGATGAGCGCGGAGGCAACAAAACCGTTCATGGTCAGGTTGCCAAGCAGAACCCACGTCATCTGCTTACCATATAAAAGCTCCGGCCGCCGCGGCTCCGCCAACCACGGCCCAAGCGGGAACGCGCACTCCCTGCAACAACGCGAAGGCCACCACCGCGACCACGGTGCTGCGGAGGTCGGTGAGTCCGGCAGTGCCGACGGGGTGGATTAGAGCGGCGAGCAGCACGCCGACGACCGCGGCGTTCGCGCCGCGCATCGCGGCTTGGGCACCCGGACGATGACGGAGTGACTGCCAGAAGGGCAGGGCTCCCGCGACGAGCAGGAGCGCCGGCAGAAAGATGGCGAGCAGGGCCCAGAACCCTCCGAGCCAGCCGCGCGGACCGTGCGTGCTGATGGCGCCGAGATAGGCGCTTAGGGTGAACAACGGGCCCGGCACGGCTTGGGCTGCTCCATAGCCCGCGAGGAACTGGTCATGCGCGATCCAGCCCGGCGTCACGACCTCGCGTTCCAGCAGCGGCAGTACCACATGGCCGCCACCGAAAACCAGCGAGCCCGCCCGGTAAAAGCGATCGAAGACCTCCAGTGCGGGATGGGCCGTGGCGTGAGCGAGCCAGGGTAGGGTGAGCAGAAGGACGAAGAACAGAAGGAGACAAAGCGTTCCGGAAATTGGAGGCGGGACTATCAGTCCCGCAGGTTTGCCGCTGCGTGTCTCTGATTCCGCGGGACTGGTAGTCCCTCCTCCAACGAGAGACCTGAAAAACAGCCAACCGATCATTCCGCCCGCCGCGATCACCGCGATCTGGCTCCATGTCTGTGGCAGCGTCAGGAGCAGCCCGGCAGCGGTGCCGGCCATGACCGAACGCGACAGATCCGGGCACAGGTTGCGCCACATGGCCCACACGGCCTGTGCGACGACCGCGACCGCGGCCGCCTTCAATCCTTTCAACCAACCAGCGGCTTCCAAATTGCCCAAGGAGGTGACGCCATAGGCGAAACCAATCATCAGCACCGCCGACGGCAGCGTGAAACCTGCCCAGGCCACGAGGCCGCCAGCGAGCCCCCGTTGCAGATAGCCCACGCCGAAACCGGTCTGACTGCTCGCGGGACCGGGCAGGAACTGGCACAACGCCACGAGGTCGGCGTAGTGGGCCTCATCGAGCCAGCGGCGTTTCGCGACGTACTCGTTGCGAAAAAAAGCCAGATGAGCGACGGGCCCGCCGAAGGACGTGCAGCCAAGCCGCAGCGCGACGAGAAAGATTTCGGCCAGCGAAGGGCGGGGCGGCATGGGGAGGAAACAAGCGCACCGCCGGGCCGGGCGCACGTCTTTCTTTGTGACGAATAGTGCCGGATGAGTGGGCAGTCAGCTCGCTGGCGCCATTGGAATCCGCCCAAGCCTGGTTCATGGCGCGAGCAAGCTCGCCGCCCACAGAGCGCTAACGCCCGAGCGGAAAACTTTGTGCCACCGAATAAACCGGCGGCCGGCCGGGCCGGAGCTCGCTGGCCATCAGATGAAATTCCACCACGCGAAAGGGCGGCGCTTCGAAGTTCCTGTGTTTTTCGAGAAAATACATGAGCGCCTTCGGGGCGTGGGTT
>DATCRM010000048.1:0-4566 GCA_036568985.1 Lacunisphaera sp. | reverse complement strand
GCCGTTTCCCGAGCTGCTCCGGCCAAGCCGACCTCGGTCTACGTGATTCCGGTGAAGGACGAGATCAATACCCCGACCCTTTACATCCTTCGGCGGGGCCTGAAGGAAGCGATCGACCGGAAGGCCGATGTCGTATTGCTGGACATGGACACGCCGGGAGGTGCATTGGACAAGACCTTCGAAATCATGGAGGCGTTGGGCAAGTTTCCCGGAAGAAAGCTGACGTACGTGAACAAAGAGGCGATGTCCGCCGGGGCGTTTATTTCCGCGGCCACAGACGAGATTTATTTTGCTCCCAATGCCGTCATCGGAGCCGCCGCACCCGTGCTCTCGACGGGCGGCGACGTGGACAAGACAATGAAGCAGAAAATTGTCAGCTACCTGCGCGCGCGGGTGCGGGCTACGTCCGAGGGCAAGGGCTACCGCGGCCAGGCGATCGAAGCGATGATTGACGAGGATTTCGAACTGAAGATCGGCGACAAGGTTATCAAGCCCAAGGGGGCATTGCTTTCGCTCACAGCCAGTGAAGCGCTGGCGGAGTATGGTGAGCCGCCGCAAGCACTGCTCGGCGCCGGGAAGGCCGCAACGGTAGACGAATTGCTCACCGTCAAATACGGTGCGGGCGCGTTCACGGTGCAGGAGTTCAAGGTTACCTGGTCGGAGGAACTTGCCCAGTATCTCAATGCCATCTCGCCGGTGCTGCTGGGTTTGGGGATGCTCGCCTTGTTTATTGAATTCAAGACGCCGGGTTTTGGCATTTTCGGCATCGTCGGCATTGTGCTTCTCGGGATTGTTTTCCTGGGTAATTACGTGGCGGGTTTTTCCGGGCACGAGCCGCTGCTGCTCTTTGCGATCGGTCTGATCATGGTGGTGGTCGAGTTACTCTTCTTCCCGGGCGTGGCGATCCTGGCCTTGAGCGGGCTGGCCCTCATGCTCGGCTCGTTGGTTTGGGCGATGGCCGACCTATGGCCTGGAGAGCCGCTGACCGTGGCGTGGTCCGGCGATGCCTTTGTAGCGCCGTTGCGAAATGTCGGGCTAGGCCTGGCTCTGGCGGTGCTCCTGGGTGCCGGCCTGATGCGGTTCCTGCCCAAGGGATGGGTGTGGGACAGAATGGTTGTCGGTACTGCCATTGGCGGTGCGGCCCAAGTGGCTGGTGTCGCGCCCGAGGCGCTGGTCGAGATCGCATCCTTGGTCGGGCAGCAGGGAGTGGCCGTGACGATGTTGCGTCCGAGTGGCCAGATTGAGGTCGGCGGCCGGCGGTACGAGGCGAAGGTCGAAGTTGGAGGCATTGACACCGGCCAGGCGGTGATCGTGAAAGGGCGCACTGATTTCGGTCTGATTGTTGAGCGACTTCCAACATGAATGCTATTCTGCTGCTCTTTCTGATCGGCGTGCTGCTGCTCGCGGGCGAAGTGTTTGTCCCGGGCGGGCTTCTCGGGATCATTGGCGGACTTTGCATGGCGGCGGGCTGCATCATCTCCTTTGTTCAACTGGGAGCCTTCGGCGGCACAGTCGCGACCGTCGTTGCTCTCGCGTTACTTGGGCTGACGCTCTACGTTGAATTGGTCTGGTTGCCCAAAACCAGATTGGGCAAGAAGCTCATCGTGCATTCGACGGTGGCCGCCACCAGCCAGCCGCCAGTGGCCGAAGGAGTCCTGGTGTTGGGCAAGCCCGCCGAGGCGATAACCCCGCTGGTGCCGAGCGGCTATGTGCTTGTCGAGGGTCGGCGCTACGAAGCCTTCTCTCAATCCGGCCATGTGGCCAAGGGCGAGCGTTTGCGCGTCGCCGGACTCGATAATTTTCGTCTCATCGTAACCAAAGCCTGATCCTCCCATGCCCACTACCATCGTCCTTGTTGTCCTCGGCGTCCCCGCGCTGATCATTGCCTTCATCGTCTTTTCGTTTTTCAGCACGTGGCTGAAAGCGAAGCTCAACGGGGCGCCAGTGGGCTTTGCCAACCTGCTCGGCATGCGTCTCGGTGGCGTACCCTACAGCCTCGTGGTGGATGCCCGTATCACCGCGGTGAAGGCCGGTATCGAGGTCAACACGGACAAGATTTCCGCCCACTACCTTGCGGGCGGTAACGTCGTGCCGACAGTGCAAGCGCTCGTTGCCGCGCAGAAGGCGGGCATCACCCTCGACTGGGACCGCGCTTGCGCGATCGACCTCGCGACCAAGGGCTCGGGCAAATCGGTCGTCGAAGCGGTGCGTACCTCCGTCGACCCCAAGGTCATCGATTGTCCGAACCCCGAGAGTGGCCGCACCACCATCGACGGCGTGGCGAAGGACGGCATCCAGGTGAAGGTCAAGGCACGCGTCACCGTGCGCACGCACCTCGATCGTTTCGTGGGCGGCGCCAAGGAAGAGACGATCATCGCGCGGGTTGGCGAAGGCATCGTATCGACCATCGGTTCGTCCGAGAACTACAAGGTGGTGCTCGAATCACCGGACAGTATCTCCAAGACGGTTCTGGCGCGCGGCCTTGACGTGGGCTCAGCGTTCGAGATTCTGTCGATTGATATTGCCGACGTGGACGTCGGCGAGAACGTCGGCGCCAAGCTGCAGGAAGCGCAGGCGGAGGCCAACAAGAGCATCGCGCAGGCCCAGGCGGAAATCCGGCGCGCGGCCGCCGTCGCGGTCGAGCAGGAGATGAAGGCACGGGTGCAGGAAATGCAGGCGAAGGTCGTCGAGGCGCAGGCCCAGGTGCCGCTCGCGATGGCCGAGGCTTTTCGGTCGGGGCGGCTCGGCGTGATGGACTATTACAAGATGGAGAACATCCAGTCCGACACGGCCATGCGCGGCTCCATCGCGCATCCCGAGGGGAAGAAGTGAGCAGGGGCTTATTGCTTTTTAAATCCTATCCCTTCGCTCAATGAAATGGCTGAAGTTTATCCTGGATAACGCGTGGACCGTGGTGATCATCGGCGGTGTATTGGTGCAGTTGATCCAAGCAATCAGGAAGAAACAGGGTGGCGAAGAAACCCCGGCTGCCGAGCAGCCGAAGGAATACCAGTTCGATGATCCCGAACTGGCCGAGCGCACGCGGAAGATCCGGGAGGAGATCCAGCGCAAGATTGAGCAACGCACCCGCGGTCACGTCGAGCCACCGGTATCGTCCGCTGAACCGGTGGCACTCCCGCCCGTCATTCGCGAGGTGACGCCGAGCCGGACACCGGTTCATGCGTCCTCACGGCTCGATGCCCAGCGTCAGGCTGAGATTTTGGAGGAGCAGGCAGCCTTGATGGAGCGATTGCGCGAAGCCGAGTTTATGAAGGCCGCGGGAAAAAAGCGCATCGAGTTCGAGGCGGCCACATCCGATCATAGCGCCGAAGCCCGGACGGCGACGCGATCGACCGTATTGAACGATTTGGAGAGTCCGGCGGCGCTGCGCCGGGCGTTCATCCTGCGTGAAGTGCTCGGACCGCCGGTCGCGCTCAAACGATAAAATCAAAAAGGCCGGCATCTGCCGGCCTTTTTTCGTTAGTCGAGAGCGAAACGGCCGTAACCGTCGAGCGGCACGGGGTAGCTCTTGCCGTTGACTTCCATACGGAGGTTTTTGCCGGCCTCGACGGTGATCAACAGCTTACCCTGCTTCTTGACCGACTTGGCTTCGCCTTTGGCGAGGGAACCATTGAAGAGGGTTGTTCCGTCGAGATCCTGCACGACCTTGACCCGGGTCGCTTCGACGGCGGTGAGCACGAGTGTCTGGGCGGGATCGGCCTGCACGGTGGGAGCGGACGGCTGGACGGCTTGCTGCACCGGCTTGGCCGGGGTGCGGTTGAAGAGGACATTGATCAGGAGAATGACGACGACGATCGCGATCAGCGCGCCGCCACCAAGCAGACCAAACTTCACCAGCATGGCCTTGTCGTTGCTCATGCCGCCCGCGGCGGAAGATTTCTCGGCGTCGGCCGTGCGGGTTTCCGCGCCGAAATCAACCCGGCCAAGTGCCTCCCGGTTTTCACGGCGCGGCTGAGCTTTGCCATCGTGAACCAGGATGGCGTCCACATCGCCAACGATCCGTTCGGGATCGAGGTCGAGAAAACGGGAGTAGGTGCGTAGGAAGCCGCGGATGTAGAGGGGCGGCAGGTCGATGTCGAAGGAGTTGGCCTCGAACTTCTGCAGGTAGTCGCCGCGAATCTTGGTGCTTTCGGCAGCCTCGCGGATGGAAATGCCCTTCCGTTTGCGCGCCTCCTCAAGTCTTTCGCCGATGGTCTGCATGGGGAGTTCTTAATTGGGTTTGCGGGGGTATTGAAAGTCTAATCAGCCGCTCAAGGCTGATAGGAGTCGAGATCCACAAGGATTTCGCGCGGGCTGGAACCATTCTCGGGGCCGACGATGCCCTTGTCTTCCATGAGATCCATGATGCGCGCGGCGCGGTTGTAACCGATGCGCAGACGGCGCTGCATCATCGAGGTCGAGGCGCGGCGGGTGGATTTGAGGACTTCGAAAGCTTGGGCGAACAGTTCGCCGTCGTCTCCCATATCGTCATCGGCGCCACCTTCGCCGTCGCTGTCTTCATCGCCCTCCTTGGCCGCGCGATCGATCTGTTGCTGGACGGACTGG
>DATCRM010000047.1:0-5423 GCA_036568985.1 Lacunisphaera sp. | reverse complement strand
GGCCAATGCCGTCAAATACACCCGGCACCGCGATCCCGCCGAGATCGAGATCGGCGCCGCCGGCGAGGAAGCCGGCCGGATCGTGGTATTCGTCCGGGACAACGGGGCGGGCTTTGACATGAAATATGCCGACAAGCTCTTTGG
This sequence comes from Lacunisphaera sp., assembly GCA_036568985.1. GTDB lineage: Bacteria > Verrucomicrobiota > Verrucomicrobiia > Opitutales > Opitutaceae > Lacunisphaera. Next base: position 5,279 of record DATCRM010000047.1, on the reverse strand, counting down.
CGTCTTCCAGCGGCTGCACCGGTCCGACGAGTTCGAGGGCACGGGCATCGGTCTGGCCAGCGTGCGTCGCATCGTTACCCGGCATGGCGGCCGTACTTGGGCGAAGGCTCAGGTGAACGCCGGAGCCACGTTTTTCCTGACCCTTCGGCCTTCCGCCGTGGTCCAATCATTAGCCCCTGTTCCCTCATGAGCCCCAGACGTATCCTATTAGTGGACGACAGTCCTCGCGACACCGAGATGGCGCTCGACGCCCTGCATCAGTATCATCTGGCCAACGAGGTCATCACCCTGCGCGACGGAGCAGAGGCCCTCGATTTCATGTTCCGCCGGGGCGATTATGCGGGACGCGACGGGGCCGATCCTGCGGTGATCATGCTCGATCTCAAGATGCCGCGGGTGGATGGCATCGAGGTGCTTCGCCAGCTCAAGGCCGATCCGCATTTTCGCCGTATTCCCATCGTGGTCATGACCTCCTCGCGCGAGGACCATGATCTCGTCCGGTGCTACGAGCTCGGTGTGAACGCCTACGTGGTCAAGCCGCTGACTTTTCACGAGTTCATCGAGGCCATCAAGACGCTCGGCACCTTCTGGGCCGTGCTCAACGAGCCACCGCCGGCGGGACCCAATCCCCCGATACCCAACCCCTCCTCGCCATGAAAATCCTCCATGTTGAAGACAACCCCCGTGATGCCGAGCTGGTTCGCGACATGCTTCACGCGGAGTGGCCGGATTGTTCCATCACCGTCGTTTGCACCCGGGAAAGCTTTATCAACGGCCTGAAACACGGTGGATACGATCTCGTGTTGTCCGATTTTCAGCTGCCGGGCTTCAACGGCCTGGAGGCGTTGGAGCTGACGCGCGAGCATTCGCCCGATTTGCCGTTCATCTTTTTTTCCGGGACGATCGGCGAGGAGCGCGCCATCGAGGCTGTGCGCGCCGGCGCTTCCGACTACGTGATCAAAGACCGCATGCAGCGGTTGCCTGTGTCCATTCAGCGGGTCATGCGTGAGGGCGAGGTGGCGAGGGCCCGGCGCCGGGTCGAGGAGGCTCTGGCCCAGGAACAATACCTCCTGCACATGCTCATGGAGAACATGCCGGATCACGTGTATTTCAAGGACACGAAGTCACGGTACATTGCGGTCAGCCGTTCGCTGGCGCGGCGGCACCGACTCCAGCCGGCTGATCTCAAGGGCCGGACGGACTTCGACTTCTATTCCGAGGAGCATGCGCGCCGGGCCTTCAACGATGAACAGCGCATCATGCGCACCGGCGAACCGATGATCGAGGTGGAGGAGAAGGAAACCTGGCCCGACGGCTCGGTCACCTGGGTGTCCTCCACCAAGGTGCCCTTGCGGGACGCCACCGGCTCGATCGCCGGCACCTTCGGCATCTCCCGCGATGTCACGGCGCGCAAAGTCGCCGAGGAGCGAATGCGGGAGCAGGCGGAGATCATCGACCATGCACCCGTGGCCATCGTGATCAGTGCACTCGACAACCGGATCACCTACTGCAACGACGGGGCCGTACAGCTCTACGGGATGCCGCGCGAGGCGCTGGTGGGCCGGCTCGTCGGGGAGGTCCTCACCTCCGACACGATGCATCTTCTCGCGGCTGGGCGCCCGGCGTTGGAAGCCACGGGCCGGTGGACGGGCGAGGTTCCGGTATTTACCCGCGGCGGCCGCCAGTTTCAGGCGGAGTTTCACCTGTCAATGATCCATGACGCCGCCGGCCGGCCCCAAGCGCGGCTGAATATTGCCATCGACATTACGGAAAAGCAGAAAATCCAGGAACAGTTCCTGCGTGCGCAACGCCTCGAGAGCCTCGGCATGCTGTCCGCCGGCATCGCGCACGATCTCAACAACATCCTCGCTCCCGTCCTGATGGGCGCGCCTCTGCTGCGGCTTCGGGCCACCCACCCGTCCGATTTGCGCGTGCTCGAGACCATCGAGAGCAGTGCGGCGCGCGGTGCCGGCTTGGTGCGCCAGATCCTGTCCTTTGCCCACGGGGCGGGCGGCGACAAGACCCTCATCCAGGCCAAGCACCTGCTGCGCGACATCTCGAATTTCATTCAACAGACTTTCCCGAAGTCCATTGAACTCGAACTCGACATTCCCAACGACCTGTGGACGGTCGAAGGCAATCCCACCCAGTTGCACCAGGTGTTGCTCAATCTGTGCGTCAACGCCCGCGATGCGATGCCCCGGGGCGGCACGCTGCGCCTCCGCGCGCAAAACCGGCAGATGGACGCAGTGACCGAAGGCTCCGCCGGCAGTCACACGATCGGAGGCGCGTACCTCATGCTCGAAGTTTCCGACACTGGCACCGGCATTCCGCCCGAGATTCTGGAAAAAATCTGGGACCCCTTCTTCACCACGAAGGGCGAAGGCAAGGGCACAGGTTTGGGACTCTCCACCGTTCGGGGCATTGCCACGAACTACGGCGGGTTTGTCCGGGTGGAATCCGAGCCCGGTCGCGGCACCGCGTTTCGCGTTTTTCTCCCGGCGTCCGAACCGTCCGCATCCGATCGACCGACCGGGGGGACCGTCTCGCCCTTTCTTTCGCGCGGCCGGGGCGAACTCGTGCTGGTGGTCGACGACGAGGTTAGTATTCGCGATCTCATCACCGCGGCCTTGGGGCGCTATGGCTACCGGGTGCTGGCGGCCGCCAACGGGAATGAGGCCATGGAGCTTTATCCCGCGCGCCGTGACGAGGTCGCGCTCGTCATCACCGATCTCAGCATGCCGGAAATGGGCGGGGACGAACTCGCCCTGGCGCTCTCCCGTCTGAACCCCACGGTGCGGATTCTCTTCATGAGTGGAGCGACCGGGTCCCAGACGGACGCGCTGCCGGCAGGCGCCCGCGTGCTGACCAAACCCTTCACCGTCGAGCGTCTGATCGCCGCCGTGCATGAAGCGCTGGTCGCGTCAGCCCAGCCAGCGCCGCCCGGCGGATAAACTCAAATTCCTCTTGAGGAGTCTTTAGGGACATGGCTCGGTTTTTGGGATTTTCCACCCTTGACCAGCGGGAGCCGAGACGCACGCTGCCCCTTCCACGCTTCACTGCCTGATGGTGTAATGGTAGCACAGGTGACTTTGACTCACCTAGTCATGGTTCGAATCCATGTCGGGCAGCCATTCGACGCGCTGGCCAAGCCAGCTTGCTCATGGCCTGCGGCCGGCATATACGAACCTCGTGAATGCATTGATTGCCGAAGCGCGGCGAATGGCCCTGAGCAAGGGCCAGCGGCCCGCGTCGAAGGGCGCGTGCGTGGTCTACTTTCTCCGCTTGCGCTCCGGCGCACTTTACATCGGTGCGTCTGAAGATCTTGAACAGCGCCTCGATGATCACATATCCGGCCAAGCTTGCAGGACAACGAAGCTGGATGCGCCAATCGCATTCCTGCGATTTGAGGTTTTCGGAAGCTTTGCCGAGGCCCGGACTCGAGAAGCTCAACTCAAGCGGTGGACGCGGGCGAAGAAGGAAGCGTTAGTGAAAGACGACATCGAACGCCTTCATGCACTCAGCAGATCCCGTGAATCGGAAAACTGATAAATGCACAAAGTTCAACGTGCGGAAATTTGCCTCACGAAAGTTCGCCCGTCACCCCTCCGATTTCGCGACCGCGATCCCGTCACTGCAAAGGCCCGGCGGATTTCGTCAGGGAATCCAGCCACAACAGCACGTGGCTCGGAGCGTGCGGATAGAACCAGGCCAGCCACGCGATTATCATCGCAGTAAATGCCACCCAGAAGGTCAGGATGCCCGTCCAATACGGCCTTTTCAGTTCGTCGATCTTGGCGCTGAGCAAAGAGACGGTATCGCGGTGCCGCAAAGCCGCGGCCTTCGCCTCGTCCTTCCTCATCAACTCGAACCGCAGATCGCGCAGGTTGCTGAAAACCGCGACTTCCAATTCCGGCGAATGCGCCAGAAGAGCATGGCATCTCTCCGCATGATCGAAGTCAGCCAGGCCCCAATCCTTGGTCTCCTTGCGCAGGGATACCATCTCGGTGAGGCCGAGCTTTAGCACCCGTTCAATTTCGGCATCTGGTTTTTTGCGCGCTTCGCTCATGCGTGTCGGAGTGTGGTTAAAAGGATTCGCCCGAGGGCGGGCCCCAATCAATCAGCCATCCTTCCCCCGTTATCGGTGGTTGTGCTGCGGCCGCTAACTCAAAGGAGCTACTTGAACTAACAGGTTTCCCCGGGATTTGTTCCGCCTATACCAACTCCCCCGGGACGGGCGGATGGTGTGCAACCTGTTTCTCAGCGGGTTATATCAGTGGGCGAAGGCGAACGTTTTGCATCTGGTCAGTACGTGCTCGTGGAAACGTGCGAGACCGCGAGCGCCTTGTCTTAAATCCCCTCTGGAGAGGGGTGCCCGACAAGGGCGGGGTGTGTCGGGGTGCAGACACATAACGGAGTAGTTCTATGGCGTGTTTTCAAACCCGGTTCGTCATTCTGCGCGCAGCGAAGTTACCGAGCCGAAGGCGACAGGGTTCCAATCCAAGGGAGGTTCGTTTTCCAGCAGTGTGGCGCATATTTGCTTGGATCCTTCGCTCGGCTCAGGATGACGGGTTTGCGGATTTAAGGGGTTTGAAGACACGCCCTAATCTTCCGGGCGCTGGCCGGGGCCGTAGGTTATTGTATAAGGCCGCGCTTGCAAAATCACGATGTGGCGGTCCTCGCCGGCGATCAAAAATTCGACGTCCACGGCATTAGCGGGCTCTTTCCAGAGTGGCAGAAGATGGTCATGCAGTCGCTGCAGGACCGAGGCGAGGGCACGTAGATCGGATTCGGTCAGCAGAGGCTGGCCCCCGGTGCGCGAGCTGCGGGACAACACCTCGAATTCGAAATCATCGGTGAAGGTGTAGACGAGGTGTTGCTCCGGGATCTCATTGCCTGCGGCGCCAGTGACACTGCCTTCCGCGGTCTGGGCGTTGATCAAAAAGCCGGGACGCATTCCGGCGAAGGGATTGGCGGTGATGGCCACGCCGTTGGCGACGGCGCCGTCGACGAAAGGCTGGGCGAGAATGGCCATGCCCACGGCGCCGTGATCCACCCGATACCATGACCGCTCCTCGAAGGCGCCTTGCAGCCACACGCTGGCCCATACGCCACGGATGGCCTCGGCCACGTCTGCTTCGCTGGCCCCAGCCTTGACCTTGAGCGAGCGGTAAAGTCCCGCGCCCGTGAAGCCGGCGAGGTCCTCGGCGTTCGTGCTCGAACGCAAAATCCAGCGCTTGTCGGGGGCGATTTGCCGCATGCGCTCGCGCACCTGCCGC
>DATCRM010000046.1:0-9869 GCA_036568985.1 Lacunisphaera sp. | reverse complement strand
CCTTCACCACGACCATCGGCGCCGGCATGGCCTTTCCCGACTGGCCGTTGTCCAACGGCTCGGTCAACCCGCATGGCTGGCTGACGGAGATCGACAAGTTCGCCGAACATTCCCACCGGCTATCCGGCACGCTCATGGGTTTGATCACGATTGTGCTCACGGTGTGGCTGCACCGCCGGGAGGAACGCGCCTGGCTGAGGAAACTCGGCTGGTGGGCACTGGGGATCGTGATCGTGCAAGGCGTGCTCGGCGGCACCCGGGTGATGTTCGACGCCATGCACGTTCCGGGCTTTGAGATGTCGCTTGGCCAGATGCTGCGCATCCCGCACGGAGTGCTCGCCCAGGTTTATGTTTGCGTGCTCTTCGCAATCGCCGCCGGTCTGTCGCGTCCTTGGGTGGAAAACACCCTCGGTCAGGCGAGTCCAGCCATGCGCGGGCTCGGCGGCTGGTGCGCGGTGCTGGTACTGGCCCAACTGATCGTTGCCGCCACGATGCGTCACAACTACGCCGGCATGGCGATCCCGACCTTCCCGTTTTCCACGCCCGACGGCGCGCTGTTGCCGGCAACGTGGGATTACCGGGTAGCGCTGCAATTCGCCCACCGGATGCTGGCCGCGCTGATCGGGCTCGGGATCGCGATCTACGGACATTTTCTGTGGCGCGAAAAGACCCTTCACCCGCTCGTCCGGGCTGGGAGCGTGCTGCTCGTCGCCCTGGTGACCACCCAGATTTTGCTCGGCGCCAATATCATCTGGTCCGGCCGCAGTGTGACCATGACGACGAGCCACGTGGTGGTCGGCGCGCTGACGCTCGCCGCGACTTTTGTGGTGGTTTTCCTGACCTGGCGTGATTCGGTCGAGGGACGCAAAGCATGACCCACGTCGAAACCCAGCCACTAACCGCTGCCAGCCGCGCCACTTGGAGGCATTACCTCGAGCTGACCAAGCCTCGGCTGAGTTTCATGTCGGTCATCACTGCCATGGTCGGCTACCTGGCGGCCGTGCCCTATTCCTATTTTGATTGGAAGCGCATGCTTCTGGTCGTGCTCGGCACGGCGTTGTGCGCGGGCGGCGTGGCAGCGTTGAACATGTGGATGGAAGGTGACACCGACGCGAAGATGCAGCGCACCGCGGGCCGTCCGATTCCCGCCGGCATCATCATGCCCGGCTCGGCCTTTGTGGTCGGCTGGACGCTGTGCGTCGCCGGGCTGGCCGTGCTCTTCAAGCTGGTGAACGGCCTCTCGGCATTTCTCGCGCTCGCCACCATCGTCGCCTACCTCGCAATCTATACGCCGGCCAAGCGCTGGTCGCGCTGGAACACCGAACTCGGCGCCATCAGCGGCGCGCTGCCGCCCATGATCGGCTGGGCCGCTGCCGGTCGTTCCAACGCCGGGCTCGGCTGGGCGCTCTTCGCCATCCTGTTCACGTGGCAGATGCCGCACTTCTTCGCCCTGGCTTGGACCTACCGCAAGGACTACGCCGCGGCCGGCATGCCGATGCTCTCCGTCGTGGATCCGAGCGGCGTCAAGGTCTCGCGCTGGACCTTCATCTGGACGGTGCTGCTCACCGCCGCAAGCCTGATGCCCACGTTGCTCGGCTACTGCACTTGGTATTACGGCGCGGCTGCCGCCCTGCTTGGTTTATGGTTCTTGCGCGCAGCGTTCCATTTCCTCGATCCAGCCAGGCGCGAAACCGTGGCGCGCCGGGTCTTTTTAATCTCCATCGCTTACCTGCCGCTGTTGATGGCTGCGCTGGTCGCCGATCGGATGATATTCAAATTGTAGGAGCGATTCCGTCAAACCATCGCCTGCAAGCAGGCTCCTAAAGATTCTCTTCCCCCATGACCATCCACGACATCCCTGCGCTCAACGCCGCGCTTAACGCCACGGCCACGGTGCTGATGACGGCCGGCTTCATCTCGATCAAGGCGAAGAACCCGGTAATCCACCGCCGGTTCATGCTCACGGCCGGCGTGGTGTCGGCGGTGTTTTTGGTCGGCTACCTCACCCACAAGTTCCTGAAAGGCTATTACGCGACGCCGGGCGAGGCGCTGCATACCCAGTTTGGCGGGGTCGGTGCGATCAGGACGGTGTACTATGTCATGCTCCTCACCCACGTGACGCTCGCCATCAGCATCGCCTACTTGGTGCCGCGCACGTTCAGCTTTGCGATCAAGGGCGACTACGCCCGCCATAAGAAGTGGGCGCGCGTGGTGTTTCCCATCTGGTATTACGTCTCGGTGACCGGCGTGCTCGTTTATTTCTTCCTCTACGTGTGGTGGCCGGCAGCTTGAGGTAGGACGGACCGCCGGGCCGTCCGTTGTCGTCGCTGGAGGCCGTTGCCCTCAACGGCCCTCGGGATTGTGTCCACTGATTCCAATCTGGATCCATGCGACCAGCAAAAAGCCGGGCGGCTGGCCCGGCTTCGGCTGTAGCGGCGGTCTATGACCGCCGTCCGGCGCAATAATGTCCGCTCACTTGACGACCATCACACCCTTCATGCCCGACAGGTAATGGGCAGGAAACGAGCAGATGAACGGATATTCGCCGGCTTCCGCGGGAGCCTTGAAGGTAAGCTCCTCGCTCTGCTTCGGTCCGAGCAGCTTGGTGTGGGCGATGATCTGATCGGCTTTGGCTGCCGGCACATAGTCGGTGGCTACGGCCATGACGGCGGCATCGGTGAAGGCTTTGAGATCGGTGTCCTTTTTCAGGATGATCAAATTGTGGCCCATCGCGACCTTGGGCATCGTGCCCATGTTGGTGAACGTGATCTTCACTTCCTGGCCAGCCGCCACCTCAAAGCGGGTTTGGCTGAACTTCATACTGTCGTTGGCCGTGATCTCAATCATCGCTGCGGCGGGTGCAGCCGGAGCAGCCGGAGCGGCAGCCGGCGCCGACGCAGTCGAAGCCTCTTCCTTCTTGCCGCAACCGGCAAAGGTGAGGGCACACAACAAAAGGGGAAGTGCGTGAAGTTTTTTCATGGTAGGATGACTGATGCACAGGCCGGCGCTGGGCGCAATCGCTTAGCATTTTTTGGTGTAGAACTTATGGAGAGAACCGCCCGGATTTATAGCCTCCATGCCATGACAAAAGATGCACGGTTTTGTTGTTGAAATGACCAATATTTTCCAAACCCTCGGCCGATACTCTCGGCCCGGTGCACACCGCTGGTGCCGGCCCTGTTACACATGATCCGTACACGCTTCGCTTTACGCCATATTCCGCGTTTCACCGCCGCTTTTGCCGCCGGTCTCGCCCTGATGCTCCTGTCGGGCTGCAAACTGGCCGAGGTTTTCAACCTCAGCGGCCCCCAATCCACGATGGTTTCGGGCGGACCGGTCGCCAAAACCCAATGGGACCTCTTCATGGTCACCGTCTATGTGACCACCGGTATTTTCATCGTGGTGGGCGCTGTCCTGGCCTACGCGCAAATCAAATTCCGCGCCCGTTCGGAGGCCGATGAGCATGCCGAACCGCCCGCCGAGGCGGGCCACGGCAATCCGCTCGTGGAAATCGGCCTGATCGCCGGCTCCGTCGCCCTGCTGGTGATCATCGCGATCCCCACCCTGAAAGGCATCTGGTACACCTACGACGTTCCCGAGGAGGAAAAGGGCAACGCCCTCGAAGTGAACGCCACTGGCTATCAATGGTGGTTCAAGTTCGAGTATCCGACCGAACAGGTGAAACTGCCAAACGGCGGTGAAGCGCCGCTGGCGACCGGCAACGAGCTCGTCGTCCCCGCCAACACCGCCGTCCGCGTCAATCTTCGCACGGTCGATGTCATCCACAGCTTCTGGATCCCCAAGCTGGCCGGCAAAGTCGACATGATGCCCAACCGCGGCAATCACCTTTGGTTCAAGGCCGACAAACCCGGTTACTACTACGGCCAGTGCGCCGAGTATTGCGGCGAATCGCACGCGATCATGAAATTCCGCGTCATCGCGCTTTCGCCGTCCGATTACGTGAAGTGGCTGGAGAATCAGAAACAGTCGGCCCGCACCGTCACCGCCCAGTCGGCCGCCGCCGCGGATCTTACGCCCCGGGTTCAGTTCGCCAGTTTCCAACCGACGGTCGGCGGCACCTTCGCCGGCTCGCCGGAGTTCGACGCCAATCCTTTTGAGGGTTGGAAGAAGATGCAAAGTCCCGAGGCCGGCGAAAGCGCCAGCCTGATCACCAGCGGTCGCAAACTTTTCCAGGAAAAAACCTGCATCACCTGCCACACCGTGCGCGGCCACGAGGGCATCGGCATCACCGGTCCCGAGCTAACCCACGTCGGCGCCCGCTCCTCCATCGCAGCCGGCGTGCTTGAGAATACCCCCGAGCGCCTGCACCAATGGATCAAGACCCCGGACTATTTCAAACCCGGCAACAAGATGTACCACGGCGGCTACATTGACGTGCAGACCGGCCAGCCCAAGTTCACGCTCAACGACGCCGAGATCGACGCCCTGGTCGCCTACCTGCACAGCCTGAAGTAAGCGCCCGCGCCCTTCCCAACCACCTTTCCTATGGCCCAAGCCATCGCCAAATCCGAATACACGGGCGCTTCCCATGCTCCCGCCAAACCCACTTTCGAGCTGCTCGCGCGCCCGACGGCCAAGACCGGCCTCGTCGGCTGGCTCACGACCGTCGATCACAAAAAGATCGGCATGATGTACGGCGGCTTCGCCATCATGTTCTTCCTGATCGGCGGACTCGAGGCCCTGATGATCCGCACCCAGCTGATCGTCCCGAACAATCGCTTCATCAGTGCCCAGCTCTACAACGAGTTGTTCACGATGCACGGCACCACGATGATCTTCCTCGCGGTCATGCCGTTGAACGCCGCGTTCTTCAATCTCCTGATCCCGCTGATGATTGGTGCCCGTGACGTCGCCTTCCCCCGCCTGAACACGTTCTCGCTCTGGGTCTGGGCCGTTGGCGCCATCCTCCTGAACATCGGCTGGCTCTCGCACTTCAGTGACGCGTTGAAGGGTTTTGGCGGCGCGCCTGACGTCGGTTGGTTTGGCTACGCTCCACTCAGTTCCAAGCAATTCACTCCCGATCTCTCGACGGATCTCTGGGTGCTCGGTCTGCAAATCCTCGGTCTTTCCTCCATCGTCGCCTCCCTGAACTTCATCGTCACGATCATCAACATGCGGGCCCCGGGCCTCACGATGATGCGCCTGCCGGTGTTCGTCTGGATGTCTCTCGTCACGAGTTTCCTCCTCGTCCTCGCTTTGCCCGCCATTGCCATCGCGCTCGTCGAGGTGATGATGGACCGCAACTTCAGCACCAATTTCTTCGAGGTTTCCGGCGGCGGCCAGCCGATCCTCTGGCAACACCTGTTCTGGGTGTTCGGCCACCCTGAGGTGTACATCCTCATTCTGCCCCCGATGGGCTACGTCTCGGAGATCCTCCCGACCTTCTCGCGCAAGCCGCTCTTCGGCTATCCGATCGTGGTCTTCTCCGGTGTCGCCATCGGCTTCATCGGCTTCGGCGTGTGGAGCCACCACATGTTCACGACGGGCATGGGCACCATCGCCACCGCCGCGTTCTCCCTTGCCACGATGGCCATTGCGGTCCCGACCGGCGTCAAGATTTTCAACTGGATCGGCACCCTCTGGGGCGGCCGCATCGTCACCCGCACACCCATGATGTTCGCCCTCGGCTTCATCTGGATGTTTATGCTCGGCGGTTTCTCGGGCATCATGCACTCCGCCGCTCCGGCCGACGCCCAGCAGCAGGACAGCTATTTCGTCATCGCCCACTTTCACTACGTGCTGATCGGCGGCGCCACCTTCGCGCTGCTCGCCGCCATTCACTACTGGTTTCCAAAGTTCTTCGGCCGCCTCGTGCCGGAATTCTGGGGCAAGCTTTCCTTCTGGATCATCTTCATTGGCTTCAACTGCACGTTCTTCCCGATGCACTTCCTCGGCCTGAACGGCATGCCCCGCCGCACCTGGACCTACGACGCCAACATGGGCTGGAACGAGGGCAACCTCTTCGCCACCTGCGGCGCTTATCTCCTCGGCGTCGGCATCTTCACCTACTTCGCGGTTCTCGTCTGGACCTATTTCAAGGGCCAGAAGTGCGGCAACGATCCGTGGGACGGCCGCACCCTCGAGTGGTCGATCCCCTCGCCCCCGCCGGAGCACAACTTCGCGGCCATCCCCACCGTTCACGCCCGCGACGGCTGGTGGTATGAGAAGACCCACAAGGAAGAGATCGCCAAAGAGAAGGCCGAGCACATCAAGGCCGAGGAATCCCACGGCGGCATCCACATGCCCGACCAGTCCTGGTATCCGCTGTTCTCCTCGATCGGTCTGCTCATCGGCGCCTATAATTTCGCCCAGCTCCATCACCCGGTCCTGTTCGGTGACAAGCAGGTGCTTGCTTCCCACCTCCCGCTGGCCATCGCCGGCGGCGTCATCATGGTGCTCTCGCTTTATCTCTGGTCCCTCGAGGGCCCCGGTGGCTACCACCTGCACATTGATGAGCAGGGCAACATCAAGGAATCCCGCGGCGGTCATTAAGGCTCGGCCCAGCCCCGATCTCAAATCTCCGATCTCAAATTTCAAATCTTCCAATGAGCAGTCACGCGGCCACAGGCGCCATCGATCATCATCACGACCACACGACGTCGACCGGCATTCCGAACAAGAAGCTCCTTTGGTGGGCCTTCCTCGCCTCGGACTGTATGTTCTTCGGCGCGCTCATCTCGACGCACCTCGTCTATCGCCTTAACCCGCCCCCGGGCAACGCGGTCCCGACCCAGGTCTTCAACATCGAGCTCACGTCCTTCTCGACGTTCATCCTGCTCATGTCCTCGCTGCTCATGGCGCTCGCCGTGAACGCCATCCAGCGCGGCAATGTCAAGAGCACCCGCGTCATGCTGCTCGGCACGATGTTCTTCGGCTGCATCTTCCTCGGTGGCCAGGTGTATGAGTTCGGCCACTTCGTCCACGAGAAGAAGATGACGCTTTCAAACAGCATCTTCGGGTCCACCTTCTATACGCTCACCGGCACGCACGGCACACACGTGGCCATCGGCGTGTTGCTGCTGGGCATGATGTATGTCCGCACCTTCAAGCCCAGCCATGGCAACGGCCTGTTGAAGAATTTCGTCCACCTTGCCGCCGTCTGCACGGTGATGGGCGTTTCCTTCATCGTCCTTGTCCCGGGCCTGATCGAGGTCATCTACGGCCACAGCTTCGGCGACTTCCTCAGCCACCATGCCCTGTCGCTGGGGGTCGGTGTTGCCGCTTTGGTCGCCACCTTCGTGCTCGGTCGCACCTCCCACGACGTCGAGTTCGGCGAGAAAAACGCCGGCGACGTCGAGGCGATCGGCTTGTACTGGCACTTCGTCGACATCGTCTGGATCATCATCTTCACGGCCGTCTACCTGCTCGAATATCTTTAAGCAGCCGAAGGACCAGGGACCAAGAGACCGCAGACCAAAAACCGCTCCAAATCCCTCCTTACTTCACCTAGTACCCAGTCCCTTGGTCTTTTAGTCTCTAATCTTTAGTCTTTCCCTCCCATGTCCGCTCCCGCCACCACCTCCGCCGAAGCCGGCCACCACGAGCCGAGCAAGTTCCATTTCTACATCCAGGTCGCGATGATCCTGTCCGTCGTCACGGGCATCGAGGTCGTGCTGGTCTACCTCCCGCTGCCGAAGTGGTTCGTTGTTACCTCGCTGGTGACGCTCTCTGCCGGCAAGTTCATGGCCGTTATCTTCTATTTCATGCACCTGCGCTGGGACCGCATTTTCTGCACGATCCTGTTCTTCATCGGCTTGGTGCTCGCCGGCGGCACGATGTGGGCGCTGCTCCACCTCTTCGGAGCCGACGCCGCCAAGCCCCTCAGCTCGATCGTGGGAATGTTGACGCTCTGATCCCGCCCGACTTTCCCAGCCGCGACGCGAGTCGCGGCTTTTTTGTGCCCGGACCAAGGCATTTTTAACCACAGAGGCACAAAGATACTGAGAGGTATCCGCTGCTCTTTGTGTCTCTGTGCCTTTGTGGTTAATCCAATTCTTCTCTTTGCGCGCCCGGACGGTTGTGCGTATCTCTAGCCTTCCATGATCGACTGGACCCACTGGCACAATGAACCCGTCCTCATCGGCGGGCTCATCTTCCTCGGTTGGCTCTATGCCATTCTGACGGGACCCTTGCGCGATAGGCTCAATCCGGGATCGCCCTACCCCCGTGGCCATGCGATCCGATTCTACGCCGCCTTGCTTGTGTTCTATCTGGCCGTTGGCTCACCGCTCGACCAGCTCGGCGAACGTTTCCTGCTCAGCGCCCATATGCTGCAGCACCAGTTGATCATTTATCCCGCGGCCATTCTGCTGCTCCTCGGCCTGCCCGACTGGCTGGTGCGGCCGGTCACCGGCCGACCCGGTCTGCGTCCGATCCTGCGCGTCCTGACGAACCCGGTGGTCTGCGGCGTGATTTATACAGGCTTCATGACCGGCTGGCACATCCCCCTGCTCTACGACCTGGCGCTGCAAAACCGGCCGATCCACATCCTGGAACACTTCACGATGTTCGGCAGCGCATTGTTCTACTGGTGGCCTCTGCTCAGCCCTTCGCGCGAATACCCGCCGCTTTCCTACGGCTGGCAGATGCTTTACCTGCCCGCCGTGATCATCGGCATGACCCCCGTCTTCGCCTACATTACCTTCTCGCAGGACGTGCTCTATCCCACCTACGAATACGCCCCGCGCATCACGAACCTGACCGCCGCGGCCGACCAACTTCTTGCCGGCTCGATGATGAAGCTCATCGGCATGGCCGTCGCGATGATTGCGTTCGGCGTCAGTTTCTACCGTTGGTACCAGGCCACGGAGAAAAAGCACCCGGCGCTGGGCAAGAAAAGGTAGGTCGACAACTCCTCCTTGGCGCGATTGCGCATCCGAGTCGGCGCGCGAGGAAGCTGCCCCACGCTGCTGTGCCGGCGGCAGGGAGCGCGCGGGAGTGCCGGCGCGAGCGGGAACGTGGCCCTCCTTCGCTCAGGCTTGAGCGGGCATACTCCGCACTCGCTTCGCTCGGCGAAGGGTGGAGCCGCTTGTCGGATTTGAACCGACGACCTACTCATTACGAATGAGTCGCTCTACCAACTGAGCTAAAGCGGCAAAAGGGAATCGGCATTCGGTTCATTTGCGCCGGGCTAGGCAAGCCCGTTTTTGAACCACCCGCACCGGGAAGGTTAACTTTTTGCTGACACCTTCCCTCAAGCCTACTGCCTTGGGGCAGGTGCATACCGATCTCTTTGACTATCCCTTGCCCGAAAGGCTTATCGCCCAGCGGCCCGCCGAGCGCCGTGACGAGTCGCGCCTGCTCGTGGTGGATCGGCAGACTCGCACCACGACCCACCGGAGCTTCCGCGATCTGCCCGAATATCTCCGCGCCGGCGACACTCTCTTCCGCAACAACGCCGCCGTCATTCCCGCCCGGCTCCACGCCACCCGGCCCACCGGCGGACAGGTCGAGTGCCTGCTGTTGCGACCGGTCTGGAGCGCGGGCGACCCCGCCCGCGAAAAATCCCAGCCCGCGGCGGGGTCGCCGCAGCTCCAGGAAAACCGTTCGCAAAGTGCAGAACCCGGCACTCTGCACTCCGCACCCCGCACCCCGCATTCAGATCAATGGTGGTGTCTGCTGCGGCCGGGAAAAAAACTTCCCGTCGGCTCCACCTTTGGCCTCGAGGGTGTCTTTACAGGCACCGTGCAGGAGAAAACCGACGATGGACTTGCCCGCGTAAGCTTTGTGACGACCGCGGGAGATGTGCTCGCGGTGGCCAATCGCATCGGTGAAATGCCCCTGCCTCCCTATATCACCGGCCACGAAAATCCCGCCGACCGCACCGCAGACCGCGACCGCTATCAAAC
>DATCRM010000045.1:0-14479 GCA_036568985.1 Lacunisphaera sp. | reverse complement strand
AGCTGCATCACTTCGTCCCCATCGGTCCGGAGATACTGGCCAAGCTCGGTGCCGGGAAAGCTCCCGAACACGCCTGGATGACAGCGCACCAAGCCCTCGCGCGCGAGCCGGACGATGCTGCGGGTGTTGGATTCCGGATCGTTGCAGAACCAGTGCGGGCGCGACTTGTTGGGCCAGAAAAAACTGCCGCGGAGCACGTCGCCGATGATCGCCTCGCCCGCGGCGAGCACGACCGACGCCGAGCCCGCGGTGTGGCCGGGCGTGGCCATTACGCGACCTTTCACTCCGTGCGGTTCCAGGGAAAACCCGTCGCGAAAAAGCAGATCGGGTTCGAAAGGTTCGAAGGTCTCGTCGACGAAAGGACGCAGCATCCGCCCGAGAGTATCCTGCGCCGCCAGCACGCCGTTGCGGCCCTGGCGCACGAGCGCGCCGTCGCCCAGGTGCAAGGCGATCTGGGCGTTGCTGCGACGCTTGAGTTCCGCGGCGCAACCGGCGTGGTCGCTGTGGCCGTGGGTAAGCAGAATGAGCGAGAGATCCTTGGGCGCGACACCGGCCTCCTTGAGCCCGGCGAGGATGCGCTTGAGATCGCCCGGCGCACCGGTGTCCACAAGCACCGGCCGTTCACCGAGCAGCAGGTAGCAGTTGGAAATGGCGCCTTTGATTCGGATCAGCATGGATGGTCGACAGGTAGGGCGGGACCGCTGGGCTAGGATGAGGAAGGTAGGGCGGACCGGCCCGGTCCGCCGCTGGCAGGCTCCCAGACGTATTTCCACTCTTCGACTCGAGACACCAAACCGCCACGCACGGGATTTTGTCTGATGTACCCGGCCTTCTGCTCCCAGTTCTCGTGATCGCGGATCCGATGATCGAAGAAGTCGCGTTGCCACGTAATCGCTGTTTTTCGCGCGAGCAGGGATTTCCAATCGGTGACGATTTTGCGCATGTCCAAGTCATCGGGAAACGCCACAAGCATGTGTAGATGGTCGGGCATGAGCACGAGCAGAGTGACATGCCAGTCGAACCGCTGTTGCCGGAATTCAACCGATTCGAAAATCGTGCCGGCGACCCGGTCGTGGCAGAGTTGGTTTTTGCCGCGAGGACTGGTGCAGACCGTCACAAAGAAAAGCGCCGATGGCTTCGCCCACGCGGGGGCGACGTGCGGGAGTTTGCTCCTGGTCGGAAATTTTGACGGGACGGCTGTCATGTAGAGACGGCGGACCGGGCCGGTCCGCCCTACCAGGAAATTCATCCTCAAAACTTCAGATGCTTCACCGTGAGTCCCTTGTTGATGAGCTGCTTCAGGGAATCGAGGCCGATGCGGAGATGGGAGATGACGTGCTGCTCATCCACCTTCTTGTCGCTGACGGCGGTCTTCACGCCCTCGGGGGTCATGGGCTCGTCGGAGACGAGGAGCAGCGCGCCGGCGGGAGTTTCGTTGGCGAAGGCGGTGATGAAGATCGTGGCCGTCTCCATGTCCACGGCCATGGCGCGAATTTTCTTCAGGTAGGCCTTGAAAGTTTTGTCGTGTTCCCACACGCGGCGGTTGGTCGTGTAGACCGTGCCGGTCCAGTAATCGAGCTGGTGGTCGCGAATGGTGGTGGAAATGGCCTTTTGCAGCGCGAAGGCGGGCAGGGCGGGCACCTCGGGTGGGAAGTAGTCGTTGCTCGTGCCCTCGCCGCGGATGGCGGCGATGGGGAGGATGAGGTCACCGATGCGCGCGCGATGTTTCACCCCGCCGCACTTGCCAAGGAAGAGCACGGCCTTGGGCTTGATGGCACTGAGCAAGTCCATGACCGTGGCCGCCGTGGCGCTGCCCATGCCGAAATTGATGATCGTGATGTCGCCGGCGGTGGCGCTGAGCATGGGCTTGTTGCGGCCATGGACGGGCACGCGATGCCACTGGGCGAAGAGCTCGACGTAGCGGTCGAAGTTGGTGAGCAGGACGTAGCGGCCGAACTGCTTGAGCGGCACGCCCGTGTAGCGCGGCAGCCAGTCGGCGACGATTTGTTGCTTGGTCTCCATGAGAAGTTGCTTTGCCCGCAAAAAATTAACCCCGCCGGAAAACTTGGCGAGGCTAATCAGGACCGGATCCCGCACGCGCAAAGCGCGGTCGGGTTTGCACAAGAAATGCCCACCGCTCCGCCGGAATGGGTGTATAGTGGAGCCAACAAGGAATCAGCTTTGTCCGGACGGGTGCGCGCCGCATCCCCAACCCCGGGGCGGCGACGCGCGAGCCCGCCCCGCAGGATTGATTCCGCACATCAAGGGGCATTATGAAAACCTCAATCATGTTCGGGACTGCCCTGCTGTTGGCGGGGCTGTTTGTCGGTTGCGATCAGGGCCGGAGAATGGGCCGGGGATTCGTCTTTCCGGCGGGAGACGCGGCTCGTGGCCAGACAGCCTTTGTTGCATTGCAGTGCAACGCCTGCCATCGGGTGGACGGTGTGCCGGAGCTGCCAGGCCCGGTAATCTCGCCGGAAAAGGTGGTCATGTTGGGCGGCAAGGTGATGAAAGTCCGCTCCTACGGGGAGCTGGTCACCGCCATCATCCATCCCAAATACGAGATCTCCGACAAACTGGCCCACGCCTCGGCCTATCCGGAATCGCCCATGCATCAGGTGAATGACACGATGACGGTCACCCAGCTGCTCGACATCGTGACATTCCTGCAACCCCGCTACCAGCAACTCGAGCCGATCTACGAATACCCCGTGCATTGATCGTCCGGGAGGTTGCGTTGAAAACAAAAACCAAAGCCGTCCTGACCGCTTGGGGGCTGTCGCTCGCGGCGCTCGGTGCGGCGGAGCGGGTCGCCCTCGCCCGGGTCGATGGCCCGATCGGCCCAGCCACGGCCGGCTACCTGACTCGGGCGGTGGATCGCGCCGCCGAGGACGGGGCGCAGTGCCTCGTCGTCCAGTTGGATACGCCGGGCGGACTGCTCGATTCGACCAAGGTCATCGTGCAAAAGCTGCTGGTCTCGCCGGTGCCCACGGTCGTGTATGTCGCGCCCGCCGGCGCCACGGCGGCCAGCGCGGGCTGCTTCATCACCCTGGCGGCCGATATCGCGGCGATGGCTCCGACCACTAGCATCGGGGCGGCGCACCCCGTCGCCTTCGGGGGCAACCCGGCCGGCGGGGAAGGGAAACCGGACGAGACCATGAAGCGGAAGTTGGAGAGTTACGCGGTCAGTTACATGGAATCCATCGCCAGCCGGCGGCAGCGCAATGTCGAGTGGGCTGTGTCGTCCGTCCGCGACAGCGCCTCGGTCACCGCCGAACGGGCTCTGGAACTCAAGGTCATCGACCTGGTGGCCGGCGATTTGACCGCTTTGCTCGTAGCGCTCGACGGCCGGAAAGTGGGGGACTGCGTCCTGCGGACGAAAGACGCCGGAATCGTCGAGATTTCCATGACCACGCGCGAAAGGGTCTTTCAACTGATCTGGCGACCCGAGGTCATGTTCATCCTGATGCTGGTCGCCCTCTACGGCATCATTGGCGAGCTGAGCAATCCGGGGGCCATCCTGCCCGGCGTGGTGGGGCTCATCGCCCTGATCCTCGCGCTCTACATGGCCGCCATCCTGCCGGTCAACCTTGCCGGCGTATTGTTGCTCGTGCTGGCCGTCATCCTTTTCACCACCGACGTCTTCGCCCCGACCCACGGTGTGCTCACGGCCGGCGGGATCGCGGCCTTCTTCCTCGGTGCGCTGATGCTCTTCGACCGTACTGATCCGACCTTCCGCCTTTCCCTCGCCCTCATCGTGCCCGCGACCGTGGCCACGGCCCTGTTCTTCATCATGATTGTCAGCGCGGGCCTGCGGGCTCAGCTGCTGCCGGTGCGCGCCGGCCGGGAGACCATGCCGGGCCAAGTGGTGCCGGCCCGGGCCCGCATCGATGCGGCCGGCGGCTGGGTGCTCATCGAAGGCGAGCACTGGAACGCCGTGAGCGAAACCGTCGTGGAAAAGGACCAGCTCGTCGAAATCATCGGGATCGAGGGGCTGACGCTGAAGGTAAAACCGTTCGCCCGGTGAAAAAGGAAATCCCATGCAACTCGACCATCCCGAGCTCTTCAACCTCACCGCCTGGTTCGTGCCAGTGGTGGTGCTGGCCTTGCTCCTGTTGCCGCAGGCCGTGCGCATCCTCCGAGAATACGAGCGCGGCGTCATTTTCCGCCTCGGCAAGCTGCACCGGGTGGGGGCCAAGGGCCCCGGCCTCGTACTGCTCATCCCCTTCGTGGATCGCTTGGTGAGGATGGACCTGCGGGTCGTGACGATCGACGTGCCGCGACAGGAGATCATGACGCGCGACAACGTGCCGGTCAGTGTGGATGCGGTGATCTATTTCCGGGTCGTGGACTCGGTGGCGGCGGTGGTGAAGGTCGAGAATTTTCTGAAGGCCACCTCGCTCATCGCGCAGACCACCCTCCGCAGCGTGCTCGGCCAGGCGCCGCTCGACGACCTGCTCGCGCAGCGCGAAGCCATCAACCTGAAACTGCAGGAGATCATCGACCGTCAGACCGAGCCGTGGGGTATCAAGGTGTCTGCGGTCGAGGTGCGCGACGTCTCTCTCCCCGACACCATGAAGCGGGCAATGGCCAAGCAGGCCGAGGCGGAACGCGAACGCCGGGCCAAGATCGTCAACGCCGAGGGTGAGTTTCAGGCAGCCGAGAAGATGGTGCAGGCCGCCGAGATGATCAGCCACCAGCCCATCGCGCTTCAACTGCGCTTTCTGCAGACAATGCGCGAGATCTCCAGTGAACACAACACGACCACATTCCTTCCGGTGCCGATCGACCTCTTCACGCCGTTCATGAAGAAATAGGGCGTGTAGGGCGGGGTCTGCGACCCCCGCCGTATAGCCGGCGTCGATGTCGAGCATAGGCGGGGTTCGGAGACCCCGCCCTACATCACCACCGCATGCTCACTTCGCCGCCCCAGGTGAGCGGGGCGCCGGGGGTGCCGTGGCCGACGCCGGGCGTGATCGAGCTGTAATATTCCTTGTCGCCGAGGTTGCGGCCGAAGAGACGCACTTCGCCCCGGGCAAAGGAGTAACCGGCGTCCGCCTCGATGAGCGTGTAGGAGCGCTGGGCCAGGTAATCCGTCTCCTGCTCGTCGTAGTAGGTCGTGCCGGTCCAGGTCACGCCGGCACCGGCGAAGAAGCCGGCGGCGGGCCGCCAGTCCACGCGCAACGCGCCATTGCCCGTCGGGGCATAGGGCGCGCGATTGCCCGAGTGGTTGTCGCCCGTGAACGGGTCGGTGAAATCCTTCAGGGTGGCATGGCAGACCGAGGCGGCGAGTGTCACGCTCACATCGCGGGCGGGCCGCCAGACGGACTCCAACTCGAAGCCGAGCACGCGGGCTTCGCCGGCGTTCACGACGAGGTATTCGTCGGTGTAGGAATTCGGCACGGCGAAGGAACGTTCAATCTGATACCCGGTAACCCGCGAAGCATAAGCCCGGGCGGTATACGTCAGGTTGGATTCGCGCAGGGCGGTGCTGTAGGCCGCTTCGAGCGTCCAGCTCCGCTGGGGGCCGAAGCCGGCCAGATCGGCCCGGCCGGTGTAGGCCGAGTAGCCGCCGGCTTTGAAGCCGCGGGCCAGGGTAAAGGTGAGGTCGGTCGCGTCGTCGATCCGGCGGCTGGCTGCCAGGCTCGGCAGGAAAGCGGACCAGTTGTCATCGCGGTTCACGGTGGCGGAAGCCGGGATCGTTTCGACCCGCGTGAAGTCCTTGTCGGTCGTCTCGGCGCGCAGGCCGGGCGTGAGCGTCCAGCCGTCGGCGGGTTTGAACAGCGCGCGGCCAAACACCGCCAGCGTGTCGGCGTCGGTGGTGAAGCGGGACTGTTCGATCGGGAAACCGCTGAACACCCGGTCGGCGCCGCCGCGGGTGCGCGAGGTCGAGTAGAAGGCACCGGCGGAATATTGTCCGCTGACGAAACGCAGCTCCTCGGTCAGGGTGCGCTGCGACTGGGTGACCACGGAGTCGAAATCGGCGCCGCCGAAGACGACGAGGCGGTTGGAGTAGGGTGACAGTTCCCACTTCGACCAGCTGGTCGTGGAACTGATCGTGCCGGCCGAAAGCTTGCGGTTGAAGCCGAGCGCCACGGCGCCGAAGTCGGTGTCGGATTCGCCTTCCTTGCCGCGTTGCACCTCGTCAAAGGATCCGCCGAGCGGCACAAGCGCTTGCGCACCGTCGCGGGCGCGCGAACCAATCACGTGAAGCGAGATCTCGGTGCCGTCGGCCGGCCGGTAGTTCACGCGGACGCGGCCCGACACGGACTCGCGGCTGTCCACATCCTGATTGAGCTGGGTGTTGCGGATGTAACCGTCGCGCTGACTCGCGGCGATGCCCGCAGAGACGTCGGCATCTGCCGAACGGGCGCTCTGGACCGTGGCGCCAAAGGAAAGCAGGCCGAAGTTGCCGGCCGAGAACCGGAGCCGCGACGTGGTGCCGGCACCGGGCCGGGTGCTGATGAGTTGAATCACACCGGCATCGCCGGCGCGGCCGAAAAGCGTGGCGGCCTGCGGGCCGCGATGCACCGCCAGCTGGGGGAAATCATACAGGTCGGTGGGAAAAGTGAAGGCGTTGGCGAGGGGAATGTCGTCAAGATAGACCGGCGACGACGAATCGCCGAAGAAAGGCGTGTTGCCCAGGCCGCGCAGGGTCGTGGTCTGACCGAAGCCGCGTGCGCCTGCGTCGTTGACGCTGAACCCCGCGGTATGGCGGGCGATATCGGCGAGGCCGGACGACGGATCGGAGCCGGTGGGCAGGTTGACGAGCGTCGGTTGGACGGAGGGCAGTCCGGCTCCTGTGACAGCCATCGCGGGCAAAACCTGAACCTCGTCGGCACGGAGGCCGAGCGACAACACGGCAATTAATGGAATGAGTGGGAGGTGACGGGAGTACAATCTCATCGGTAGAAACGGTCGAATGGGAACTCCCCGCCCCAAAATCGCAAGCTCGGCTTTGGCGGGGGGCTCGGCTGGGAAAACGAGACCTGTGGCCGGGAGCGATGCGATGGAAGGTGGGGCGCGCTGACCGGCAGCCGGGAGTGGCATGCTGCATTTCTTGAACGAGAATCCACCGGCCCAAATTGGCTCGCGGATCGGGCGGGCATCGGCTTTAAACAGTCATACCCCAAAGCCAGCGGTGCGACCCCAACCCCCGGCAGGTGCGCATCGTGACGCGTTGGGGACATACGATGAAGGAGCAGTATCCGGGCGCAAAGCAAACGGAGACCTTCGCGCACTATCACCGGTGCATGGGCAAATGCGTTGTGCCGCGCCACGGCCTGCGCTTGGCACCACTCCTTTCTGCGTCCCGGCACAACCCGCCCGGTCGGGCACCCCTCTCCAGCCGGAACGATGCAATTGGCGCGCAAATTGGCTCTGAAAGTTGCGATACCGAAAGGTGGCCGCGCACGTCCCCGTGCGCGTGGCTCGATACCCCCCGAAACGGGCACAGGGACGTGCCCGACCACCTGCGCCGACTGCATCGTTGCGGCTCCAGAGGGAATTTAAGGCAAGGCGATCGGGGGATTGGGTCCCCGCCGGCGAGGGATGGCGCGCTCCGACGGGGTGTGTTGCTTGGTCTTAACGGAGTAGTGTTAGAGCCCATCCGAATATTTGAACGAACGCGGGCAGGGCTGCTCTCCCACAAACCTCAGGCATGTGCGCATCGATCAGGCCGGTCGGCGACCGGCCCTACCGTGCGCAGAGGCATCTCTCTTCTGCGCGGTTATGCGGATACGCTCATCGCCTTTGTCGAGGATTTCAGCGGGGGTTTCATACCCCGTGCATCCCAACCGAAGGATCGACCATGACCTTGCACGGTATCAGAATTGCCGTCTGGTGGGTCCTGTTGCTGAGCTTGTTCGCAAGTGGCGGCAGCCGGGCGTTCGGCGCGCAGCCCTTTCAACCCGTTTATGGCGATCCGCTGCTGGAGCCGTGGCGGTGGCGCACCTTTCTGGATCTGAGCGGCATGGATGCGCAATGCATGGTGGAGGGCGCGGACGGGACGATGTGGTTTGGCACCGCCAACGGTATCTGGAGCTACGACGGCGTTGTGTGGAATCGCTCCATGGATGAAAACGTCGGCCGCATTGTGACGGCGGTTTGTCAGAGCAATGGAACGCTGTACGCCGGCGGCGGTTGGGGCGTCAGCCAATTCAGCAACGGCCGTTGGACCCGCGTGCTGCGTGCCCCGCGGAGCCGGATTATCGATATCGCCGACATTCCCATCAAAAACCTCGCCACCGGGTCCGACGGTTCGCTTTGGGTTGCGACATCATGGGGCGCCCTTCGTCGCGAGCAATCGGTATGGACCCTCTACACTGATTCCCAGACGGCCGAGCGGCTGCGGAAAGACGAGACTTTGGCCGGGTGGACCATTGAACTTCTACCGGACGCGGTAATCGGCGGACCCCCTCGCGGGCCCGGTTCGTCCCCGCCGTGTGATTTCACCGAGGTGAGTGCTGACGGCCAGGGGCGGATCTGGTTTGGAACGACCAGGGGCGATGTTTTTTGTTACACCCCCGCCCGGGCTACCGGTCCGCGGACTGCGTCCCATGGCACCTGGTCTGTCCACCCCGAGGGCACGGAGGCGGGAGCCGGTGCGGTCACGTCGATTCTGTCGGCGCAAGACGGATCGATCTGGGTGGTGCATGCCACCTCCGAACACGCGAAGGTGTTCGACGGCCAGGCGTGGCGGACGATTCGTTTGCCGCTCTTCCTTCCGGCGCTCGATCTGGCGGATGTCGGGGGCAAGTTGCTCCAAACCCGCGACGGCGTGATCTGGCTGTCGGCGCGTTACATGCTTTTCGCCTATCAGGACGGACAATGGCGGAAATATGGCCAGCCGGAGATCGTGTATCCCAGCACCCGCAATGTCGTCATGCAGTCGGCGGACGGTGCCTTGTGGTTCGCCGGGCCAAACACGGAGATTTACCGCGTCGATTACCAAACCAAGCGCTGGCTCACCCTGCAGGATCTTAATTTCCAGTGGCAAAGTCCCGCGGGCGCGCAGTGGTTCCTTCATCGTGACGGGCGCGTCGTGGTCCACGAGGCCGACCGGTGGACCAGCTACGGCGTTGAGGACGGATTGATGAACATGCCGATGACGCTGCTGGGCACACGCAACGGGGAGCTATGGGCCGCCGGAAGTCACGATCACGTTGCGGCCACGGCGCGATTCGACGGCCGGAAATGGACGCGGAATCTCCACGGTGATTTTTCCTTCTCCGTCGACTGGCGCGCGGTGTTCGAGTCCGCCGACGGATCGGTGTG
The DNA here is from genome assembly GCA_036568985.1 of Lacunisphaera sp. GTDB lineage: Bacteria > Verrucomicrobiota > Verrucomicrobiia > Opitutales > Opitutaceae > Lacunisphaera. The sequence continues at coordinate 5,203 of DATCRM010000045.1, read as the reverse complement.
GTTCGGCGCTTACGTGGACACGGATGATGTGGAGAATCGCCGTTACGGTTTGCTCCAGTTTCATAATGGTGTGTGGACCCATCACCGGCAGGCCGCCCGGTCCGGCCCTTCCGACGGCACTGAAAACCCGGCGACCCTTCTGCCGCCGTCCAGCAATCCGGATCACCCGATCGAGAAATTCGTGGCCTTGGGCGAATCGAGGGACGGAAGAATTTGGGCCGGGCGCACCATGCTGGCTTTTTATGACGGCAGGAAGTGGGAGCCGTTCTCCCCGGTCCCGGGCAAGGCACGGATGAACATCGAAACGATGTTCACGACTCGGGAGATGGATCTTTGGGTCGGTACCCGCGAATTCGGCACGTTCCGCTACGATGGTAACGAATGGCGGCAATTCCAGAACAAGGATGGCCTGCTGGCCAATGTCGTGCGCAGCATGACCCAGACGACCGACGGCTCGCTCTGGGCCGCCACCGAGCGCGGCGTGAGTCGATTCGATGGGCGTGCGTGGATGATGGACGTACTGCCCGAAGAGCTGAATATCCCCCACGAAGGCGGCAATGTGAAGGCGTCGCCCTCCGGCGAGCTATGGATCAATCGGTTCAACCTATATTGGATGCGCCGGGCCTGGACGAAATCCCCGCCGCCGGACCCTCACGCCGATTTTCGGACCGTCTGCCATGACTTTCGCGGTCCGCCGCCGCAGACGACCATCACCGCCGGAGCAGAAATCATTTCGCAGCCGGGAAACATCGCGGTGCTGTGGAGCGGGGTGGTGCCCTGGATTGAACCCAAGCGCGCCCGGCTTCAGTTTTCCTTCCGCCTCGACGATGGGCCTTGGTCGCCCTTCACTTCCGACCCGGGTCATTCGTTTTTCACCGTGCCCAGCGGACGGCACCACCTGGAGGTGCGCGCGCGCGACGCCGATTTCAATGTGGATCCCACGCCGGCTACGCTGAACTTCGAGGTGCTTCCCCCGGTGTGGCGCCAAATCTGGTTCATCCTGCTGATGATCCTGCTGGGCGGGCTCATCGTGGCCCAGAGCATCCGGGTGATGTTGGAGCAGGCCCGCCTTCGCCGCGCGCACGATGAACTGGAGGTGCGCGTACGCCAGCGCACCGCCGAATTGGAGTCCGCGAATCGCGAGCTCGAGGCTTTCTCCTATTCCGTGTCGCACGACCTCCGCGCGCCGCTGCGTAGCATCGACGGCTTCGGCAAGATGCTGCTGGAGGACTACGCGATGAAACTCGACGAGGAAGGCCGGAGTCATCTCTCCCGGGTCCGGGCGGCGGCCCAGCGCATGGACCAGTTGATCGAGGATATGCTGAACCTCTCCCACGTGACGCGGGGCGAATTGCGCGTGGCACCGGTCAATCTCTCCCGCCTCACGCAGGAGGTCGCCGGCGAACTGGCCCGGCGTGAACCCGAACGAAAGGTCCGCCTGTCGGTCGCCCCGGATGTCGTGGTGGGCGGCGATGGCAACCTGCTCCGGATCGCCTTGGAGAATCTGCTGGGCAATGCCTGGAAGTTCACCGCCAGACGCGAAGAAGCGAAGATCGAATTTGGCATGACCACGCAGGCGGGGCGACCGGTGTATTTCGTGCGCGACAACGGCGCCGGGTTCGACATGGCCTACGCGGACAAGCTGTTTGGCGCGTTCCAGCGGCTGCACAGCACCACGGACTTTCCCGGCTCCGGCATCGGCCTGGCCATCGTGCAGCGCGTGATCCACCGGCACGGAGGCCGGGTTTGGGCGGAGGCTAGCGTCGACGGCGGCGCCACATTTTTTTTCACGTTGGGGACACGGATCGCCCCCTGAATGCGATCCTTCTCACGACCCCGGAATCTTTCTTCGTCCCAAACCTCAACCCCGGCAGATGCGGTTTCCTGCCTCATACCCCCATGAAAACCGATTCCTCCTCCGTTTATTCGCCTCGGGCTCAAGGCCCCGAAGCTTGCTTCGGTTCCGATCAAAGTGGATCCACCTCCCTTCGTCGCAGTTATGTCCGATCGGTCACCGCCCGGCGTTGTGAGGGAAGCGAAGCGTTATTGTTTTTGGGTCCCCGGAGTTTGTCCCGGACCATGATCCCAGCCGAACGGCTCCGGCTTGGATGGAGGCGGGACTATCAGTCCCGCGAGTTATCGGCTGCGCAGCGCATGCTTCGCGGGGCTGATAGCCCCGCCTCCATTTTCAGAATGCCTCAGGGCTCGCCCCGGGGATCTTTACTGCGGGCGCTGGCCGATGGTTTGTTCCGGTTCGTGGCGCTGGCGACAGCCCTCGTCGCGCTGGCGCTGATGCCGGCGTCCGCCCAGGATTCGGCCGGAGGGACAGTTACCGGTCGCGTGCTCAATGCGGCCACCGGCCAATATCTGCGGAATGCCGTCGTTTCCGTCAGGGACTCCACGCGGTATGCCGTGTCGGAAACGGGGGGAACCTACACGCTGTCGGATCTGCCGGCCGGCCCGGTCGAGCTTACGGTGAGTTATCTCGGCCTCGACGCCGAGACCTTCGCGGTGACGGTCGCGGCGGGACAGACGGTGCGGCGCGACGTGAACCTGACCAGTGGCGCCTACGACCGGGAGACGCTCAAGCTCGGGACGTTCGTTGTCACGTCGGCGCGCGAGGGAAACGCCAAGGCGATCATGGAACAGCGCAACGCCGGGAACATGATGAAGGTCATCGCGTCCGACGCGTTCGGCAAGGTGCCGGAGAACAATGTCGGCGAATTCCTGAAGCTCATGCCGGGCGTCACGCCCGACTATGTCGAGGCCGATGTGCGCGCGATCCGCATCCGCGGCTACAATCCGAAATACACCTCCGTGATGATCGACGGAGCCCGCGTGGCCATGGCGGGCTCGTCCACGATCGGGACGGGGCGGACCTTCGAGTTCGAACAACTTTCCATTTCGTCGATCGAGACGGTCGAATTGTCCAAGACGCCCACTCCCGACCAGCCGTCCACGGCGGCGGGCACGGTGAATCTGCGCAGCAAGAGTGCCTTCGACAGCAAGGGACGCCGGATCAACTATTCGCTCAGCCTGACCGGCAATTCCAACGCCCTCGAACTGGGCAAGACCTACGGGTGGGATGATGGTGACCACTACAAGGTCCGGCCCAACTATGCTTTCGAGTATTCCGACGTGTTGCTCGACGGAAAACTCGGGCTCATCACGGGAATCAGCCGCTCCGACGTCTACAGCACGCAGCGGCACGTGTGGGTGGGTGGGGGCGGTACGGCGTACAACGTGGACAGCGATCCGAACAACAACGCCAACGAGATTCCCCGCGCCAACAGCATCCAGTTTCAGGACGGGCGTCGGCCGACCGTGCGGACAAACGAGAACATCCGCCTCGACTACAAGTTCACGCCGGAGCTCTCCGGTTGGCTCAAGATCGATTACAATACCTTCGACAACAAGTCGCTCAACCGGAACTTCCAGGTGAACGTTCCGAACAACTCGGCGACGGCGGGCGTGGTGAATTCGCCGGGCGGTCCGGTGGTGGCTGGAGTGGAGTATTCGCTGAAGAGCCAGACCATCTACGGCGGCACCTGGCAAATGACCAATGGCGGCACCGCCCGCGCCAAGTGGGGCGACACGATGATCCTGAACGGCAATCTCGATTACAATCATCACGATCTGCTGGTGACCGCGCAGGGCCAGTTCTCCCGCGCGGACAATTGGTACGGCTCGCTCGATCGCGGCTGGTTCGACAACACGACGGCCAACAGCCCGACGCTCAACTGGTCGTGGACGCGCGAGGCGGCGGACAGCCCGCGGAACATCACCTACACGCAGCTCACGGGTGCGGATGCCCGCAATCCGGCGAATTACACCTTCAACAACAACAGCCTCACGGCGGTCAAGCGGCGCAGCAAGGACCAGATCTGGAGCGGCCGCGTCGATCTCCGTTACAAGCTCAACCTCGGCGACGTCCGCACCACGTTCAAGACCGGCCTCACCTCTACACTCAACACGCGCGACGTGGAGCGGCAGGAAGGCATGCAACACATGATCGTGGGCGCCGATGGCGTCGCCAATTCCGGCGACAACGACCGGCCGGTCAACTGGGTCGAAACCAAATTCCAATCCGACTGGGGGTGGGGCGGCAACGCCAACGGTCTGCCCGTGTTCGACCGTTTTGCGCTCGCGCGTTACTACTTTGCCCATCCGACGTATTTCACCGTCAACACCCTTCAGCACCTCCAGACCCGGCTGCAAAACAGCTGGGACTTCAAGGAGCGGATCGATGGGGCCTACGTCCAGGCGATCTTCAACCTCGGCCGGTTCGATCTCTCGCCCGGCGTCCGTTTCGAGCGCACCTACTCGTGGGGCAAGGGCGTGAACGACATCGGCGACGCGGCCGCCAAACGCGCCGTCAATCCGGCCAACCCCGGGTCCGTCTCCACGGCCTCCGAGGCCTACATTTATGCCCGCTATGGCGGCCGGTTGACCAACGATTCCAGTTACGACACGACCCTCGCGTATCTCCACGCCACCTATCGCATCCGCAAGAACCTCCTGTTCCGCGCGTCCTATCACGATGCGATCACCCGTGCCGACATCGCCAACCTGATTCCCGGCGTCAGCGGCGTGAACGAGTCCAACTTCACGCTCACCACCACCAATCCCGATCTGAAGCCTGAGAAATCCCGGAACTTCAACCTGAGCCTCGAATACTACTTCGAGCCCGTCGGCCAGCTGACCGCCGGCTGGTTCAAGTCCAGGATCAAGGATCTGCAGCGCACGCGCACCGGCATCGCGGTAACCGACACCTGGCTGGCCTCCGTTTACCCGGGCTACACGCTCTCGATCACGGACAACGTCGCGAACACGGAGATGAGCGGCTTCGAACTCGACTACGCCCAGCAGCTCGCCTTCCTGCCCGGGCATTTGAAGGGCCTCGGCGTATTCGCCAACTACACCCGCCTTCATTTCGATAGTTGGGACAACTACCTCAACGCCGCCAAGGACCAGTGGAACGCCGGTGTCAGTTACACCCAGGGACCGTTCTACGGCCAGTTTCGCGTCAACTACACCGGCAAGCGCCAGACCAGCACCGCGGTCGCCGGCTGGTACAATTTCGACGGCGAGCGCCGCATGTGCGATGTCGCCGTGAGCTACCGGTTGAGCCGCCACGTGACGCTGTTCGTGAACGGCAAGAACATCTTCGACGAACCGATCTGGGGTTACCAAGGTCGTGAGG
>DATCRM010000044.1:0-3020 GCA_036568985.1 Lacunisphaera sp. | reverse complement strand
CCTCGGTACCATGCACGAGAGCGGCTCAAATTAAGGTGTAGCCGCACAGCTTGCGAGCAGGAACCCAATCTCCGCTACCGTCATCCTGAGCCGAGCGAAGGATCCAAGGGTAAGGACGGACCTGCACCGACCTCGTGGATCCTTCGCACGGCTTCCGCCTTCGCCAAGGCTTCGGCGGACTCGGCAGGATGACGGTGGCGACGTATTGGTGCTTCGAAACGACGGTGGCTGCGGTTATTCAGGTCAGCGCTAGCGCAACTGCGCGCGTACAGCGGCCACCTGCGCTGCGCTCACCTCCGAGGAGCCGGCGCCGAAATTTTTGCGTAGATAGCTGATGATGCTGGCGGCGTCGGCGTCGCTGAGCAGGGCGAAGGGCGGCATGACGTTGCTGAATTTTTCGCGGTCGGCGGGTAACACGGCGGCGGGGCCGCGCAGTACGACGTTGATCAGTCGCTCCGGAGCGCCGGCGACGACGGCGCTGCCGGCCAGGGCGGGTTGCATGCCGGAAACGCCGGTGCCGTTGGGCATGTGACAGGGCGCGCAGTACAACAGATAGGCTTTCCCGCCGGGCGAATCGGCGTCTGGCATGGTGTGGGTTGCGGGGGCGGACACGGGGTTCTTTTTCGCCGCAACCGACGCGACGTCCCCGGTGTAAATGATCCGCCAGATGCGCCCTTTCTCCGTCTCGGTGACATAGAGCGAACCGTCGGGCCCGACGGCAACGCCAGCCGGCCGGTAACGGGCGTCGCGCGTGTTGACAAAATAATCCACGCCCGGAAAGCCATCGGCAAAAGTCTCATAGTCGCCGGTCGGCATGCCTTGAGCATTGAACGGCACGAAGGCGACCTTGTAGCCGGCCTGGGCACGAGGGGCCCGGTTCCATGAGCCGTGAAACGCGATGAACATGCCGCCGCGGTAATGCGCCGGGAACTGCGTGCCGTCATAGTAACACATCTGGATCGGCGCCCAGTGCGCCGGAAACGCGACCACCGGCTTGTCGAATGCCGGGTTGTCGTCGCGCTTGCGGTTGTCGCCACCGTATTCGGGCGCCACCATGCGCGCCTTCTTGATCGGGTCCCAGTACGTGGTGGGCCAGCCGAGGTTGGCGCCTTCCTTCAGCAGATGCATCTCCTCGGCGTCCCGCTCGGCGTTGTCCAGTTCGTCGTAGAATTCGGGGGCGACGATGTTCATGTTGTCGCGGCCCATCATCGCCATGAAAAATTCGCGGGAAACGGGGTGCCAGGCGAGGGCGAGCGAGTGGCGATGACCAGTGGAGAAGCGAACGCCGTCAGCCTGGGTTTGATTCAGCTTGTTCGGATCGAAGCGCCAGAAACCACCGTAGGTCTTCTGAAAGTTGGCAATTTCCCCGGGCGTCTTGCCCTTGGCGCCGAGGCGGCGGTCGCCGTCGCTGTAGACGTTGTAGGGTGAGCCGACCTCGACGATCATCCGATCCTGGTCGTCGAAGGCGAAGGCCTTGGCGTCATGATCTTTTTCCGCCGGCAGGTCATGCACCACGATCTCCAGCGGGTTGGACGGAACGAGCTCTCCGGGAATATATTTATAGCGGTAGACGGCGGTGCGGCTGGAGTGATACAGCCAGCCGTCGTGAAACATGATGTGGGTGCCGCCATCGCCCGGACCGAATTCCTTGATGACGTCCGCGCGGCCGTCGCCGTCGGTGTCGCGGAGGGCGAGGATCGAACCGCGCAAGAGCTTGGCGTAAACATCGCCGTTGGGGGCGACGGCGATGCCGCGCAGGCGCTCGGGGGTCTTGCCGGATTTCCGTTCGACCACGAGATTGTCGGCGACCACGAGGGCGCGGAATCCGGGCGGCAGATTGATGGCTCCGTCATCCGGGTCCGGCGCGGGCAGGGCGTGGATAGCGGTCGCGGCGCCGAGGCACAGGACAAAGGGAAGGATGCCTGGCGCGGACAGGCGGGGAGTGTGGCGGATTTTCACGTGGAAGGATTTAAAAAAGACCGGCCCAACCCAAAGGGCGGGGCCGGCTGGAAACAAGCAGAGTCGTTCAGTTTAAGGCGTGTCTTCACGCCCTTGTTCCGATCGGAAAGCGCCGGAAACACTGGAGAGGCGATCCGTTTAGACCACTGATGCTCCGCCTACCGGCTCTGCTTGAAAACCCCCTCCGCCTGATCGGTTCCGGTTTGGGTTCCGGGGAGCGGCTAATCGCCGCTGGGATTTTTATTCGGTTTGCTTGTCGGCGATCAGCCGACCCCCAGAAACCCCATGCGGAGGCGATTAGGCGGAGCGCACCAAGTAGCGTAGCCGGTAGGCGGAGCATCAGTGGTTAAACCTTCCGGAGGAATTTGTGGGACACCGCACTAGAACGTGCCGGTGACGCCGATCGTGTAGGAAGCCCCGAGACTGTTGGCGATTTGGAAATTGCTCCAGTCGGGCGCGCCTTCGACTACGCGATAGCGAATCTTCCGGGCGTTGGTGACGTTGCGGCCGGCGATGAAAATCTTGGCCCAGCGGGTCACGGCATACTCCAGGTTGAAATCCACGGTGGAGTAGGGCGGATAGTAACGGAAACCGACGACGGCGGGATTGGTGGCGCTGGCGGCAATGTCCTCGCGCTGGCGGAAGACGCGGCCGTTGTAGATCCAGCCGACATTGGCGCCGAGCTTGCCGCGCCGATAGCCGACCGAGGCCTTGAACTGCTTTTCATAGAAGTTCTGGAAATCCGAGCCGACATTGCCGAAGCCGGACTTCGTGAGGTAAATGAACTTCGACAGGTGGCTGGCGCTGGCGCTGGCCGTGAGCGTAAGGCCTTTCGCGAATTCCGGAAGCCAGGTATCGAGCGGCTGCCGCATTTCCGCCTCCATACCGGAGATTTCGCCGTCGCCCATATTGACCCAGGTGGCGGACTGGAAATTGAGGAAGGAGGGCTCCAGATCCAGTTCGGCCAGCTTGGCGGGAGTATCGAGCAGGATGGTCTGCTGGACCTGCACGTTCTCGATTTGCTTGAGGAAGCCGCCGATGCTCATGACGCCGCCTTGGGC
>DATCRM010000043.1:0-13009 GCA_036568985.1 Lacunisphaera sp. | reverse complement strand
GATGGATATGCCACCAAGCTGACGACAGATAGAGGCCGGCCGCCAAGAGCATCCCGAGAATGAGCGAGAGGTGCTTTTTCACGGGGAGCGGGTCGGCTATCAATCCTGGATCCAAACGAGATCCCGCGGGCGAACCTCTTCGAAGAGCTCGATGATGCCGAGGTTGGCCATCTCGACGCAGCCGCCGCTGAATGGCGTGCCTAGGCGGTCCTCGTGATTCGTACCGTGGAGGTAGATGTAGCGCTGATGGGTGTCGACGCACTGGCCCTTGCCATCATTGCCGGCGTTCACGCCGGGTTCGAGGCCGCGCAGCCAAAGGATGCGAGTGGTGATGAGGTTTCGCTCCTGCTCCTCGCTGGAAAGTTCGGAAAAGTGGCGTCCGGTTGCCACCCGGGCCTTGAAAACGATCCCCGGCGGCTGGCCGGCGCCGATTTTTTCGGCGATCTCATGCAGACCGCGGGGCGTGCCGAGCGAATCCTTCACATTGGACGGGGGGCGGAGCGACGTGGAGACGACGTGGGACTTCACCAGACAGCCGTCCCGGTAAAATCCAAGCAACTGTTGCGCAATGGATACGGTAATAAGCCGCGTTGTCGGCTTGAGTCCGAGCGCGTCACACTTTTCTTTGATCCGTTCCAACCCATCATTCACGTGAGTAATTCATCCTCCTACAGAGTCGGTATCGTCGGTGCGACGGGCGCGGTCGGTCAAGAATTGATCGGTCTGTTGCTGTCGCGCTCGTTTCCGCTCGCGGAGCTGAGGCTGCTGGCCTCGGCTCGTTCCGCGGGCAAGACCATCGAGGTCGGGGGCAAGAAACTCACGGTTCAGGAAGCGAAGCCGGAGGCCTTTGACGGCCTGGACATCGCCCTATTCGCCGCCGAGGGTGCCATTGCCAAGGCGCTGGCTCCGGAAGCCGTGAAGCGCGGCTGCCTGGTGCTCGACAAGAGCTCGGCGTTCCGCATGGACCCTTCGATCCCGCTGGTCGTGCCGGAGATCAACCTCGATGCCACGCGCAGTCACCGGGGCATTATCGCCAGTCCGAACTGCTCGACGGCGATCGCCCTTATGGGGCTCTATCCGCTGCATCGGCTCTTCGGCGTGAAGCGGGTGTTTTTCTCCACCTACCAGTCCGTATCCGGCACGGGCGCCGACGCCATCGACGAACTCGAGGCGCAGACCCAAGCCTATGCCAAGGGTGAGGCTCTGACGAAGAAGGTGTATCCCTATCAGATCTTCCAGAATGTCATTCCCCACATCGATTCCTTCGGCACCGACGGTTACACGGGCGAGGAGACGAAAATGCGCGAGGAAAGCCGCAAGATCATGGGCCTGCCCGGACTGAAGGTCTCGGCCACCTGCGTGCGTGTGCCGGTGGTCCGGGCTCACTCGGTGGCGATCAACGCCGAGTTCGAGAAGCCGGTGGATCTTGCCGCTGCGCGCCAGGCGATCGCCGGTTTCTCCGGTGCCGCGCTCCTGGACGATCCCGCCAACAAGGTTTACCCGACCCCGCTCGATTTCAGCCGCCAGGTGAAATGCGGCGTCGGCCGGCTGCGCCGGGACACCGCGCTGGACAATGGCCTCACGCTCTGGGTGAGCGGCGACAACCTGTGGAAGGGGGCCGCGCTCAATTCGATCCAGATCGCCGAGGCGATGATCAAGGCTGGCATCCCCTTGCGCGTGCGCGAAGCGGCGGCGGTTTGAGGTGGGGCGCGATCGCTGGGCGCGCCGTCATGCACGGACGGCCCAGCGGTCCGTCCCCACCACAATAACCCTTGCCGCTACCGGAGTGTTGTCGTTTCGTCCTGCCTTTCCGGACGCTTAGCTCAGTTGGTTAGAGCACCTCGCTTACACCGAGGGTGTCGGGGGTTCGAGTCCCTCAGCGTCCACCATACTTCGCCGAGCGGAGCGAGTTGCGGAGTATGCCCTCCGAAGCTTGGGCGAAGGAGGGCGCTCGAACGGCTGCTGTGCGTGCAGCGGCTTCGTAAGGAACGGCCATAGATGAAATTTAGTGTTCCTTCGGGTCCATTACTGGTTTCAGTCATCTCCCCTCATGAAAATCATCCTTGCGACCCGCAAAAGCCCGCTGGCCTTGACCCAGACGGAGATGGTCAGGACGCGGCTTCAGGCGGCGATCCCGGGGGTTGAGTGCGAGCTGTTGAAGATCGTCACCACCGGCGACAAGCAGGCGGAATGGTCGCTGGCCAAACAAGGCGGCAAAGGCTTGTTCACCGCCGAACTCGAACAGGCGCTCCTGCGGGGCGAGGCCGACGTGGCCGTGCACAGTTGCAAGGATCTGCCCGGCGAAAATCCGCCGGGTCTGGTCGTGGCTGGATTTTTGCCCCGTGAGATCACCCAGGACGTTTTGATTCTGCGCGAGGGCGTCACCACGCCGGCCACCATCGGCACCAGCAGTCCGCGCCGTCAGCAGCAGATCGCCAAACTTTTCCCTGCCGCCAAATTCACCGAGATTCGCGGTAACGTCGACACGCGACTCAAGAAGATCGCCGCCGGCAATGCCGACGCGACCATTCTCGCTGCCGCCGGCATGAAGCGGCTCGGCATCGCGAGCTGGCCGGGGGTCGTATTTCGCCCGCTCAGTTTTACCGAGAGTGTCCCGGCGGTGGGGCAGGGGGCCATTGCCCTGCAGTGCCGCGCGGGTGACGAGGCCAAGCTGCGGCCCGCGCTCGATGCGTCGACTTCCCGCTCCGTGAACCTTGAGCGCGCCTTCCAAGCCCGGATCGGCGCGGGTTGCCAGATCGCGTTCGCCGCGCATGCCGTCGGGGACACGCTGCACTTCTTCCACGAAAAGACCGGCATTCTTACCCTGCCGCTTGCGCCGGCCGACTACGGCGATCCCGTGGGCACCGCGGCACGCGTCCTCAAGGATCTCGGCTTCTGATTTCCCATGTCTGACAAGAAAACACTCTCCGGTCGCCGCATTGTCGTTACTCGTCCCGCCGGCTCCAATGCCGATTGGCGCGCCCGGTTGACGAACCTGGGGGCCGAGGTGATCGAGCTGCCGCTCATCAAAGTTACCAAGGACGTCGACCTGAATACGCTCGCGGAGGTGCTGCAGGAATTCGGTGCCTACGAATGGGTAATCTTTACCAGTGTCAACGGCGTGAAATATTTCTTCGAGGAATTCATCCGGGTGAACGTCGATATCCGGGCTCTCGGCCTGGTCCGCATCGCTGCGGTGGGCGAGGCCACGGCCGCCGCGTTGAGCGACCTGCACCTGCGCGTGGACTTCCAGCCAAAAAAGGCCAGCGGCGAGGAACTCGCCTTGGAGTTGATCAAGCGCGAGTCCATGGACAGCGCGAAGGTTCTCGTCGTCACCGGCAGCCGGAATCGCGAGGTCCTCGTGGAGAAGTTGCACGAAGCGCGCGCGATCGTGGACACCCTGCCGGTCTACAAGACCGAGGAAACCGACCTCGCCGGGGATCCGGTGGCGGGCGACTTTCGCGCCAAGGGCGCCGATGCCATCCTGTTCGCCAGCCCGTCGGCGGTACAGTCGTTCTTCGACCAGGCGGCCGCGCTCAAGCTCGGGGCGAAGGCCCGCAAGCCGCTCGCGGGAAGCATCGGGCCGACCACGACTGCGACGATGAAGCAACTCGGCTTGCCGGTGGATTTCGAAGCAGCTGAGCCCGGCCTTGAATCGTTGGTCGCTTCCCTCTTACCCAAGCTCAAATGAAAGTCCCGTTCCTTGACCTGAAACTCCAGCATGCCCCGCTTCGCGCCGAGGTCCTCGCGGCCCTCGCCGACACATACGACAACACGCGGTTCTGCCTCGGCAAGGATGTGGAGAATTTCGAGCAGGCTTTCAGCGCTGCCTTTGGTTACATGCGCTCGCTCGGCATGAACAGTGGCACATCGCCGCTGCACATCGCCTCGCTTTGCGGCGGGTTCGGTCCTGGCGACGAGATCATTACCACCCCATTTACCTTCGCCTCCAGCTGCTGGGGCATCAGCTACGTCGGCGCGAAGCCGGTGTTTGTGGACATCGATCCTGACACGTGGTGCATCAGCCCGGAGGCCATCGCGAAGGCGATTACGCCGAAGACCAAAGGCATCGTGGTGGTCCACATCTTTGGCCAGCCGGCGCGGATGGACGAGATCATGGCCATCGCGCAGCAGCACAAGCTGTTCGTGGTGGAAGATTGCGCGCAGGCCGTGGGCGCCCGCTACCGGGGCAAGCCCGTCGGCTCGATTGGCGACTGCGGCACGTTCAGTTTTTATCCGACCAAGAACCTCGGCGCCTGCGGCGAGGGCGGGGCGTTCGTTTCCAAGCACGCCGCCGTGATGGACAAAGCGCAGCTCCTGCGCGTGCACGGCTCGCCGAAGCGCTACGCGCATACCGAGGTCGGCTTCAACTTCCGCATGGATGGGTTTCAGGGAGCGGTGCTCAACATCAAACTCAAGCACCTCGCCGGCTGGACGGCCCGCCGCCGGGCCATCGCGGCCAGGTATCGCGCGGGCATCACGCGCTCCGACGTCCAATTGCCGGCCATGCCGGATTATGGCGAGAGTGTCTGGCACCAGTTCACGATGCTGCACCCGCAGCGCGACGCCCTGCGCGCCCATTTGGAAAAGAACGGTATCGGCACCGAGATCATCTATCCGGGTCCGATGCACCGGCAGCCTTGCTATGACTCCCTCGGCTATCGCGCCGGCAGCCTGCCCGTGGCCGAAAAGACCAGCGCGACGTGCCTCAGCCTGCCGATTTTCCCGGAACTAACGGACGACCAGGTCGATTACGTGATCGAGACGGTTAATGCCTTCTGAGAACACAAGGGAGCGAAGCAGCAAAGACGGCTTTGCTCCTTGGCTGCTTTGTGTTTTCTTCGCCCCGCATGATCAATGGCGTCAGACTCAAGGTATGCGGACTCACCACGCTCGTGGACGCCGATGCGGCTGACGCGATCGGGGCGGATTATCTCGGGTTTATCTTCTACCCGAAGTCGCCGCGGGGCATCACGCTGACCCAGTACGCCGCCATGAAGGACCGATTGCCGCCGCGCAAGAAGGTGGCGGTATGTGTCGAACCGTCGGCAGCCGAGCTCGCGGCGTTGGTGACACAAGGCTTCGATCAGTTCCAAATTCATTTCGCGGCGGAAACGCTGACCGCCACCATCGCCGCGTGGTCGCAGTTGACGGGACGCGCCCAGCTCTGGTTGGCGCCCAAGCTGCCCCCGGGCCAGGACGTGAAACCCGAGTGGCTGCCATTGGCCGACACCTTCCTGCTCGACACCTTCCATGCCGACAAGTTCGGCGGCACGGGCGAAACCGGCGATTGGGCCAAGTTCAAACGCCACGGCGAAGCGCATCCTAGAAAAACATGGATCCTTTCCGGCGGACTCAAACCCGAGAACGTTGCCGGAGCCGTTGCGGCCACTGGCGCGAGGTTCCTCGATGTGAACAGCGGCGTGGAGCTGTCTCCCGGAGTCAAGGATCCCGCCAAACTCAAGTCCCTTGTGCTGGCCCTGCATCACGCGACGAAGCAGGACAACCCGGCGTATCGCTGACATGGGCACCGCTCTTGGGCGAGCTTCGCTGTGCAGTCTGCCGTCTCTCGCGATACTGGTGGGCGTGGCCATCTGGAATCCGGCGGGTGATTTTTGGAAGACAGTCGAGGCACCGAAAGCCCAGTGCGAGGCCTACCACAGCGACCGGGTCAGAATGCCGACGGTGCTTTCCGCGGAGGTGTATGATCCGCTGAAACTGAACCGGCTGGTCCGGGAACCGCAAAACACCCTTTCCAACCTGCCTTATGCCCTGGCCGGCTTGGCTATCTTATTGGCTGGAAGGAAGACCGTGTCCATCGGGCTCGGGCTGGCGGCGGTCTTTCTCGGATTTGGGAGCGGCCTGTATCACGCGTCGCTGCTTCCAGAGTGGCGCATGATTGATATTCTGGGAGTGTACGCCGTGCTCTATCTGCTTCTCCTGATGGGGGCGGCAACGATGGCGAGTCGCCTGTCCAATCCAGTCCTGGCCCCGATCCTCACGATTGGTGTCTGGCTGGCGGCGATCTACACCGGCGTGCATCGCAATGATATTCGCGTCTTCGGCCTGAAGCTCTTTGATTCCACCTATGTGTTTGTGGCAGCGGTCGCGCTGGGCTGTCTGTTTGCGATCCTGGCCTACAAACGTGCAAATAATCGCTCCGGCTACCTTCGGGCCATGGCGGTCTTTGCGCTTTCCGCATCAATTTCATTTGCAGGCGGGATCGGTGACCGATTTGGCGGCTTCTGTGCCGCACCAGAATCGATCATCCAAGGCCATGCGGTTTGGCACACCTTTGGTGCCGTCTCTCTCCTGGCTATTTACGAGGCGTTCTCTGCGACGGGTTTTGATCGCTCAATCATGGCACGCATCGGTCCCGAGCCACGTTGAAGACCTGCTAGCGGTAGCGCGACCGCCGGCTCCTCTTGCACCTCCGTTCACCAGCCACCACGTGCTGCCGATGACGAGGATGATGCCGGCACCGTACCACCAGTGGTGGGTTAGAATGCGGGTTTTGCCGTCGAGGCCGGTCTTCAGATAGGTGAGACCGGTCTCGGTTTTCCCGGCAAGCGACACCTCCCGTTCGTAGCCTGCGTAGAAAAACCATAGGCCGCCTGCAAACGCGGCAAGGGCAAGCAGCAGCTGAAGAAACCGATTCATATGTATTACAGGCGCCCGGTCAGATCGCTTGCTGGCTTGGCAGCCGCAATCTGGCTGTCCGTCACCGCCCGATCAGGATGACCGCGTAAACCTCGCCCTTGTTGCCAGTGGAAGGACCGCCGAGGACGGCGGGGACGCCGGATCGCAGAACGAGGCCGGTGTTCATCAGGGTGCGGCCCCCGGCGGTCCAGCGAACCTTCGCGTGGATCGACTGACCTTCGCTGCTTTCGGTGGTGATTTCGAGCTCGTGGCCGTTGCCGAGCGCGAGGCTGCCCGAGGCGGGCACACCGAGGGAGGCATTGTCATCGCCGAGAAAGCGATAGCTCTCAAAGCGCAGGATGCGGCGGAGTGTGGGTTCGTAGGACGCGAGGCGCCGGTCCGTCTGGCCCGGTTCGTTTGAAGCGGAAATCAAGATGCCTTGCAGCGACACGCGGTCGGCGGCTTGGGCGACGAGAGCGAGCCCGGCAAAAGCCGTCAGTAGGAACGAGAGGCGGAGGATGGTCTTCATGATTTGGCTCCTTGGGTGGAATTAACCACGGAATACGCAGAACACACAGAGAAAAGATGTGAACCACGAATTAACACGAATGGGGAGGTCGATTGCCCCCGTCCGTCATCCGGAGCCGTGCGAAGGATACAAGTGCGGGAGTGAACGTGCGTTTTCCCCTTGGATCCTTCGCAGGGCTCAGGATGACGATGGTGTGGGTTCAGTCTCAATTTGTGTTTATTTGTGGTTGGAACTTTGGCCGAGTTTCTCCGCCAGCAGGCGACGGGCGTGGAAGAGGCGGGACATGACAGTGCCGACCGGGACTCCGGTAGCTTGGGCGATTTCTTCGTAGGAAAGCCCCTCGAGCTCCCGCAAGGCCAGCACGGCGCGGTGCTTGGGCGGCAGGGTGGCAAGGGCGGCGCGGACCCGCGCGACGGTTTCGTTGCCCTCGGCCTGGTCGCGGCCGGTTTCATCTGTGGCCGGTTCGGGTGCGGATGCGATCGAGTCGTCTTGGGTGCCGAAGGGCAGAAAGCGGTCGAACCAGCGACGGCGTTTGCGCAGATGATCGAGCGAGCGTCTGGTGACGATCGGATGCAGCCAGGTCATGAACCGGGATTCGCCGCGGAAGGTGGCGAGTTGTTTCCACACCGTCAGCCAGACCTCCTGGCAGACATCGCGGGCATCGGCCTCGTTGTGCACGATGGCAAAGGCGAGCCGGAAGGTCCGCTCATGGTGCGCCCGCATGATGATCCCGAACGCGGCTTCATCACCGGCTTGGGCGCGCCGGAGGAGGTCGGGATCGAAATCGGGATTTAAGCTCGGTTCGGACACAGCGGTTAACCACCGAGGCACAAAGACACGAAGAAACCCGATCTGTTTATCAGGGCATTCACTTTGTGTCTTCGTAGTGAAGACCAGCTAAAGCAGTTCGACCTTCGCATCGAGCGGCAGGTCGAGATGAATCTGGCTCGAATTGAGGGCCAGGGGAAGGAAGGCGCGGCTGCAGAAACGGTAGGCATCGCCCAAGGCCACGTGGGGTCGGGCGTTTTCGTCCAGCAAGGTATGATGATGGCAGCGGTCGGACCAGCGCAGCCCGTCCTTGCCGGGGACCAGCGCAACTTCGCCGATCCGGTCGGCACCGTCGTCCGTGGCAAGCAGGCGCTGCAACAAGCCGTTGTTTGTGGCGGCCATGGCGGTCGTCACGCGACCACCGCGGAAGAGCAATTCGATGCCCTCGATCGGGGCGCCGCCATGAGTGACGGGATGAACCAGGCGGAGCCGGCCGGTGGCGGAGCGCTTGTGCGGCGCGGTGAATATTTCCTCCGTCGGCAAATTGACCACAAAGGATACGCCGGATTTGGTTTTGAGCTGGGCGGTGCACCAGACGTGGGTGCGAGGCAGTTCGAGTGTGAGCTCGGTGCCGGGTCCAATGTAGCGGATGCGCCGATGGCGCGCGGCGTTAAGTTCATCGCGACGGCGGGCGATGGCGGCAAGGTGGGTCTGCCATGCCATGATCGGATCGTCTGGCGATGCGGCCGGGTGCTGATTGAGGCCGGCACTTACGCCACTCACGCGCATGGCCTGAAAAACGCTTTCCCAGAGGGCGTTTAACTGCCCTGCAGGGGCCAGATCTTTGAAGGCGATGGCGGCCCACGTGGTAGTCGGCACGGGCACAAGGGTCCATTGGCTGGCGCCGCGAATCAGGCGTTGAATCAAGGGGCCGAGATGCTGCCATTTGATTGCGTCGAACCTGCTCAATCGATCAGCCGGAAGACCGGATAAGAGATGGGGGTGGGCACCGGGCAGAAAGAGAAAGGCTCCGCCTTTGGCGAGATGCTCGCGCATGCGGCGGGCGTTGGCAGCGACCAAAGCCGCAAAACCGGCGAGATCGTCGGCTTCGACGAGCGCGCGGAGGCGGGCCGGATCGGCGGTAATTACCGAGGTTTCGCCCGGAGCCACGGACCGGATTGCTTCGATGAGGGGAGCCGTTTCCGGATGAATACCCTGCAGCTCATAAGGGTCGGATATCAGCAGGGGCTGGCCCGGCTGGAGGTTCAGACCGATCCGGACAATGACTCCGGCCATGGCATTCAGGCGGAGGTCGAAGTCGGAGCGCATGTTGGGGGAAACCATGTCAGACCAGTTTGAGGTACCGGACCATGCACGCCGCGGAGACGGGTGGCAATGGGGATTCTGTTCTGGAGACCTGATCGTCGTGGGGGATGCCCGGTGGCCTGAAAGCGCCATCGGCCCGCAATTGCCGGTAGAGAGAGGTTGAGCGTGCTCCGGAGGCCGAAGCGCCATGAATGAAGATCAGAAGATGCACGCGCGCAGCTAACGGTGGCGACTGGGGAGCGGGAAGGGCGAAAGCCGGGTCTACGTGTTTCTACGAGCGTCCCGGCGGAGCCAAAAAGAAAACGCCGCCCCGGATGGGACGGCGTGAGAGTCGAGCGACTGGGCTCGCGGGTTACTTGCCGAGACTCTTGCGGAGGTCGGCCAGCTGGCCGGCGCTGCCGAGGAGCTTGTTGCGCGAGGCGATGAACTTCGCGTATTCGGTGATGAAGATCTTGCCCGGGGGGCGGAAATCGAACTCGGAGGGTTTGTCGCGGAAGAACTCGCGGTGCACGCGGGTCCAGACGAGGCGGCCGTCGGTGTCGATATTGATCTTGGTAACGCCGAGCTTGGCGGCGGGGAGATACTCGTTCACGTCGACTCCCATCGAGTCCTTGATCTGGCCGCCGGCGGCGTTGATGCGGTCAACCTCGTCCTTCGGCACGGAGGAGGAGCCGTGCATGACGAGCGGGAAGCCGGGCATGCGGGCCTTGATCTTCTCCAGCACGTCGAAGTGGAGGGACTGCTTGCCCTTGAACTTGAAGGCGCCGTGGCTGGTGCCGATGGCACAGGCGAGGGAGTCGCAACCGGTCTTCTTGACGAAGTCCTCTGCCTCGGCCGGGTTCGTGAGGGTGGCGTGGCCGTCCTCGACCTTGATGTCCTCCTCGACGCCGCCCAGCATGCCGAGCTCGGCTTCGACGGAAATGCCCTTGGCGTGGGCGCGGTCGACGACGCGCTTGGAGATCTCGACGTTCTTCTCGAACGGGTCGTGGGAGGCGTCGATCATGACAGAGCTGAAGAAGCCGGAATCGATGCAATCGTAGCAGGTTTGCTCGTCGCCATGGTCCAAGTGGACGGCGAAGATGGCCTCCGGGAAGATGTCGCCGGCGGCGCGGATGATCGCCTCGAGCATGCGCTTGTCGGTGTACGACCGGGCGCCCTTCGAAATCTGGATGATGAACGGAGCCTGGGACTCGATGGCGCCGCGGAACAGGCCCATGGCCTGCTCGGCGTTGTTGATATTGTAGGCGCCGACGGCGTATTTGCCGTAGGCGTGTTTGAAGAGTTGGGCGGTCGTGACGATCATGGCAGGAAAAATTACATGTCGGACGGTCAGACCCCTCAAGCCTATTCCCGGCCAATCGTGTCAAAATATTAGGGCAGGGACCGCCGGACTTTTGCCAAGCTATGCGGAGACGGTGCGCTGGGTCAGCGCGCCGCCTGGGGAGTTGGGCCGGGACCCGGAGAAGTCGTCGGGCTAAAGTTTCGACGGTTCTGTCGCATCAGTTGCGTCTGAGCCTCCTGTTCCCGTTGCAGCTGTTGGAGGGCGGTCAACTGGGGCGCGGAGAGCACGGTTTGGGCTTGGGCGATCACGGCGTCGGTGATGGGTGCGCTGCCGCCGGCGCGAGGGCCGAAGTTGCGGTTGGCCGGGTCGGTCGCGGTCGGCGAGGCTTGGGCGAGAATAGTCACCAGATTGGCGGCCTGTTGATCGCTCAACGGAGTGCTGGTGTAGCTGAGGCGCTGCTGGACGCGATCGACCAAGGCGCGTTGCGGTTGGGTCTGCTCGTAGGCCTGGTACTGCGCGAACACGGCATCGCCCAACTCGGCGCGGATCTGATTGTCGATTTCGGCGTTGGCGTTCTGGATCAGGGCGCGCATCTGGTCGCCGGTTTCCCGGCTGGGCGTGAGGCCTTGACTGCGCATGGCCGTGAAGGTGTCGCGCGCCGTGTTCTGCTTGTCGAGCAGCAGCTGCTGGAAACGTTCCAGTTGCTCCGGCGGCAGACCGAGCGATTTGAACAGTGCGGCATAACGTCCGTCGAGGGCGCCCCGCGCCCGGAGATTCATGAGTTGCTGCACCTCCGGCGAGTCCATCATCGCCATGAAATCCACGCCCGGTTCGCGCCGGCCGGGGAAACCGCCGCGACTTGCGGCGGCGGTTGAAGGACTGCCGGGGAGCGGCGCGTTTGCGGCGGCAGCCGGGAGGGGTTCCGGGATTGGAGCGGGAAGCACAGCAGGTGCGGTGTGTTGGGTGGTCAGCCGCGCGTTTTCAGTCTGGGCCGAACGCAGCCGCTCCTCCGCGACCAGACGGGCCATGCGTTCGCTATAGGCGTAGATCCCGAGGATGCAACAGGCGAGACCGAGGACGGAGATGAGGAGTTTTTGCGGGGTGCTCACGGGCGAAGAGACGCCGCGAACGTCGGCGTGTTACGGGCAAATCGCAAGGAGGGTTTGGTGGTCGTTCTGGAGGTGGGACTATCAGTCCCGCGGGTTGGGAGTCTGCGAAGCTCGGGCCTCGCGGGACTGATAGTCCCGCCTCCAGGCACGGAGCTTATTCCGAAGGTCGTTCCCACCTCATCGCGGCGGGAACTCGAACTCGGCCTTGTCCTGCTTTTGCGAGAGGACGAGGTAGGCGCTGAACTTGTTGCCGCGCTTGGACACGAAGCCTTCGATGAGGTCGCTGCGGCCGTCGGTGAGCAGCTTCTGCACCTGCTCGACGGGGAGTTCGATCTCGCAGAGCTTCTTCGAAAGCTTGAAGACCTGGCGGTTATCCTGATCCGGCTTGCGCACGTAGTACGCGTCGCCGAGTTCGACCAGCTGGCCGCCGGCGTGCGTCTTGCTCTCGCCCAGAACCTTGGCCTTCGAGAGATCGACTTTGGCGCGCGCCTTCCGCTCGATCGGCTTGCCGTCCTTGTCGAGTTTGGGTGCACGGGGCGGAAATTCCCACGAGAACTTGCCACCCTCTTTCTTGAGAAACGCGCTGAAGGGTCGGCCCTTCTTGGAGATGAAATTCTCGATGAGGTCGGTCTTGCCCTCGCCGACGAGCTTGATGACCTGCTCGGCTAGGATCGGCTTCTGGCACATGATGCGACCGATGCGGAAGGTTTGCTCCCAGGTGCCGTCGGGCTTCTTTTCGCGGACGATGAAGCTGCTGCCGCTTTCGCAGAGCTCGGCACCGGTTTTCGGGTCGGTCCAGAGCGGGGTCAGCGTGCCGATGTCGACCTTGTCGCCGAAGTCGAACTCGGTCTTCCACTTCTTGGTGGTGACCTCCTGCTTGGTCTCCTTGTCCTTCTTGGTTTCTTCAACCACGACCAGCTTGAGGACGGCGGAGAAGCGGTTGCGGGTCTTGTTGGAAATGAAACCATCAAGCGGACCGACCTGGCGCGTCTCGACCAGTTGCTTGACCTCGGGCTCTTCCATGCGCCGACCGCCGACGATCTTGTAAACCATCAGTTCACCGTCGCGCGATTTGTAGCCCCGAAGCGTCTCGAGCATGGGCTTGCCGTCGGTGGGGGAGATGATGTCGGTTTCGCGGGCGACGGAATCGTCCTCTTCAAAGCCCTTCACGCGCTCGACGATGCCTTTCGTTTCCTTGACGATCTCGGCCATGAAGGCCTCGCGGGAGAACTTGCCGTGCTCCATCTCGCGGAGGTGGAACTCCCATTCGCCGGTCATGGCCGGGCTGGTGAGGTTGTCGATCTTGACCGCGGAAAGAAACTGGAAGAGCTGCTCCGCCTTGGTGGTGGGGATGAG
>DATCRM010000042.1:0-10375 GCA_036568985.1 Lacunisphaera sp. | reverse complement strand
GGTTTATCCCGAGCTTTACCATGCTCCCCTCTATTCGATGGTGCTCGCCGGCGCCTTTGCCCTGTTGCCCTTGCTGCCCGCTGATGTGTGGAGTTCCTTGCCCGAACCACCCAATGGCTGGATTCCCGATTATGCCGTGCTGGTGGTGAACCTGGCCCTATTCTGGCTGGCCGTGGCACTGGTGTGGCGGCTGGCGCGAAAACTTTTCGACGTGCGCGCGGCCTGGCTGGCGACGCTGGCGACCGCCGGGTCGGTTACGCTGTGGGAGCAGCTCGTCACGCTGACGGGGCTCACCTTGTTTCTCGTGCTGATCGTCGCCCTGTTTAACGTGATCGCAGGCATGGAAGAGCGGCTGACGGAATCGGGCGCGTGGTCGCGCGCGCTCGGAATTCGGTCGGGCGTACTGGGTGGATTGACGGGTCTGTTGTTCCTGACGGAGTATTCCGGCGGTCTGGTGGCGCTGGTGGTGGCCGGGTATCTGCTGATGCGCGCGCCGGGCCGTACCCGTTGGCCGATGCTTGGGACGTATGGCGCGGCGTTCCTGCTGCTGGTCGTGCCTTGGTTGACGCGGAATGTCATGGTGGTTGGGCATCCTCTCGGGCTAGCCTGGCAAAACCTGGCGCTGAAAGCCGGTGATTCCACGGCGGAGCCGGCGGCTCAGCGCAACACCGCCACGACCGAGTCGCCAGGCCTCGACCTGAACAAGCTCGGCAACAAGGGGCTGACCGGCATGGAGCTCAATCTCAAGGAGCGCATCTGGTCGGGCGGCGGCCTGATGCTCACCGCGTTTTTCGTGGCGGGGCTGGCCTACCGGTTTCGTCATGGACCGGTGAACCGGGTGCGCTGGTGCTTCGCGGCCATGCTGCTGGTGCTCCTGGCGGGGCAGCCGTTCTTCAACTCCGGGGAAAGCCCGCGGCTGCCGGCTTATTACCTGGCGCCGTTGATCATCGTCTTCGGGTCGGGGTTCTTCTTCGTGCTCGTGGACAGCCAATCCGGACTGAGCCAGCAGTGGAAATGGGCGGCGGGAGCGCTGCTGTTGTTGCAAGCCCTGCCCCTGACTCGCGACTGCCTGGAACCGCGCCGGATCCATTTCCATTACCCGCCTTATTTCCCGAACCTGTTCATGGAATTGCATAGCGATCTGCAGCGGCGGTTTCTCCCGGGAACCGGTGTGTCCACCGATGTGCCGGCGGGGACAGCTTGGTACGGGCAGGTACGAGTATGGGCCAAACCCGAACGCCTGAGGGATTTTTCCCGGATCATCGTTGAACAAAACATCGGCGCGCTGCTGCTGACACCAGTGACGCTTGACCGGCCTTTTTTTACGGAATTGGCGGCGCGCAAGGACGACACCATCAGTCTGACCGACGTCGGCGGGTGGGGCGGGGTGTACGCGGGTTTGGTGACGCGGCGGATGCCGGCCAATTTTCCGCTGAACATGCCGCCTCAGAAGCTCACCGAAAATATGGTCTTGCTCGTCAATCCGCAGACCGTGACCCGCTAGGGAATTTGCATTGCATGGGCGGAAAATCTCGGGCTTAAGTCTGCAACGACTAACGCCTTGGCTTTCCCTATGAAAACGCTTCTACGCACGTTGCCGGTTGCCGCGCTGTTTCCCGCGCTGACTTTTGCGGTGTATGCCCCGATTCCCGAACAGGAGCAAGGCAAGGCCTTGAGCTACCGGCTCGGGGCATCGGCCTACTACGACAGCAATATTTTCGGCGGTGCGACCGATGAGATCGACAGCATGGTCTACAATTTTTCGGGCGCGATTTCCTACAACGGCTCCGTCGACGACCAGACTTTCGCCTCAGGCTCCTACGAGCTGAGCAACGATTACGTGGTGGATCGCCCCGGCAGCAAGAACCTGACCAGCCACAACCTGAGCGCGCGCCTCGCGCATGCCTTCGCGCAGGACACCAACCTTGATCTCAGCGGCGCGTACAGCATTACGAAGAACCCCCAGTCGTTACGCGCCACCGGGGCGCCGCTCAACACCGACCAGTCTTTCAAGCGCGGACAGCTCGATGCCCGCTATACGACCTCGGCTGGCGCCAAGACCGGAGTGGTGGCGAAATATCGCTTCATCAACTTCGCCTACGATTCGGCCAATCTTTCCGCGGATCTTGATCGCTCGGAGAACTTGCTTGGTTTGGAGGTCAACTACGCCTACCTGCCCGAGACCAAACTCGTGGCCGAATACCGTTATCAGGATATCGGCTACGACACCAACGCGCCGGCTAACTCCAAGGACAAGACCTCCCATTACTTCATGGGCGGCTTTGACTACAACCCGGGCAAGCAGCTGATGGTCTCAGGTCGTGCCGGCTTCGAGAATCGCAAACGCGATTCCGGTTCCGACACCACCGCTCCCTACGTCGAGCTGAGCTCGCGCTATACCTACACCGAGGGTTCCTACCTCGCGGCGGGATACAGCTATTCCTTCGAGGAGCCATCCGATGTCGATCACTTTACCGACGCCCAGGTCAACCGGTTCTTCGTGAATCTTCAGCACCAGCTCAGCGGCGCGTTCACGGCTTCGGGTTCCATCACTTACGAGCCGTCGCAATTGCAGGCCCGTCCCGGTAACCCGCAGGGGGACATCGATGAGACCACCACCCGTCTCGGCCTCGCCCTTTCCTGGCGCCCCAGCAAGAACTGGACGGTCACTGGGACCTACGACTACGACGACGTGAATTCCGATGACGTCAATCGCGGCCAGATCCGCGACCGTCTCGGCGTGTCTGCTCGTTTCACCTTCTGACCCGGCCTCCCCGCAGGCGCTCATGGCATTTACTCCGGCTAGCAAGGACAGCGCGACGCTCGGTGATTTCGTCGGTCTGCTGCGGCTGCGCAAGGGACTCGTCTTTCTCGTCTTCGCCCTCGTGCTGCTGACGACGCTGGGCGTCACCGCGCTGCTGCCGAAGTGGTACCTCTCGACGACCAAGATCAGCGTCCAGAAACCCGAAAGCGAGGTGAAGCTCTTCCAGGCGCAGAACAGCAGTTACTACGATCCGTACTTCATCCAGGACCAGTTCAAGATCATCCAATCGGAGAAGATTCTCTATCCGGTGATCGAGGCTCTCGGCCTCAACGCGATCCTCGGCAAGCAGCTGAACGACGGGCAGCCACTTCCGTCCGGTATCACTTACAAATACATGCTCGATAAGATGGTGCGGCCCGAGGCACCGCGCGCCTCATCGATCATCGAGATCAACGTCTACGCCCGCGACAACCGCCTCGCGGCCGAAATCGCCAACGCCATCGCCCGCGTCTACGCGGAGGATCGGATCACGCTGGCGACTTCCGACCAGCGCGAAGGCCTCGTCCAGCTGCGCAAGGAACTCGACAAGCAGGAACAGGCGGTGGTCACCCAGCGCGATCGCGTCGAAAAGCTCCGCAAGGAGCTCGACATCGCCGGCGTCGATCTCAGCCAGCGCTACACCGACATGGATATCGAGACGCTGCGCCAGATGCAGAATTCGCTGATCGCGCTCCGCGTGGACACCATCGGGCGCAAAACGCGCTGGGAGCGTTTCAAAAGCATTCCGACCGCGGATCGTCGCAACCTCGTCAACTCCGAGCTGATCCAAGACACCAACATCCAGAACCTGCTGCAGGCCTACCTCATTTCCGACCAGACCGTGACCAAGCTGATGGGACGGCTCGGGTCGGCGCATCCCGACCTGATCGCGGCGATCGAGAACAGCGCCAAGATCCAGCAGCAGCTCGACAGCCAGCTCCGCGGCTACGAGAACTCGCTCGAGATGGCCTACAAGGAGGCCGAGGCGCGCGTCACTGAGCTCGAGCGCCAGCTCGCCCAGGCCAAAGTGGACCAGATACTCTCCGCGCGCGAACGCATGCGACCCTTCGAGGAAGCGACCACCAAGCTCGACGACGAGCAGCGCCTGCTCACGACCCTCAAGCTTACGCTCCGTCAGCGCGAAATCGATTTCCAGGTGCCAAAGAAGACGATCGAGATCCTCAACACGGCCGAGCCCGCGAGCTACGCGAGCAAACCCAACTGGGCGTTGAACATCCTGTTCGCCTGCGTCTTTGGCTCGATACTGGGCGTGGGCACCGCGGTGTTGTTGGAATATTTCGACACCAGCTTCCGCAACGTCGCCGACGTCGAGGGCAAGCTGAAGCTGCCCGTACTGGGAGTCATCCCGCACATGGCCGAGGTCGGTGACGCCCACGATGCGAGCTCGCCCGAGGGCGAGCCCTACCGCGTGCTGCAGACCAACCTCAATCTCGCCCTGCCGGCCAAGCAGTCTTCCGTCTTGGTCGTGCTCTCATCCGGTCCGGGCGAAGGTAAATCCACCACGCTGCGCCAGCTCGCGCTCTGCATGGCGGCGGCGGGCGAGAGGGTGCTGCTCATCGACTCTGACGTCCGCCGGCCCACCCAACACAAGCTCGCGGGCCTGTCACGCGACCCCGGCCTGACCGACGTGGTTCTGAACAAGGTGGCGTGGACCGACGCCGTGAAGCGCGACAAGTCGGGTCTGATCGATTTCATTCCCGCCGGCGCGGCGGCCAACAACGTCACGCTCGGCCTGCTCTACGTGAACAAGCTCCGCGAGCTCGTCGCGGAGTTCCGGTCGCGCTACGACAAGATCCTCTTCGACTCGCCCCCGATCATCGGCGTGAGCGATGCTTCGGTGCTGGGCAGTATTTCCGACGGCATTGTGCTGCTCATCCAACACCGCCGCAACCCCGAGAGCATGGTGCAGCGGGCCAAGCAGATCATCGACCAGCAAGTGAAGGTCCCGATCATCGGCGTCGTCCTCAACCAGGTGCCGACCGGAACGGGCGAGGACTACGGCTACTACACCAACAATTATTCATATTACTCCCACGAAAAGACGGCCGCAGTTTCCGCCAAGTCCTCCGCGACTCGCGGCTCGGACCGCCTCGACTTCGAGGAAAAGCCGCGCCGCAAAGGGTAGTTGGAGTCAGCGGCGGATCGGCCTGTCGGTCGGGGTTTATCCCGACATCCCACCCGGCCAGGAGTAAAACCCGACCTGCATGAAACTACCCGCAGCCCAGTCGCATGGAGGCTTGTCAGGCGCGCGGGTGGGGTTCTAACTGGCCGGCTTAATCCGACCCATGGCCCAGATCACCAAGAGCTACGAACCGCAGGAAGTGGAAAAGAAGTGGTATGCCGACTGGCTGCAGGCCGGCTGTTTTGCGGGCCGGGCCAACCCCGCGCGCCGGCCCTACACCATCATGATCCCGCCGCCCAACGTCACGGGCGTGCTGACGATGGGCCATGTGTTGAACAACACCCTGCAGGACATCCTGGTCCGCCGCGCGCGGCTGGAAGGTTGCGAGGCGCTCTGGCTGCCCGGCACCGATCATGCGGGCATCGCCACCCAAACCGTGGTGGAGCGCGAACTGCGCAAGGAGAAGAAAACGCGCCGCGACCTTGGCCGGGAGAAGTTCCTGGAGAAAGTCTGGTCGTGGCGCGAGGAAAAGGGCGGGATCATTTTGAAACAACTGCAGGCCCTCGGCGCCTCGGCCGACTGGAGCCGGACGCAGTTCACCATGGACCCGGCCTATTCGCAGGCCGTGCTCAAGGTGTTCGTCGATCTCTACGGCAAGGGTCAGATCTACCGTGGCAAGCGCATGGTGAATTGGTGCCCAGTCAGCCTCACGGCGCTTTCCGACGAGGAAGTGATCATGAAGCCCGCGAAGGGCTTCCTCTATCAGGTGCGCTACGAGCTGGTGAGCCAGCCGGGTCAGTTCATCGAGGTGAAGACGACCCGCCCGGAGACGATTCCCGGCGACGTGGCCATTGCAGTGCATCCCGACGACCCGCGTTATACTGCGTTCATCGGCCAAAAGGTCCGCCGTCCGATCGGCCCTGCGGCGGAGATTCCCATCATCGCCGATACGGCGGTGGACAAATCGTTCGGTTCGGGTGCGCTCAAAATCACACCGGCGCACGACAAGGTGGATTTCGAGGTCGGCCAGCGCCACAAGCTCCCGCCGATCGACGTGCTCACGGCGGATGCCAAGCTCAACGAGCTGGCCGGCCCCGAGCTGGCCGGGCTCGATCGTTTCGCTGGCCGCAAGAAGGCCGCCGAGCTGTTGAAGGAGCGTGGCGCGCTGGTGAAGGAGGAACCTTACGAAAACAACGTCGGTTATTCCGAACGCGCCGACGTGCCGATCGAGCCCCGCCTCACCTGGCAGTGGTGGCTCAAGTATCCGCGCATCGAGGAGGCCAAGAGCGCGGTGCGCGACGGCCACATCAAATTCTACCCCGAGCGCTGGTCCAAGGTTTACCTGCACTGGCTGGAAAACATCCAGGACTGGTGCATCAGCCGGCAGCTCTGGTGGGGCCACCGCATCCCGGTCTGGTATGCCAAGGGTCTCGACAAGGAGAGTCTCACCGAGACCGACCTCGCCGATCCGAAGAAGGTCCATGTCTCGCTCGAAGGCCCGTCCGACCCGGCCAACTGGGTGCAAGAGGACGACGTGCTCGACACCTGGGCTTCTTCGTGGCTCTGGCCCTTCGCCACGCTCGGCTGGCCGGACAAGAGCGTGATGGACAAGGCGGGCTTCGATTATTTCTACCCGACCACGACGCTCGTCACCGGTCCGGACATCATCTTCTTCTGGGTCGCGCGCATGATCATGGCCGGCTTGGAATTCGTCCGCCCCGGCGAGCCCCTCGAGCGCCGGATTCCGTTCAAGCACGTTTATTTCACCGGCATCATCCGCGACCAGCAGGGCCGCAAGATGTCGAAATCCCTCGGCAACTCGCCTGATCCGCTCGACCTCATCGCGAAATACGGCGCGGACGGCCTGCGCTTCGGCATCGTGTCCATCGCGCCGCAGGGGCAGGACATCCGCTTCCAGGAAGACCGGATCGAGGGCGGCAAGAACTTCTGCAACAAGCTCTGGAATGCCTGCCGCTTCCGGCAGATGAACGGCGAGATGGCCGACAATTCCTCGCTCGGCGCCATCCTCGCGCGCATCGAGCCGCCGAAGTTCGATGCCGACGACCATGCCATCCTTGCCCGTTTGCTGGCCACGACCCGCGAAGTGGACCGCTGCTTCGCTGAATTCGAATTCAGCGCGGCGGTCCAGGCGCTCTACGGATTTTTCTGGAACGATTTTTGCGATTGGTACGTGGAAGTTTCCAAAGCGAAGCTCCAGGATCCGGCGACCAAGGCGAACTGTCTCGCCATCCAGGACCTCGTGCTGCGCCAGACGCTGTTGCTGCTGCACCCCTTCATCCCCTTCATCACCGAGGATCTCTGGCACCAGCTTGGTTATGGGGCCGAGGGCACGTTCCTGATGCGCGATACGCAGCTGGAAAACCCCTCGCAGATTGCCGGCCGGGGGCTGAAGCTGGATGGCGCCGCCGCCGCGCAAGTGGAGACACTCAAAGCGGTGGTTTCGCAGGTTCGCGCCTTCAAGGCCGAGCACGGCGAGGCGGCGAGCAAGGTCTCCGAGTTCGTGGTCGAGGCATCCGACGCCCACTGGACGATATTGGACGCCAATCTCACCAAGCTGAAACGCATGACCGGCGCCGGCTCGATCACGCGCGGCGCGATGTCACCCACCGCTCCGGCCACCGTTACGGCCTATGGTTCCTGGAACCTCATCAAGCAGCTGAAAGGCGACCCCGCTGCCGAGAAAGCCCGGCTCAAGAAGGAGCTGGAGGCCATCGCCAAGCACATTGCCGGCACGCAAGCGCGGCTCAGCAACGAAGCCTTTGTCAGCAAAGCCCCACCGGCCGTGCTGGAAGGTGCGCGCAAGCAGCTCGCGGACCAGCAGGCGAAGCAGGCTGAACTGGAGCGTCTGCTGGCGGCCTTGGGATAGGATCTTTAGCTGGAGCCGCAGCGACCCCGCTGCGGTCTTCCTTCCCCCACGGCGGGGTCGCCGTGGCTCCAAGAACCGGGCTCACCCCCGGCTTGCGTGGCGCCCAAACATCCTCCTAGCTCTTTCTTCCTACATGAAAAAAGCCCTGATTACCGGCATCACAGGACAGGACGGTTCCTACCTCGCCGAGTTGCTGCTCGCCAATGGTTACGAGGTCCACGGCATCATCCGCCGGGCCTCGACCTTTAACACCAGTCGGATCGACCATCTTTACCGGGATCCGCACGTCAATGGGGTGAAACTCTTCCTGCACTACGGCGACCTCGCCGACTCGGTGCAGATGGTCAAGCTGCTCTACGAGCTCCAACCCGACGAAATCTATAACCTCGGCGCGCAGTCGCACGTCCGCGTGTCGTTCGACATTCCGGAATATACCGGTGATGTCGTCGGTCTCGGCGCCGTGCGCATTCTCGAAGCTATCCGCGAGGCCGGCCTCGTGAAGAAGTGCCGCTATTACCAGGCGTCGTCCTCCGAGATGTTTGGAAAGGTTCAGCAGGTGCCTCAGACCGAGGAAACACCTTTCTGGCCGCGCTCTCCCTACGGCTGCGCCAAGATGTATGCGCACTGGCTGAC
This sequence comes from Lacunisphaera sp., assembly GCA_036568985.1. Classification (GTDB taxonomy): domain Bacteria; phylum Verrucomicrobiota; class Verrucomicrobiia; order Opitutales; family Opitutaceae; genus Lacunisphaera. The sequence continues at coordinate 1,909 of DATCRM010000042.1, read as the reverse complement.
GGTGAATTACCGCGAGAGCTATAATCTCCACGCCTCGAGCGGCATTCTCTTTAACCATGAGAGCCCGCGTCGCGGCGAGACCTTCGTCACCCGCAAAATCACCCGCGCGGCCACCCGCATCAAGCTGGGGCTCCAGGAGTCGCTCTACATGGGCAACCTCGATGCCCGCCGCGACTGGGGTTACGCCAAGGAATATGTCGAAATGATGTGGGTCATGCTTCAGCAGGAGAAGCCCGATGACTACGTGGTCGCGACCAACGAGACGCACACCGTCAAGGAGTTCATCCAGGAGACCTTTGGTCTGCTCGGCCTCGACTGGGAGAAGTACGTCAAGTACGACGCGCGCTACGAACGCCCCGCCGAGGTCGACCTTCTGATTGGCAATCCCGCCAAGGCGAAGAAGCAGCTCGGTTGGGAGCCGAAGGTGAAGTTCAAGGAGCTGGTGAAGATCATGACCGCGTCGGATCTCGAACTGGCCAAACGCGAGGCGCAGATCGAGAGCCTGCCGCAGCCGACCAAGGCGCCGTTTGCCTAGTTTTGACCACGGATAACACGGATGATCACGGATTCAATTCACCCAGCCGGTCATTCTGAGCGGAGCGAAGAATCCAAGCGCATGACCATGTGCGAAATTCCCCGTGGATCCTTCGCTCCGCTCAAGATGACCGGTGGGGTGATTGCGCCCTCGCTTGGGGGGTGTTTGCCATGAAGCTTTTCATCGCCGGACACAACGGGATGGTGGGCGGCGCGCTCGTGCGCCGTTTCCGCACCGAGCCGGGCGTTAAACTTCTGCTTCGCACTCGCAAGGAGCTCGATCTGACCAATCAGGCCGCGGTCTCCGCCTTTTACGCGGCGGAAAAGCCCGACGTGGTCCTCATGGCCGCGGCCAAAGTCGGCGGCATTCACGCGAACAACACGTATCCGGCCGAGTTTCTCTTCGATAACCTCGCCATCGCGGCCAATACCATCCACGGCGCTTATCAAGCCGGGGTGAAGCGCCTCCTCTTCCTGGGCAGTTCGTGCATCTATCCGAAATTGTCCCCGCAGCCGATGCCCGAGAGCTGCTTGCTGACCGGTCCGCTGGAGCCGACCAACGAGGCCTACGCCATTGCCAAGATCGCCGGCCTCAAGCTCTGCGAGTATTACCGCAAGCAGTACGGCGTGCTCTACCACTCGGGCATGCCGACCAATCTTTACGGTCCCGGCGACAATTACCACCGGCAGAACTCGCATGTGCTCCCGGCGCTCGTCCGTCGCTTTCATGAGGCGAAAGAAGCGGGACTCGCTGAAGTCGTCGCTTGGGGCACCGGTTCACCGAAACGCGAATTCCTCCACGTGGACGAACTGGCCGACGCCTGCGCTTTTCTGCTGAAGCAGTCCAATCCGCCCGATCTGATCAACATCGGCACCGGGACGGACGTGACGATCAAGGAGCTCACGGAGCTGGTCGCGGAGGTCACGGGCTTCAAAGGACGCATTACCTGGGATTCGACCAAGCCGGACGGCACGCCCCGCAAGCTTATGGATGTCTCGCGGCTGTCCGCACTCGGCTGGAAGGCTCGCGTAGGCCTGAAGGAAGGCGTGCAGCAAACCTATGAGTCGTTCCTGGCGGAAAAGTCCGCCGGCACCTTGCGGAGCTGAGCCATCGTGCGGCAACGCTCGCAATAGCCGCCTTGGAGCGAAGCGGCACGGTTGCCGTGGCGTGGTCACGGGTTTCTCGCGCAGCTGCGGCAAACTCGTGCCGTCTTTCCGGACCTGCGTTGTGTCATACGGGGCGTTGACGCCGGCGGTTCAAACCGCCAAGTTCCAAGCTGTCAGCACGCATATCCACCCTTAACTCATTAGCTCCATGTCAACTGATACACCTCCCGTGGCAGCCGCCAAAGAAGACACCACCGTGGCTCTTCTC